>NZ_LABY01000173.1 GCF_001043975.1 Methylobacterium variabile
GCGCTGCTCGGACTGCTCGCATGTCGCCAATCTCTACGATCGCCGCGACCTGAAGGGTGACCCGTCGTCGGATTGGTCGGGACCGCCTGCAATCCCGACCATCGAGAACATCCACGCCCGCGTGCTGGAGGCAGCGTCGCAGACCGGCGCGCTCGACATGTCCACGTGGCACCGCTGCGGCACGACGCATTGCCGAGCGGGCTGGGTCGTCCATCTCGCCGGCGAGCCCGGCTATGCCCTGGAGCGGTTCCACGGTACCGCTCTCGCCGCTCAGCTAATCTATCGCGAGAGCAACCCGGCGATGCCGGTTGCGCCCACCCGCTTTTACGAAACCAACGATCAGGCTCTCGCCGACATGCGGGCGATGGCTGATCGCGAGCGGACGGAGGCCACGACGTGACCAACCCCAACGGCACCGCGCCCGCGAACGGTCAGACCCGGCGTGAGCTGATTGAGGCTGCCCAGCGCGCTCGCCTGCTACGCGAGCGGGAGCAGAACCCGGACCCGCGCCGCCGCCCCGTCACGCCCGACAGCCGCTTGCCGGCCGTCGGCACACTGTCGGGAGATTGAGATGACGACTCGTCCTCTCGATGCCGCCCAGGCTGCCACGATGCTGCGCGAGCGCGGCATCCAGCCTGCTAGCGTCGCCACGCCGAGCGCGATGACCGAAGCTCTGTGCCGGGTGTGCGGCGACCACCGGCTGAGCGTGAAGAGCCTGCCGCAAGACTACGACGCGATCCGCGATGCGCTCGCCGGCTTGTGGCCGCCCCCCGCTCTCCCTCCCACAGGGGAGGGGAGCCGGTAATGCCCCGCAAGCACGCAAACAAGGTCTGCTTTCTCTGTGAGCGCCCGCTGCTCAAGGTCGAGAAGTACGGCTGCGGCTCTGCGTTTGGCGATACGCCGTGCTGGTGGGTGCCGACGATCAAAGAGCACGGCCTGGACGAGGCTGTTCGCATCTCGACGGCTAGGGCCAAGGCCCGCGAGTCCGCCTCCACCCCCTCCGCCTGACCACCCGAACCACAGAGGCACGATCATGCGCGATAAGACGAAGCTGCCGGAGGGCTGGAAGGCCACCTTCTCGCGAAGCATGTGCGGTATCGGGTATGACCTGACGAGAGAAGGTGACACAGCCCATTACGTCGGGAACGGGGAGGACTGGGCAGAGGCTGAGCGCAAGGCCATCGCCTATGCGTGGGCCTATGTGGACGGCGATAAGGCCCCACCCGCCTGGATGGTCGAGGTGGCGCGGGAGATCGGCGCCAGGATTTGCGAGCGCCAGAACTATCCGCAAGGAGCCAAAGCATATCGTGACGGCGATCACGACAATTCCAATGGTGTTCAAGGCAGCGTTTCCGCCCTCCGCCTCGCCCTTGAGCGCGGTCATGTCGTCGAGCCTCGGGAGTGGACAGAGGAAGAGTTGCTGGCCGCGGCGCGGGAGGATGCGGCGCAGGTCAACGATGTTCGTCTCCCGGGGTGGTCGAAGGCTGTTCGAGCCGGCGAGCAGGATGACCACGGCGAGGTTCAGTCAGCCCTCCAGGCCCGCCGCAACATGCTGCGGGAGGGGGCTGTAGGAGGGACGGCGAAGGCGCCTGAGGTGGATCTGGAAGATGTCCTAGAGCGGGCATGGGAGAATGGCTGGTCGGCCGCGGGGCTGGCGCTGAGCGGCCTCAAGCTCGGAGCGATCGGCGAAAACAAGCTCTTCGACGGGATGCGCGAGAGCGACGTGGCACGCCTTCTCTCCACTCTGCCAACCCGGGAGGCCTGAGCCATGGCCGAGATCCTTCGCCACAAGAAGACCGGCGGCCTGTACGAGGTGCTGTTCCGGGGAGCCAGTGTGCGAACCCACAACCCGCTGACGGACTATGACCTCGCCCTGATTGTCCGGCATGGCGAGGCCGGCGAGATCACCGCATGTTCGTCCATGTTCAATTCTCCGGCCGGGGCGTCCATTCTGTTCGCCGCGATAGTGCAAACCAGCGGACCGCTGGTCCACGGCGCCGAGGTGGTCGGCTACCGCGCGCTCGGCGGCGGCCCGGTCTGGGTCCGCCCGACCGCCGAGATGGACGACGGCCGGTTTGAGCCCGCCGACGCAGTCGAGGCACCCGTCACCCCTCTCCGGTCTCCTGCTGAGGTCGAGGGGTTGGTGGATCTCGTGATCGACTGCGCTTGGGCATGCGGGGCATTCAGCGCCACCGCCCCGAAGGAAGATCAGCGGAGCAACAAGGAGCAGCTTGAGCAAGCCCGCTCCGCTCTCCTATCCCGCATCAGCGCCACCCCGCCAGACCTGATCCAGGCGGCGAGGGAGGGGGCTGAAGGGGCCGCTCTCGATATCGTAGACTGGATGATGTGCGAGGGCCTGATGCGCCACCGCACGATGGAGGACGACGCTCTCAAGATCGAAGACATCATCCTCCGAGCCCTCCAGTCCTCCACCCCCTCTCGGGAGGGTATTACTTCAGGGCGCCGCCCTGACGGGCACGGGCTGTCGTCCTCCGGACCGGGCCCTGCGGTCCCGGCGCCTGCCGGCGCTTCCATCCCTGGCGCTGGCGATCTTGCGGCTCAGGTTGCGGATCAGTGCAAAGTGGTCGCGCATCTCGCACGCGCCCTTGCGCGTGTTCATGACGACTATACCACATTAGCGACCGAGCGTGTTTTCACATCAATTATGCATGATGTCGGGCAGAGGTCGGCCGAGTTGATGGAAATGCTTGGTGAAGCGCTAAACAATATGGATGCGACTTCGACTGAAGATGAGTGGACCGACCCCATCTTCGAGGCCGCGCAGATCGCATTTCCAATTCGCGCCAGGGATCAGCGCGCGGAGCGTGAAGACGGCGCAAGCCGGCTGAGGCCAGAGGCCGCGAGCCCGGTCCGCGCAGCGGAGGCGCCCTCAAGTATAGTCCAAGATCCCGCCTCCCCGCGTCCCTCCTCCCAGGAGGTGGGCGATGCGTGAGCCTGACCTGCTGGACGCGCTCCGCCGATTTGCAGCGATCGGAAGGCCTGTCATCGGTCCCTGTCCAGGCAGCAACTTTCTGCCGGTTCTAGAGCATCGTTCTGACGATGACAAAATACGGGTTTCTGGCGAAGAACTAGAACGGATGCTTCGAGCCGGCCTTCTTACCGCAATCCAAGATCCAGGGTCGCACTTCGTCGTTGACGACACAGACGAGTATGGCGGCATTGATGCAGACCATTTGTGGTCTTTGTCGCCCGCCGGCCGCACCGCCCTCGACAGAGAGACTGAGGAGACCGGACGATGACCGAAGAGGAAATCGCCATGATCGCTGCGGCTCCTGATCATGCCGGACACGCTCTCAGGCCGGAGAGCTACCCGCTCCTGATGGATTACGAGATGGACGCGGTGATCCCGGCAAAGGACGGACGCCCGTGGCGTAAGGCCTGTCCTGACTGCCTCTTTCGGACCTGCGACCCCCAAAACGTCGGCCAAGGGTACCAGCGCAGCATCCGGCTTTCTGATCCTGCTCGCGACGGGCTCTTCTACTGCACCCACCGCACGGACGCCGGAGAGCACCGCGTCTGCGCCTGCTACGCCGCGTGCCGGCATGGGGAGTTCGGCAGTGCGGAGCGCGCCTCTCTCCAACCCGAAGGAGCCCCCGATGTCTGACCACACCAGCGTGAGGGGGCAGGAGGGGCGCGACCCCAAGGGGTCGGGTCACCCGTCTTCGACAGAGCCCCTGACGGGTCTCTGCCCTGCGGGCGGGTCCCCCTCGCGCAAAGTTGCGAGGACGGTCGCCGAGGCAGTGGCAGGCGATCTGCTTTGGCATCTTGATCGCGACGGCAGCGTGTATCGTAACGGCAAATACATCGGTCGCGGCAAATGGACGGCGGTTGAGGTTCAATCCGCAGGGCGCCAATCAGTCGAAGTCGGAGACAAGGCTTATCCCCGCAGTTATCGGAAGTACGCCCGCGACACGGGGTTAGAGCGTGGCTGGAGCGGGCACGGCTATCAAGATCGTCTCTTCGGCCATGCCGAGCGCGCCGAACATTGGTGGCGCGGCCAAGCATACAAATTGGCCGAACTCATCAAAGACTGCCGAAATATTGAAACCCTCAAGACAATTGCATTTACCCTTGACGCGCCGCAACCGCCAGATTTCAGCGTTACGTCGGATGCGGAGGGCTCCGCGCGATGAATAATCACTCTGCGCCATGCGATGGAAGCGGCGAAGCCGGCGAGACGCGCAGCGATGAAGCTACGCGCTACGCTGAACGTCTTGCTGTTGCGCTCTGGGAAAAGCACTGGAAGGCCGACGCGCCACTATGGCGGCCGCTTGCGGGCGATCTGGTCGGCATCCTCACACAGATCGACAACATGACCACAGGTCTTGTGCGCAAGGAAGAGGCGCAAGGCTATGGATAATCCCGAGATCTGGAACGACGAAGGCTTCTTAAGTCGATTTCGGGCTAAAATTCAAATCGGCCTAGAGGATGAGTGCTGGCCCTGGCTGGGGGCTGCAATCAGGGGTCGCGGCTGTCTCAGATATAAGGGCAGAGAGTTCCTGGCCCCGCGCATAGCCAAGGTGATCGAAGAGAAGGCATGGCCGGCACAAGGACTGCTTGCCTGCCACAGCTGCGATAACCCAACCTGCGTAAACCCGAAGCATATCTGGTGGGGCACAAACCGCGAGAACATTCGAGACGCCGCCTCCAAAGGCTTGCTCGGGCCGCAAAAGCGGACGCACTGCCGTCGCGGACATGAGCTTACCGAAGACAACTACATCTTCTCGCAGGGCATTCGGAGATGTCGGCAATGCAGGCTAATTCATCAGAAAAAGTGGCGGATGGCGCGGGTCGCAACGTGATGACCGAAGGCAACAGCGCGGCCCGCGAAGCGGGGGCGCCCGACCAATCCCCCACCCGGGAGCTACAGGCTGAGGTCAAGAGGCTGAGGCGGGTCTGCACGGCCCTCGGAAAGGACCTGCGCTCCGCCGAGATGGATCGCGACGACGCTCGCCGCGGCGAGGAGATCTGGGCCCTTCGATGCGGCGTCGTCATCGGCCGATCCCCGATCCCCGATGCGCCGGCAGACCTCGGCCGGCTCGCTGCCGAGACGATGTGGCGGGCCGCGGGTGTGCAGTCCAGGGCCCGGTGGGACGACTGCACGCAGGAAGAGCGCCAGCGCTGGGCCTACGTCGAGGCGGCCTGCTGCGAGCGCGCGAAGGCCAATTTGCCTGAGGTCGCCAATCTCGTTGCCGAGACCGGGGCCCTGATGTCCGAGCGAGACGGCGCCCGCCGTGATGCCGATCGTCTCCGCACCGCAATAGCGGAGAGCGAGCGCAAGTGGAAGGATGCTGAAGCGACCTCCTATCAGCGCGGCCTATGGGCTGCGGCTACTGCCATTGAAGCGATCTCACGCCCGGGGACACCGGCACCCGGCCAGCTACCCACCGCCCACGCGGCCCTCGCCGGGTTCTACTCAGGGCTCGCCCATGCCGTCTTCACGATCCGAGCCCTCGCCACCCCGACCCAGGAGACCCCCGATGTCACGGGCTGACGAGCTGCGCGCGCTTCCCCGCAAGGCGATCTCCATCCGCCAGCCGTGGGCGCACATGATCCTGCATGAGGGAAAGTCGGTCGAGAACCGAAGCTGGTCGACCAGCTTCCGCGGCCCGGTTCTGCTGCATGCCGCCAAGGGCATGACCCGCGACGAGTTCTGGGACGGAATGTGCACGCTCGAAGCCATCTCTCGCCAAGATCGCGAGACCAACAACCGGCGACGCGCACAGATCCACCAAGCCATGCAGCGCGGGGGCATCGTAGGTATCGTCGACATCGTGGACTGTGTCACCGACCACCCGTCGCCCTGGTTCGTCGGTCGCTACGGCTTCGTGCTTGCCAACCCGCGCCCGCTGCCATTCGTGTCGTGCCGCGGCGCCCTCGGCTTCTTCGACGTGCCGGACGAAGCCCGCGCCGCCCTCATCGCACGGGAGGCCGAGCATGGCTGAGGTTCGCGTGATCGTCGCCGGGCCTGTTGGCTGCGGCAAGTCCGCTATCGCAGGCGAAATCGAGATTGCCATGAGGGCCATCGGTGTGCCGGTGCGCTTTGCTGATGAGCGCGAAGCACAGTCCGAGAAGAACATGACGCACGCGGACTGGACCGGCTACCTCGACATGTACCAGCCGAGCGTCGTGATCGAGGAACGGATTGACCCAAAGCCCACCCCGAGCCAGCCGAGCGGGGAGGTGCGGTGATGCCCTGGTGGATCGCTATGTCCGCGCTGGTCGGAGCGAGCTTCCAAGCCACCGATCCAGGTGCGCTGTTCCTGATCGCTGTAGCGCAGTTTGCCTTGGCATTCGCGCCCACAGAACCGGAGCCCTCCGATGCCCCATGACACCGACAGGGCAGGGCTTCGCGTCCTCGTCTGCGGGGGACGGGACTACGATGACAGGGACGCGATCTGGCGCGCCCTGGACGCCCTTTGTGGCGACATGACCGACGAGCACCCGATGGGCACTGTCGAGGTCACCCTTGTCTATGCAGGCGGGTTCGATCGCTTCGCCCTTCAGGTGGACGGCTGGGCGGTCTGCAACTGGTGCCAGGTGGTCGAGATGGATCTTGCGCTTGCGCTGGCCAGCCTTCGCCCAGATCTGGTCCTCGCCTTCCCAGGCGCAGATCCGGTCCTGCTCTCCCGCGCCCGCGCCGCCGGTATCCAGATCAACGCGGTGGGAGGTGGCGATGTCGGGTGAAGTTCACATTTCGTCCTTCGTGTGCGGGCGATGCGGCACCCGCCACGAGAACCTTCCGCCTGGGTGGAACGTGGGCCGCATCGTCCCTGCCGATGCCTGCTCCTGCGGTGCCAGCCCCGACCCGCTCCGGGCAGGCCGCATCCGCGAGCTTGAGGCCGAGCGTGACGCAGCCCTTCGCGAGCGGGACGAGTTCGAGCAGGCGATCATGGCCCTAGAGGCGAAGATCAGCAGCCTCGCGCCGCACGGATCCTGCGCCTGCTCCTACGACCGTCCGGGCGATGTGTGCATGCACCACAGCCCGGCGCTTGCCGCGGCGCAGGCCGAGAACGCCCGGCTCCTCATTGCCCTCCACGATGCGATCCGCCAGCCGATGGGCGTCACGCCCGACAGCGCCGTCGAGTTCTACAGCCCGCGTATGGCGGACGAGGCCGAAGCGCGGCGGCCCAGGTGGTCTGATCGCGCCCGCCCCGCCGCCCCGGTCTCCACAGCCACAGGAGGGGAGGTCTAAGCATGCCGCGCGCCCGAGCGATCATCGCTGAGCGCCCCCTGCCGCTGCCGACCTCGCGCCTGCTGAACCGGGCCGAGGCGGCAGCCTATCTCGGGCTCGGCGCCACCGCGCCGCTGCCTGTCACCCCGAAGCGGGTCCGACCCGGCAAGCAAGGCTTGCGCTACGACGTCCGGGACTTGGACCGCTGGATCGACTCGCTTGAGATGGGCGAGATCGGCGAGACCGACGAGGATCTGCTGGACAGGCTGAGACGATGACCAAGGTGCGCGTGCCCGGCGTGAAGATCTACGTCTCGAAGGGCATAACCTACGCCTACGACCGGGCGTCCGGCGTGCGCCTGACACCGCCTCACGTGATCGGCACGCCCGAGTGGTGGCGGGCGCTCGAGGAGATCCGCGCCAAGGCGAAGCCCGAGGTGAAGGAGAAGCCCGGCACCTGGGGCTCGCTCGTAGTGTCCTATCGCGCCAGCCCGCGGTTCCTGTCCGACCTCGCGCCGCGCACTCGGGCCGATTACCAGAAGGTGCTCGACTATCTCGGCCCGCTCCACGACGTCGCGCTGGCGCGCTGGAGCCGCGGGTTCGTGGCCGCGCTGCGCGATCGAGCCCAGAAGGAGAGGGGCCGGCGCTTCGCGAATTACGTGCTCTCGGTCGTGAGCGTCGTCTTCGCCCATGGGATGGAACGCGAGCTCGCCGATGCGAACCCGGTCCGGGACGTGAAGAAGCTGCGCCGCCCGAAGGGGCAGCCACGCGCCAACCGACCATGGGCGAAGGAGGAGTGGGACGCCGTCGTCGCCGCGGCTTCGCCCGAGCTGCGCGCCGCCATCATGCTCGGCGGGGTGCTCGGCTACCGACAGGGGGAGGCGCTGTCGGTGAAGCGCGACACCTGGAACCGAACGGCCGGCACATTGTCTCGGGTCTCGGCGAAGAGCGGCAAGCCGGTGAAGGTGCAGGCGCCGGAGGCGGTCGCCGAGGCCTTGGCTGCGCTTTCCGAGCACCGGGCGACGACGCTGCTCGTCAACAGCCGCGGCCAGCCGTGGAAGGAGGACGGGTTCCGGGGGAGCTTCTTCCGGCTGATCCGACAGCTTGAGGCGGACGGCAAGATCGCCGACGGGCTGACGTTCCACGGGCTGCGCCACACCGCGGCGACCCAGATGCGCCAGTTGGGGTTCGACACGCGCACGATCGCCGACATGCTCGGCCAGGAGACCGAGGGCATGGCGGCGCATTATTCGCGCGAGGCCGACCTCGAACCGAAGCTGCGAGGGGTGGTGGTCAAGCTGGATCAGGAGAACAGGAAGCGCACGAAGGCTGTCTAACCAGCCGGACAGAAGTGTCTAACCGCCCTGCGGAGCGGCTGATAATGGGGCTCTAAGTGCTTGAAAATATTGGTGGCTGGGGGACGTGGATTCGAACCACGACTAACGGAGTCAGAGTCCGCTGTTCTACCGTTAAACTATCCCCCAACGGGGCGTTGCGTGCCGGGGATCAGAGGAAGCTTCCGTCTGTCCGGGGTGTCACGTCACCGCCTCGGGTGCGGTGCAGATAGGCTGGTTCTCGGATGGGGTCAAGGCCTTCTTGCCATCTTGGCGGAGCAATCGCTCGGGCGCCGATCGAGGCGGGGTAAGTTCGGCGGTGCGGAAGGTTTCGGGTGGCTCGCGGCCCACGGCCGCCGTCTCGTCGACCGGGGGGGTGAAGACTGGGGCTACGGCGACCGCGGTGCAACACGCAGGGTGCGAGAGGCGTGACCAACGGCGCGACGGCGGGCGGGCGGAACAAGACCGGTCGGGTGCGGCCGCAGATCGACAGCGATACACAAGATTTCCTTGAAGCACGCATGGTTTCACTTGATGGAGGCACATTTCTCCCGATATGCCGGGACGACTCGGATCGTGCCGGGTTGCTCAGATCGGGATGGAAGCTCGTGTCGGACGTCAACCTGGAGCAGCAGTCTGAGTTGGTCGGCCTCGCGGCCGACATCGTCTCATCCTATGTCGCGAACAACAATCTTCAGGTCGCAGAGCTGCCGGGATTGATCGCGTCCGTGCACGCCTCCCTCATGGCGCTCGGCCAGCCGGTCGCGGCGGCGGCCGAGGAGACCCGGGCGACGCCGGCGCAGATCCGCAAGTCGGTCACGCCCGACCACCTGATCAGCTTCATCGACGGCAAGCCTTATCGGTCGCTCAAGCGTCACCTCACCTCGCAGGGGCTGACGCCCGCCGATTACCGCCAGAAGTTCGGCCTGCCGCACGACTACCCGATGGTCGCGGCGAGCTACGCCGCCCAGCGCTCCGCCCTCGCCAAGAGCCTCGGCCTCGGGCAGCGCCGGCGCGACGCCGCGGCGGCGGCCCAGGCCGCGGCAGCCGAAGCCGCCGAGGCGGAGGCTGCCGCGGCGAAGACCGCTGCGGACGCTCCGGAGGAGAAGCCCGCTCCGCGCCGCCGCGCGCGCAAGGCCGCGGCCGAGTAGCATGGCCCTCGCCAATCCCTGGCGGCGGACGAGAGGCCGGCGCGTTCCGTCCCGCGAGCAGGTGCTGCTGTTCCTGACTGGCGCCGCGATCGCGGTGGTCGGGGTGGCGCTGGCCGGCGGCGATCTGCTGGGGCACTGGCGCGGATGAGACGGATCGTGTGCGCGGCGGGGCTGGCGCTCGCCCTCGTGGCGGGGCATGCCGCGGCGCGGGGGGCGGCCGGAGCAGAAAAGCTCGTCTCCGCCGCCGCAGCCATCCGGGCCTGCACCGGGCAGTCGGTGCCGGAGTACCGGAAAGGCGCCTGCCTCGACGACGCCGCCAAGGCGCTGCGGGAGCGGCTCGCCGCGGAGGTGGAGCGCAAGCTCGCCGCCATCGCGACGGTTGCCACCCGGCCGCCGAGCCCCGGCAGCCTGGCGGGTCGCGAGGATGCGGAGAACTGGCGCAAGGCGTTCCTGGCAGCCCAGGCGGCGTGGGACGAGTATTTCCGGCGCCATTGCGACAGCCTCTACGACTTCGACTATCATGGCGGCTCGGCGGCGGGGCAGCTCGCCTCGTCGTGCAAGATCCGGCTCATCGCGGCGCGGATCGGCGAGTTGCGGGAGTGACGCCGCGGGAGGGCTGTCGATGAGCGCGCCGCTGACCTTCGAGGACGACATCGAGGCGCGCCTGGGCGCCCTCGAGCTGATCGTGACCGCCCTGCTGCGGGAGCGGGTTCAGCGGGATCCGAACGCCCGGGAGGCGGTGCTCGAGGAGCTGCGCAGCGCGGCCCAGGTGCCGGCGCCGCCCACGCCGAAGACCGAGGCGTCCCTGGCCAAGGCCCTCGCGCTCGCGGAGATCATCCTGGCGCCCTGACGAGCGTCTCGGCGAGGGAATGCGATCGCCGGGCCGGGACGTCAGGCGCCGCCGATCGGCTCGGTCACCTTTCCGGTGCCGGCGCAGTCCGGACAGGAATCGCCCTCGATCCGGCCTGTGCCGGCGCAGCGCCGGCACAGGTTCTCGCCGGTCCCGGGCGTGCCGGGCTCCGCCTTGTCGCCGGGCTTGGTTGGTTCGACCATCACGCCACCTCGTCCAAGCTGGTGCAGGCCGGGCGCAACCGCCCGGCCGCGTCTTCTCATGAGGGTGAGGCCGGCGGCCCCGCGTCAGTAGCCGTAGCCGTAGGAGACGCAGGTCCCGTAGACGTCGTCGTAGTAGGCGTAGGGGCCGCAGCCGCCGTAATACCCGCCGTACCCACCGTAACCCGCGTATCCTCCGTAATAGCCGACGTTGGAGAGGCCGTAGCCGAGCCCGAGGCCCAGGCCGACGCCGGCAAGCCCGTAGCCCAGGCCGCGGCCATAACCGCCGCGGTAGCCGTAGCCGCGATAGCCGCCGAACCCGCCGCGGTAACCGGCGAAGCCACCCCGGTAGCCGCCGAAGCCGGCACCGCGGTAGCCGCCGAACCCGCCCCGGTAGCCACCGAAGCCGGCGCCGCGATAGCCGCC
>NZ_LABY01000174.1 GCF_001043975.1 Methylobacterium variabile
CGATCTGCAGGCCGACCGGCAGGCCGCCCGCGGTCAGCCCGCACGGCACGCTCGCCGCCGGCTGGCCGGTGAGGTTGAAAGGGTAGGAGAACGGCGTCCAGTTCAGCCAGTCGTCGCCGTAGCGCCCGTCCGGGGGCGTCAGGTTGCCGGCCGCGAAGGCCGGGGTGGCGAGCGAGGGCGTCAGGAGCAGGTCGTAGGTCCGGTGGAAGCGCGCCATGGCGGTGAACAGCGCGCCGCGGGCGTTGAGGGCGGCGACGAAATCCGGCGCCGCGATGTGCCGCCCGCGCTCCGCCGCCGCCCGCAGGGCCGGCTCGACGAGGTCGCGCTTCTCCTCGGGAATCGCCCGCAGCACGCACCAGGCGCCGACGAGCCAGATCCCGTTGAGGGTCTCGACCGGGTCGGAGAAGCCGGGATCGGCCTCCTCGACCTTCGCGCCGAGGTCGGCGAAGGTGCGGGCCGCGGCCTCTGTCAGGCGCGCCACCTCGGGATCGATCCCCGTGGCGTATCCGAGGCGAGGGCTCCAGGCGACGCGCAGGCCCCGCACCCCGGCCTCCAGGCCAGCGAGATAGTCCGGCGGCTCGGCGGCGGAGGCCGCCATGTCGCGGGGGTCGGGCCGGGCAATGGCCTGCATCATCAGGGCGGAATCGCGCACGCGCCGGGTGAGGGGGCCGAGATGGGCCACCGGTCCGAACGGCGAGGGCGGGAAGGCCGGGACCCGGCCGTAGCTGGGCTTGAGGCCGTAGACGCCGCAGAACGAGGCCGGGATGCGGACCGAGCCCGCCCCGTCGGTGCCGATGTGCAGGAGGCCGAGATTGAGCGCCGCCGCCGCGGCGGCCCCGGCCGAGGAGCCGCCGGTGGTGGTGCGCGTGTCCCAGGGGTTGCGGGTCGCGCCGGTATGGGTCGAGTCGCCGAGGCCCTTCCAGCCGAATTCCGGCATCGTCGTCTTGGCGAGCGGGATGGCGCCGGCCTCGACGAGCCGGTCGACCGCGGGGGCGCTCTCGGTCGCCGGGGTGTCGGGCGTGGTCAGCGAGCCGCGGCGCATCGGGTGGCCGGCCCAGGCGACGTTGTCCTTGACCGTGAAGGTCAGGCCGTCGAGGGGGCCGAGGGGCTCGGCCCTGGCCCACCGCGCCTCGGAGGCCGCGGCCGCCGCGAGCGCGCCGTCGCGGTCGACCAGCACGAAGGCGTCGAGGTCCGGGCCGTGGCGGTCGATGCGGGCGAGGGCGTCGGCCACCACGTCGCGCGGGGAGAGGGTGCGGTCGCGGTAGGCGGCCAGGATGGCGCCGCCGTCGAGGTCGCGGATCTCCGTCATGGTGTCTCCCTCGTGACGCGTCAGGCCGCCGGGTAGGTGCGCCCCTTCCAGGTGGCGACCCCGGCCCGGCGCGGACGCAGCAGCGCGTTCCATTGCAAGGTCAGCGCCAGCGCCACGGTGATCGGGTGGAGGGGAATCGTCCAGGGGTCCTCGCGGGTGGCGAGGGTGATCGCCGCCCGGGTGCCGAGGGACAGGGCGAGGGCCGCCGCCGCGAGCGGCAGGCTGCCCGCGCCGAGGAGGGCGGCCAGCACCAGGAGCGGCGGCAGGACGTGGCCGCCGCCCAGCAGCAGGGTCCAGATCGGCAGGGCGCGGGGCGTCGCCAGGCCCTCGTGGGCGTTCTTCGAGAAGCCGGCCCAGGCCTGGCGGAAATCCGTGTACATCCGGCAGGTCGCGAGGTCGGAGGCGGCCACGAGGTCGGTGCGCAGGCCCGCCCGGCGAAACACCCGCGGCAGCAGCACGCCGTCGTGCAGGCTCTCCCGGATCGCCCCGTGCCCGCCGACCCGGCGGTAGGCCTCCGCCTCCGCCAGGACGAGCTGGCCGCAGGCGGCCCCGAGGGCGGGGTCGCGGAGGCGGCGCATCAGCGGGATCGGCAGGTAGCCCAGCAGCAGGAAGTTGATCATCGGCACGGTCAGGCGCTCGCCGAGGGTGCCGGTGACCTGCCGGGGCACGCCGCTGACCAGGGCCGCACCCGACGCCACGGCGGCGGCGGCGAGCGCCGCGGCGGCACCGGGGCGCAGGCGCACGTCGGCGTCGATGAACAGCAGGTGGCGTCCCGAGGCCGCCTGCCCGAGGACGTGGCAGGCGTGGTTCTTGCCGGTCCAGCCGGCGGGCAGGGGCGGCACCGCGATCAGGCGCAGGCGGGAATCGCGGGCCGCGGCCGCCGCGACGGTCGCCGCGGTGGCGTCGGTCGAGTGGTCGTCGGCGACGATCACCTCGATCGCCACGCCGGTGCTGGCCAGCGCCGCCGCCAGGGTCGGGCCGATATTGGCGGCCTCGTTGCGGGCCGGGATCAGGATTGAGACGAGAGAGTCCGGCGCGGGCGCCCCGGAGGGTTTCCTGCGCAGAGCCAGCAGGTTGGCGAGCGCCAGCACGGCCGGCAGCAGCGCCAGCGCGAGGGCGACGAGCGCCAGCACGGTCACGGCGCCCGCCCCCCGTCCCCGGCGCGGTGGCCCGGGACGAACCGGCGCCCGGCGATCGCCGCCGCCGCGCGGTGCCAGGCATCGTAGACGCCGCCGACGCCGCGCCGGCCCTCCAGCAGGGGGACGAAGCGGACGGGATCGCGGCTCTGCACGTCGGCGCCGAGGCGGTCGAGGGTGGCGGTCAGATCGGCCTCCAGGCGCGCGAGGCGGTCCGGGCGGGGCAGGGCGAGGAGGTCGCGGGCGGCGATCCCCGGCCCGAAGGCGGCGCAGGCCTCCGCGCCGCGCTCGTCCCAGAAGGCGTAGTCGAGGGCGAGCGGCACGACCAGGGCCTCGGGCGCGAGCTCGGGCAGCCGCGCGACGCCGGGGCGCAAGCCCAGCGGCCGCTCGCGCACGTCGCTGAAGCGCCCCTGCGCGGTGATCCACATGACCCGGCCGGGCCGGTCCAGGATCTTCCGGGACGCGGCCATGAACGAGGCCGCGCCGCGGGGGGAATCGAGGTCGACCCCGAAGGCGCCCATGCGGGAGAAGATGCGGTAGCGGGCGAGCATCGCCGCGTCGAACGGCGCGAAGCTCTCGGCCGCGGGGAAGAAGCGCCGGGCGAGCAGGATGATCAGGGCCGCGTCCCACCAGGCCGGATGGTTGCAGTAGATCACCACCGGCCCGGACGCGGGCGCCGCCGGGGGCATGCCCCAGGTCGCCACCCGCACGGCGTTGAGGTGGCGCCTCACGTAGCGGGCGAAGTACGCGCCCATGAAGCGCCAGACGAGGGGGGAGCGGGCCGCGACCGGATCCGGGGGCAAGTCCCGCCGAGCCGGCAAGTCCCGCCGAGCCGGCAAGTCCCGCCGAACCGGCAAGTCCCGCGCGGGCGGGCCGGCCCGCCCGGGCAGGTTGGCCCGCCCGCTCACGAGGCGGCCTTCAAGGCCTCGGCAGTGCCGCGGGCGTCCTGGTCGAGGGCGTCGGCGGCGATCCAGCCCGACATCATCACCATCGGCATCCCGGGCCCGGGATGGGCGGCGCCGCCGGCGAGGTAGAGGCCGCGCACCTCCCGCGAGCGGTTGCCGGGCTTGAACGCCCCCATGATCCGGCCATGGGAGGCCAGCCCATAGATCGCGCCGTTCAGCACCTTGTAGCGGGAATGGATGTCCGCCGGGGTCAGGTGCCGCTCGACCACGATGCGCTCCTCGATGTCCGGCATGCCGGCGGTGCGCTTGAGCTTGTCGAGGATCTTCTGCCGGTAGGCCGGCAGCATCTTCGACCAGTCGTGGTGGGGACGGAGATACGGCGTGTGGACCAGCACGTAGAGCGCCTCGCCGCCCTCGGGCGCCACCGTCGGATCGGTGCTGCTCGGCGCGGCGAGATAGGCGGTCGGGTCCGGCGCCGGCTCGCCCTTGCGGTAGATCGCGTCGAACTCCTCCTCGGGGTCGCGCGAGAACACGAAGTCGTGGTGGGCGAGGTGGTCGTAGCGCTTGTTGAGGCCGAGATAGAGCACCACGCCCGAGCAGGCCGGCTCGAAGCTGCGCTTCTCGTAAGCCCGCCCGACCTCGCCGCCGACGAGCTCGCGGTAGGTGCGCACCGCGTCCATGTTGGAGATCACCTTGTCGTAGGGCACGACGCCGCCCCCGACCCGCACGCCCTTCACGGCGCCGTTCTCGATCGCGACGCCCTCGACCTCGCTGTCGGCATTCAGCGTCGCGCCGAGGTCGCCGGCGAGCTTCATCAGCCCCTCGGCCACCGCCCGCGTGCCGCCCATCGGGTACCAGACCCCGTCCGCGGTCTGCATGTGGGCGATGGCGCAGAGCACCGCCGGCGCGCCGTAGGGCGAGGAGCCGACATACTGCACGAAGTGGTCGAGCATCTGGGCGAGGCGCGCGTCGCGCACCTTGCCCCGGATGGTGCCGGCGACCGAGGCGTGCATGCGCAGCGAGAGCACGTCGCGCAGGGTGCCGGGGTTGAGGTTGGCGCGGATGTCGATGGTGTCGAACAGGTCCTGCACCGGCTTCCAGAAGAAGAATTTCTCCGAGACGCCGTGCAGGTGCTCGGACAGGGCGAGGAAGCGCCGGTAGCCCTCGCCGGCGCCCTGGCCGGGGGCGAAGCGGTCCATCTCGGCCGCCATCGCCGAGACATTTTCCATCAGGTCGATGCGGCTGCCGTCGTCGAAGAAGCAGCGCCATTGCGGGTCGAGCCGGCGCAGGTCCATGTAGTCGTGCACCGAGCGGCCGGATTCGGCGAAGATGCGCTCGAGCACCCGAGGCACCGTCAGGATGGTCGGCCCCATGTCGAAGCGGAACCCGCCCTCGTGCAGCACGGCCGCCTTGCCGCCGATCCAGGCGTTCTTGTCGTAGAGGGTCACGTCGTGCCCCCGCGAAGCGGCCACGCAGGCCGCCGCCAGACCGCCCAACCCGCCGCCGACCACCGCGACCGAGGACCCCGCCATCACGCCTCTCCCGAGCGGGCCAAGCGCCCGTTCTGGACAAGCTAGGCTCGGGGATAGGCCGGTCAACGCGCCGGGACCGGTCCACGTTGCCGCGCCGGCGGCGCCCTTCGTTGCGCCGTGAGCGCCCCGGCGCTCTCACGACGCGGTGCGGGCGGAACCCCGCACCGCGCCCGTCGCGTTGATCCGGCGGGAGCGGCAGCACGAGCCGCAACGGAGACCACCACCATGAAGACGACCTTCGCCTTCGTCGGCCTCATGGGCCTCCTGGGCCTCGCCCTCGCCGGCCCGGCGGTGGCGCAGGAGGCCCTCGACATCACGGTCAGCCCGCGCGCGACGCCCCTCGATCCGCCGGCCACCGGCAGCGTCCGGCCGGTGCGGCCGAACCCGAACGTCACGCCGAGCAACCCGATGGGCGTCGTCGGCTTCGACGGACCGCCCGGCGGCACCACCAGCGTGATCGGCGACGACGGCCCGCTGCCCCCCGGCTCGCCCGCCGCGACCCCGGACGCGACGTTCGCCCGGCCGTGAGGCGCGATGCCGGCCGCGACGTTTTCGCCCAGGGCAATCGGGTGAAGTGTCATGGGGCAACGAGCCTGACGAGGTAGTCGTCGTCCCAGCCTGCGGTTTTGAGGGCGAGGCGCATGGAATCCTTTCCTTTTTTGCGGGCTGCGACGTTCACCGCGATGTGGCGGACCGTCAGCATGTTCTCCGGAGCATGAGCGGTGCGGATGCGGGACTGATCGTCGTGGAAGGTGACGTCGGGGTTACAGTGCAGTCAGT
>NZ_LABY01000175.1 GCF_001043975.1 Methylobacterium variabile
CGTGCAGGGCTCGCTGTTCCTGCGGCCGGACGATCGGCGGCGGGTTGCGTTGATGCTGGCGATCCACGCGATCAACCGCCGGTATGGGCGGGACCGGGTCCGGTTCGCCGGCACGGGCCTCGACCGGGACTGGAAGCTCAAGGCCGAGTTCCATTCGCCGCGGTACACGACGCGGTGGGACGAGCTGCTGCGCGTGTGAGCGCGCCGGCGTGGCGAGAGGGCAGGGGAGGCTCGCGCCTCCCCACCTGGGTCAGTGACCGAAGACCTTGAGGTAGACGGGCGCGAGCCCGATGAAGCCCACTGAGAGACCGATGACGGCGAGCATCACGGTGATCGTGCGAGCATCCAGGTCTGCGCCTTGAGCTGGGCTTCGAGCTTGGCGTTCGCGTCCGTGACCTTCATCGTGATGTGCTCCTCGAAAGCCTCGACCACCTTGGTTGCCGTGTCGTCGTCCAATTTAAGCGATTGGAGCGCCTTGAACAATGTGAGCTGCATGGTGCCTCCGTCTCGTTGATCGAGGACGGATTCCCGGCACGGGCTCTGGCGCCGGCGGTCCGGGATCGCGCAGCGACCGCGTGAGCGGGCGACGGGGGAGCCGATTTGCGCGAGCAAATTGGGGGGACCGTCGATCCTGGAGGGACGGCGCGTACCCGTGCCATGGTGTCGGCCCGATCGTGAGGCGGCAGGCGGGGATGCCGGGAAGGAAGGCTCCAGGGCGAGGGGTGACGGGCGCCAGCCGGGAAGAGGAGCTGGGCGCCACGATCAAGGGGATTTGCCGAACTCCCAGATGGGCACGCCCGGGGATTTGACCGGCGACAAGCGGAAGGCGCGAGTGACGTCGAAGCGGATGAAATCCTCGTTCACCTCGGTCACATCCCGGGTCAGCGGCAGGAGAGCGCCGGTATAATCGCCGCGGAGGGTGCCGGCCGTCGGGTGGACGCCGAAGAGGCGCAGGGTGCCCCATCCGAGCTCTACGGCCTGGAGGCCCCACTCCTCGATCCAGGCCGTACAGCGGGGATGCGTCTCGTACCAGTCGATGCTTCTGAGGCCGGGGCAGGGCGGCTGGTCCGGCGAGAGGGAGGCGAAGCCGCTGGACCAGGTGAGAACCAGTTCGAGGGGTGATGTCATAGATGGAGTTTTACCCCACCCCATGCCCGAGGCCAGACCCGAACAGCGGGAATTCTGACCGAAGATCGAAACAGGAAAATTTCAAACAAACCTTAAAATCGGAAAATAAACTTTGCTGTCATTAAAAAGAATAAAATCCACCCTAGAATAAACATACAAGCAAGAGGCTTTCCGATTAAATAGTCTTGTACTTGAGATTTTGCTTCAAATTTCCTAAATTTTACATATTCGTCCCAGTCTTTTGCCTGGAGAACTCCAAACTCATTCGAGTTCTCGAAATGAAACTTTTCATACGGAATACCATATTTAATTTGGGCTTTATAGAACAAAAATCCTGACAATATCATCAGAGACAGTCCTATTATCCACAAAAGAAACATGATCGCCTCTCTCTATCTCTGACACATTGTCACCACGGGAATTAAGCGCATACTATATCTCCATACAACACCATTCACAACCAATCTACAGCACCATCATCGCTCTATAGTTCTGAAAACAACACATGACAACATCGAACTATCGATGCAGTCTGGATTGCATTCACGACATGATCTAACAAACAGGATGCCTCATCCTAACATAACATTCCGATCAAGTCGCGCCCGTCGAAGTGCCTGGAGAACAGGGCCGAGCGAGTATTTTCCATCGCGTTTTCGCTCGGTCAACGTTCGCAGGTAACCGCCGGCGCTCTTGATGCTCTCGGACCGCTCCAGGATCGCCGCGAGGGTGATCGCCGCGGCCTCCGGCCCCATGGCGTCCTGGGCATCGGCCCAGGCCGCGGGGCTGATGCCGAGCATCGGCCGGATTCGATCGGCCGCCTCCATCAGGTCGTTCCACGACCGGATCCCGAAGCGGGCGTAGTCCTGCACCTGCGGGCAGACCTCGAGCACGGAGTGGAGCGGAAACGTCGACCTGATGGCGGCATGAGCGGCCACGGCACGCTCGCTGCCCGATTCGGGGTGACCGGGCCGCTTCTCCTCATCCCCGATGGCAATTTCACAAACAGGGATGTTGGTGTTTGAATTCTGTATGTGCCGCTCGACATGAGCGGCATTGCCGCTCGATTTCTTGGATTCTTGTCGTGCAATCAGGGCTCTACTCAGGGCGAGCGCGAGGGCTTCGAGCGCTGCGCCAAGGGCTGCCACCTCAGAGGGCTGCGGCCGGCGTGGGTACTCGGCGATCAGAGCGCTGTAGCGATCCCGCAGCTCGGCCGGAGTCGGTTCTCCGGGATCTCCATCCCCGTCGGCGAGGTTGAGGGCATCGAGGAGCTTGGCGCAGTCGCGTCGCAGCAGGCTGACCGTCTCGCGAGCGAGGCTCTGGGCCAGGGTCTCGGCGCGGAGGGCATCGGCGAGGGTTGCAAACTCGCCCGCCCGGCGGGCGAGCGGGGTGAGGTCGAAACCGAAAGCGTGAGTGACCTGCCCGCCCTCGCCCCGGCGCGCGTAGCGCTTGCCGTTGGGGCTGTCGCGCCGGATCACC
>NZ_LABY01000176.1 GCF_001043975.1 Methylobacterium variabile
GCCTCGTCCAGGATCAGGATGCGCGGGTTGGTGGCCAGCGCCCGGGCGATCGCCAGCCGCTGGCGCTGCCCGCCCGAGAGGTTGGCGCCGCGCTCCTCGATCGGGGTGTCGTAGCCGAGCGGCAGCCGGTTGATGAACTCGTCGGCGCCGGCCAGCCGCGCCACCTGCATCACCTGGGCCCGCGACAGGCCCGGGTTGGCGAGCGCGATGTTCTCGAACACCGTCTTGTTGAACAAGAGGTTCTCCTGCAGCACGACGCCGATCTGGCGCCGCAGCCAGGCCGGGTCGACCTGGGCGATGTCGACGCCGTCGACCAGCACCTGGCCCTTCTCGGGCACGTAGAGGCGCTGCAGCAGCTTGGTGAAGGTCGACTTGCCTGAGCCCGACGGGCCGACGATGCCGATGACCTGGCCGGCCGGGATGTCGAGGCTGACGTCCTTGAGCACCTCCGGCGTGCCGGGCTGGTAGCGGAACGACACGCCGCGCACCGTGACCTGGCCCTTGGCCGGCGGCAGGTGGGCTTGCGCCAGCGCGCGGGTCTCGGGCGGGCAGTTGAGCACGTCGCCAAGCCGCTCGAGCGACACCTTGACCTGCTGGAAGTCCTGCCAGAGCTGTGACAGGCGCAGGATCGGGGCGGTGACCTGGCCCATGATCATGTTGAAGGCGATCAGGCTGCCGACGGTCAGCTCGCCGTTCATCACCGCGTAGGCGCCGAAGAACAGCACCAGCGCGGTGGTGACCTTGGAGATGTACTGGATCGCGTTCTGGCCGATGCTGGCGACCAGGCCGGCCACGAACGAGGTCTTGACGTAGGCGGCGAGCCGCTCCTCCCACTGGCTCTTGAGGGTCGGCTCGACGGCGAGCGCCTTGACGGTGTGGATGCCGACCACCGACTCGATCAGGAACTGGCTCGACAGGGCCGAGCGGTTGAAGCGCTCGAGCGTCTTGTCGCGCAGGATCGGGCGCAGCAGCACCGCCACCAGGATGTAGCAGGGGATCGACAGGGTGACGATCAGCGCCAGAAGCGGCGAGTAGAAGTACAGGATGGCGAGGAACAGCAGGGTGAAGGGAACGTCGATCGCCGAGGTCAGCGCCTGGCCGGTGAGGAAGTTGCGCACCGTCTCGAGCTCGCGCACGCGGGCGACGGTCTGGCCGGCGGGCCTGGTCTCGAAGTAGCCGAGCGGCAGGCGCATCAGGTGGTCGAACAGGCGCGCGCCGAGCTCGACGTCGATGCGGCTGGCGGTGTGGGTGAGGATGTAGCCGCGCAGGTACTGCAGCACGACGTGGAACAGGCCCAGCACCACGAGGCCGACGGCGACGAGAGTCAGGGTGGAGTAGCCGCGGTGGACCAGGACCTTGTCGATGGTGATCTGGAAGAAGATTGGGGTGACGAGGGCGCAGATCTGGATGAAGAACGAGGCGACCAGCACCGTGGTGAGGGGCTTGCGGTAGCGCCAGACGGAGGGGACGAACCAGGTCAGGCCGAAATGGTGGAGGGCGGTCTGGAGGTTGGCGCGGCGCGCGATGAGCACGATGGTGCCGGTCCATCGCGGGAGGAAGGCCTCGGCGTCGACGTGCTCGGCGGTGCGGGCGGCGGGATCGATGATGCGCAGCTTGCCGTCGTCGAAGCGGCGGCCGAGGACGACGAAGCGCCCCTCCTCGACCTCGAGGATGGCCGGGAGGGGGATGCTATCGAGGCGGGCGGGGTTCTGGTTCTGGAGCAGGCGTCCCTTGAGGCCGAGGCGGCGGGCGCCGCGCACGATGTCGAGGGCGCTCATCGCGGCTTGGCCGAGACCGAGGTCGTGGCGGACCTGTGCCGGCTCGCACGGGATCTGGTGGAACGAGGCGACGAGGGCGAGCGCGCCGAGGCCTGAATCGGGCCGCGCCGCCGGCAGCTCCGCCGCGCCGGGGCCGGCCTGGGCGGCCGCGTCTTGCACCATGTCCCGTCCCCCCAACTCCGCGGCGCGGCACTGACTATACCGGTTCACGCCGCGCTTTGCCTACTGACACACAGGTGTACACGAGAACACGCGCGCTCGTGACCAGCTTAGATCAGCCCGGGGCGGCGAGCGTCCCGAACCGCTCTGGACCCGAAAATGTTTCACGCCGGTGCTTTAGAGAAAAGTCCGCGCCGGAGCGAGTGATGTTTTGATGACAGTCGGACGACGACGCGGATCACCCTGTGTCGCGGCGCCCTCGACTGGTCACGCGGGAGGTGGGCGATTCGCCGGCCTGGCCCTCCCGCGCGCCGGACCTCTGTCCGCGGAATCGGGCGTTTGTCGGGCGCCATCCGCCGCCGGCCCGCTTCCTGCATCGCCCCGGGCCAACGCATCACGAGGGCAGCGCGTGCCGGCACTTCCACGTCGCGACGAATCGTCGGAACCGGCGCCGGGGCGGGTGGCATGAGCGTCGTCATCCTGGGAGGCGCCGGGTTCGTCGGGCTGAACCTCGCCCGCGCCTTCCTCGGCCGGGGCGCCGCGGTGCGGCTCCTCGACCGAGCACCGCCCCCGCCGCCTCTCCTGCGGGCGCTCGCCGCCCCGCCGGGCGCCCTCGACGTCGTCGTCGGCGACGTCACCGACCCGGCCTGCCTCGCCGCCGCGGTGCGGCCGGGCACCGACGCGGTGGTGATCGGCGCGGCCATCACGGCGGACGCCGCACGGGAGGCTGCGGATCCGGGCCCGATCCTCGCGGTGAATCTCACCGCCTTGGTGCCGATTCTCGAGGCCTGCCGCCGGGCCGGGGTGCGCCGGGTAGTGAACCTGTCCTCGGCGGCCGCCTACGGCGCGGCGGCCGCCGACGCCCTGTCCGAGGAGCTGCCGGCGCAGCCCGAGAGCCTCTACGCCGTCACCAAGTTCGCGTCCGAGCGGGTGCTGGCGCGGCTCTGCGGCCCCTGGGGCCTCGACGGGGTGAGCGTGCGCCTGAGCGCGGTGTTCGGACCGTTCGAGCGCGATACGGGCCTGCGCGACACCCTGAGCCCGCAGGCGCAGATCTGGGCCGCCCGGGAGGCCGGCATCCCGGCCCTGCTGCCGCGGCCGGGCTGGCGCGACTGGCTCTACGCCCCCGACGCCGCCGAGGCGGTGGCGCGGCTCGTCGCCGCGGAGCGCCTGAGCCATCGGCTCTACAACGTGTCGAGCCCCGCCGCCTGGCCGGTCCTGGCCTGGGGCGAGCGGCTGGCGGAAGCACGGGCGCGGCCGGGCTTCGTCTGTCGCCTGGCCGGGCCGGGCGAGACGCCGACCATCTCGCTGCACGGCGGGTCCGATCGGCCGCCGCTCGCGACGGCGCGGCTGCGCGACGAGATCGGCTGGGAGGCAGCGCACGGCCTCGAGGCCTCGGCCGACGCCTTCCTGGCCTGGCAGGACCGGTTGCGGGAGGAGGGAGCGTGAGGCTCGACGGCAAGGTCGCGGTGGTGACGGGCGGCGGCTCGGGGATCGGCGCCGCGACGGCGCGGCTCTTCTCCGAGGCCGGCGCCCGGGTGGCGGTGATCGACCGCGATCGCCCGGCGGCGGACGCGGTGGCGGCGGAGATCGCGGCGGCGGGCGGCGGCGCCCTCGCCCGCGCCTCCGACGTCGGCGACCCGGCGTCGGTTGCGGCCGATGCCGCCGCGGTCGCGGCGGCGTTCGGCGGCATCGACGTCCTGGTGACGGCGGCCGGGTTCTCCGTCGGCGGCACCGTCGAGACCACCGACCCGGCGGACTGGGACGCGGTCTTCCGCGCGCATGTCGGCGGCACCTGGCTCTGGGCCCGGGCCGCGGTGCCGATGATGCGGGCGCGGGGCGGCGGCGCCATCGTCACGGTGGCCTCGCAGCTGGCGCTGGCCGGCGGGCGGGGCAACAGCGCCTACATCGCCGCCAAGGGAGCGGTGCTCAGCCTCACCCGCACCATGGCGCTCGACTTCGCGCCCGACCGCATCCGGGTCAACGCGGTGGTGCCGGGGGCGATCGAGACCCCGCTCCTCGCCCGCAGCTTCGGACGCGCCGCCGATCCGGACGCGGCCCGCGCCGCCTCCGCGGCCCGCCACGCGATGAAGCGCCTTGGACAGCCGGACGAGGTCGCCCGGGCCGTCCTCTACCTCGCCAGCGACGCCGCCTCCTTCACCACCGGCGCCGCCCTGCCGGTGGAGGGCGGCTGGCTCGCCGCCTGACGGTCCGCCATGCCCCTCGATGCCCTGCTCGCCCGCGTCCGCGACGAGATCGCCCGCACGGCCCATCCCCGCGCGCCCTGGCTCGTCCCGCGCACCGGCCCGGACGGCAGGCCTGCCCACGACGTGATCGTGGTCGGGGCCGGCCAGTCCGGCCTCGCCATCGCCTTCGGGCTGATGCGGGCGCAGGTGACCAACATCCTGGTGCTCGACCGGGCCCCGGCGGGCCGGGAGGGGCCGTGGCTCACCTATGCCCGCATGCGCACCCTGCGCAGCCCGAAGGACTTCACCGGGCCCGACCTCGGCTTGCCGG
The DNA here is from genome assembly GCF_001043975.1 of Methylobacterium variabile. GTDB lineage: Bacteria > Pseudomonadota > Alphaproteobacteria > Rhizobiales > Beijerinckiaceae > Methylobacterium > Methylobacterium variabile. The sequence goes on from NZ_LABY01000176.1 coordinate 4,452, forward strand.
CCCTGACCTACCAGTCCTGGCACGAGGCCCGCTACGGCGCGCAGAGCTGGAACACCCTCGACCTGATCCCCCGGGAGGACTGGGCCGCCTACCTCGCCTTCGTGCGCGAGGCGACGGGCGTGCCGGTCGAGAACGGGGTCGCGGTGACCCGCATCGCGCCCTCCGGAGGATTTTCCGACGAAGCGGATGCCGGTTCGTCGAAGACAATGCGGCAAGATCAAAAACCTGGAGCATGGCCCGATGGCAACGCGATCGGGCCATGCTCCAGCGGCCTCCTCGCCGTGACGGCGGCGGACGGCACCGTGCGGCATGCCCGCAAGGTGGTGCTCGCCACCGGCCAGGAGGGCGCCGGGCGCTGGGCCCTGCCCGAGGCGCTGACGGACCTGCCTGCCGACCGGGTCGCCCGCACCGACGACCCGATCGACTTCGCGGCCCTGGCGGGCCGAAGCGTCGCGGTGATCGGCGCCGGCGCCTCGGCCTTCGACAACGCCGCCACGGCTTTGGAAGCCGGCGCCGCCGAGGTCACCCTGCTCTGCCGGCGGGCGGAGGCGCAGGTGGTGCAGCTCTACCGCTGGCTCACCTTCGCGGGCTTCCTGCGCCATCTCGGCGACCTCGACGATGCCTGGCGCTGGCGCTTCATGAGCGCCGTGATGGGCCTGCGCGAGGGTTTTCCGCAGGCGACCTGGGACCGTTGCGCCCGGCACCCGAACTTCCGCTTCCTGCCCGGCGCCCCCGTCACGGCCGCGCGGATGGCGGACGGCGCGGTCGTCCTCGAGACCCCGCGGGGCCGGATCGCCGCCGATCGCGTCATCGCCGCCACCGGCATCGCGGTCGACTACGCCGCGCGGCCCGAATTGCTGGCGTTTGCCCACAACATCGCCACATGGGGCGACCGCTACGCCCCGCCGCCCGAGGAGCGCGACCCGCGCCTCGCCGCCTATCCGTATCTCGGCGACGACTACGCCTTCACCGAGCGCGAGCCCGGCCTGACGCCGTGGATCCGGGACATCCACCTGTTCGGCATCGCCTCGACGGTGAGCCACGGCCCCTCCGGCTCGTCGATCAACGCCATGACCACCGCGGTGCCGCGCCTCGTCTCGGGTCTCACCCGCGGGCTGTTCGTCGCCGACCTCGACCGGCACTGGGCCGACTTCCGGGCCTACGACGTGAAGCAGGCGGTGCTGCGCTGAACGACCCTGGAAAGGCTCTTGCTGGAACGGCCCTTGCAAGACGCCCGGCCGACCAGGGATGCAGGAAGGGACCGGCGTGACGAAGACCAGCATGCGGACGGGCGGCCTCGCGGGTGCTCTCATCGTCGCGCTCGCCTTGGGCGCGGCACCGGCCCGGGCCCAGAGCCGGGCCGAGACCCTGCGCTACGTCACGGGCGCGGCCGTCAACACCCTCGACCCGACGATGCCGGGCACGACCCGCGAGGCCTTCGCGATCAGCCTCAGCACTTACGACCGCCTCGTCACCTTCGGGCGCAAGAAGCTCGGCGACAACTGGGTGTTCGACCTCGACTCGGTCCGCGGCGAGCTCGCCGAGCGCTACGAAGTCAGCCCCGACGGCCTCACCCTCACCTTCTTCCTGCGCAAGGACGCCAAGTTCCAGGACGGCACCCCGGTCACCGCCGAGGACGTGAAGTGGTCCCTCGACCGCGCCGTCTCGGCGAAGTCGCTGGCCGGGCCGCAGCTCCTCACCGGCTCGCTGACGAGCCCCGACCAGTTCACGGTGGTCGATCCCCACACCTTCAAGGTGACGCTGCCGAAGCCCGACCGGCTGGCGCTGCCGAACCTCGCCACCGTCTATGCCATCGTCATCAACTCCAAGGTCGCCAAGGCCCACGCCACGCCCGAGGATCCCTGGGCGCAAGGGTGGCTCAAGGACCACGCCATCGGCAGCGGCGCCTACAGCGTCGACGTGTTCAAGCCCGGCGAGCAGGTGGTGCTGAAGCGCAACGCCGACTGGACCGGCGCGGCGCCGGACAAGCCGGCCGGCTTCAAGCGCATCATCGCCCAGACCATCCCCGACCCGGCCACCCGCGCCAACCTGGTCGAGAAGGGCGACGCCGACATCGTCATCGACCTCCAGGCCAACGACGCCCAGGCGCTCCAGGGACGCGGCAAGCTCAAGGTGATCGCCACGCCGCAATTCAACGCGGTGACGCTGATCTCCTTCAACACGAAGATGCCGCCCTTCGACAAGGCGGAGGTGCGCCAGGCGCTCGCCTACGCCCTGCCCTACGACGCGATGTTCAAGGCCGCCCTGTTCGGCCGCGGCAAGCCGCTCTTCGGGGCGAGCTGGGGCGAGGGTGATCCCCAGCCCGTCTTCCCCGTGGCCCAGCCGGTGACCCTCGATCTGCCGAAGGCCAAGGCGCTGCTCGCCAAGGCCGGGCTGCCGGACGGGTTCTCGACCACCTTCAGCTTCAATGTCGGCCAAGCCGCCACCGCCGAGCCGATGGCGGCGCTGATCCGCGAGTCGCTGGAGAAGATCGGCGTCAAGATCGAGATCCAGAAGCTGCCCGACGCGCAGATGTCGACCCAGATCAGCGAGAAGAAGCTGCCGTTCTTCACCGAGGGCATCGTCGCCTGGCTGCCCTCGCCGGACTATTTCTACCGCAACTTCTACACCGGCAACCAGCGCTGGAACTACAGCTCGATCGACGACCCCGAGATCACCGAGCTCGCCGCCAAGGCCCGGTTCGAGCGCGATCCGGCCAAGTACGACGACGAGGCCCGGGCGCTGAACAAGCGCCACCTCGCCCTGATGCCGCAGATCCCGGTCTGGCAGCCGAACCAGGACGCCGTGATGGCCCAGTCCGTCGAGGGCTACACCTACCAGTTCCACCGCCAGGTCGATTACCGCGACCTGTCGCGCAAGTAGCGGACGAAGGAGCCGAGATGGCCTCCGCCAGCGGCATCGCCCGGCGCACCGGGCGGCGCTTCCTGTCCTCGCTGCCGGCGCTGCTCGGCGTGCTGGTCTTCACCTTCCTGCTGATGCGGGTCCTGCCCGGCGACCCGGCGGTGTTCTTCGCCTCCGGGCCCAATGCCGGCAAGGCGGAGATCGAGGAGATCCGCCGCCAGATGGGGCTCGACAAGCCGGTGCCGGAGCAGCTGGTGCGCTACCTCGGCGACGTGGCCCGCGGCCAGCTCGGCCGCTCGATGACCACCGGCCAGCCGGTGCTGACGGATCTGCGCCAGCGCCTGCCGGCCTCGCTCGAACTGACCCTGACGGCGCTTCTCATCGCGCTCCTGCTGGCGATCCCGCTCGGGATCGCGGCGGCGCTCCGGCCGGGCTCGGTGGTCGATCACGCCGTGCGCTTCCTCTGCGCGCTCGGGGTCTGCGTGCCGACCTTCGTGTCGGGGCTGCTGCTGATCTACGTCTTCTACTACCTGCTCGGCATCGCCCCCGATCCCACCGGCCGCGTCGACGTGTTCGCGGCGAGCCCGCCGGACATCACCGGCTTCCTGCTGGTCGACTTCCTGCTCGTCGGCGACGTCGAGGGCTGGCGCGCCGCGGCCGGCCAGCTCGTGCTGCCGGCGCTCACCATGGCCTTGTTCGTGCTCGCGCCGCTCGCCCGCATCACCCGCGCCGCGATGCTGAGCGTGCTCGGCAGCGACTTCATCCGCACCGCCCGCTCGCTGGGCCTGCCGCGCCGGCGGGTGATCGTGACCTATGCCCTGCGCAACGCGATCCTGCCGGGGCTTACCATCGCGGGCATCGTGTTCTCCACCATGCTCGGGGCCAACGTGCTGGTGGAGAAGGTGTTTTCCTGGCCGGGCGTCGCCTCCTACGCCCTCGACGCGCTGCTCGCCTCGGACTACGCGCCAGTCCAGGGCTTCGTGCTCCTGATGGCGAGCCTGTTCGTCGTCGTGAACCTCACGGTCGACGTGCTCTACGGCCTCGCCGACCCGCGCGTCTCGATCGAGTAGGCCGATGAACGCCGTCTCTCCCACCCTCGCCCCGCCGCCGAGCACCCTGCGGCACGCAGGCCACGTCCTGCGCGAGAACCCGCTCACGGCGGTCGCCGCCGCCGGCGCGACGCTGCTCTGCCTCGTCGCGCTTCTCAGCCCCTGGCTCACGCCCTACGACCCAGTCGCCTCCGACGTCACCGTGGCCCTGCAGCCGCCGAGCGCCGCCCACTGGGCCGGCACGGACCAGCTCGGCCGCGACGTCCTGAGCCGGATCATCGCGGCGACACGGCTCGATCTCGCCATCGCGCTCTCGGCGGTGAGCCTCTCCTTCGCGCTGGGCGCCGTGATCGGGGGGGTGAGCGGCTACGCCGGCGGCCGGCTCGACCGGGTGGTCGGGCGCCTCGTCGACGTGCTGATGGCCTTCCCGCTCTTCGTGCTGGCGATGGCGCTGGTGGCGGCCCTCGGCAACCGGGTCGAGAATATCGTCGTCGCGACGGCCATCATCAACCTGCCGTTCTACATCCGCTTCGCCCGGGCCGAGGTGAACGTGCGGCGCGACGCCGGCTACGTCGAGGCGGCACGGGCCGGCGGCGAGGGTCACCTCGCGGTGGTGCTGCGCTTCCTCCTGCCGAACGTCCTGCCCGCCATGGCGGTGCAGATCTCGCTCAATCTCGGCTGGGCGATCCTCAACGCGGCGGGCCTCTCCTTCATCGGCCTCGGCGTGCGTCCGCCGACCCCGGAATGGGGGATTCTCGTCGCGGAGGGCGCGCGCTTCATCACCACCGGCAAGTGGTGGCTCGTCGCCTTCCCGGGCCTCGCCCTGATGCTGGCGGTACTGTGCTTCAACCTGCTCGGCGACGGCCTGCGCGACATCCTCGATCCCCGGATGCGGACCTGATGCAGCCCTCCTCCCCGGTGATCGAGCCGCTTCTCGCGATCGAGGACCTCAGGGTCACCTTCGCCACGCGCCGCGGTCCGGTCGAGGCCCTGCGCGGCGTCAGCCTCGCGGTCGCCCCCGGCGAGAGCCTGGGCCTCGTCGGCGAATCGGGCTCGGGCAAGTCGGTCACCGCCTTCGCGGCGGCCCGCCTCCTCGACCGGGCCGGGCGCATCGTCGGCGGCCGGGTGCGCTTCCGCGGCCAGGACGTGACCCGGCTCTCGGCCGCGGACCTGCGGGCGGCGCACGGCTCCGCCATCGGCATGATCTTCCAGAACCCGCGGGCCGCCCTCAACCCGATCCGCACCGTTGGCCGGCAGCTCGCCGACGTGCTGGTGGCGGGCGGGCTGCCCAGGGGCCAGGCGCGCGAGCGGGCGCTCGAGAGCCTGGAGGCGGTGCGCATCCGCGACGCCGCGCGCCGCCTCGACGCCTACCCGCACGAATTGTCGGGCGGCATGTGCCAGCGGGTGATGATCGCGCTGGCGCTGGCCTGCCGCCCGGCGCTGCTGATCGCCGACGAGCCGACCACCGGGCTCGACGTCACGACCCAGAAGGCCGTGATGGACCTCGTCGCCCGGCTCACCGCCGAGCGCGGCATGGCGATGATCCTGATCACCCACGACCTCGGCCTCGCCGCGCAATATTGCAGCCGCATCGCCGTGATGGAGGCCGGCCGCCTGGTCGAGGAAGGCGAGCCGGGCGCGCTGTTCTCCGCGCCCGGCCACCCCTACACCCGGCGCCTCGTCGCCGCCTCGCCGACGCCGACATCGACCCTGGCCGACCTGGTGCCGGAGGGCACCCGCCCGCCCGCCGCGGCGCGGCCGGCATCTCCCCCCGGCACCCCGGCGCTCCTCGAGGTGCAGGGCTTAGGCAAGCGCTTCGGCGGCGCGATGGCGGTGGAGGACGTCTCCTTCAGCTTACGGGCGGGCGAGAGCCTCGGCCTCGTCGGCGAATCGGGCTCGGGCAAGAGCACCACCTCGCGGATGATCTGCCGGCTCCTCGATTCCAGTGCCGGGCAGATCCTGTTCGACGGCCAGCCGATCGGCACGACTCCCGCCCGCGACTTCCACCGCTCGCCCCACCGGCGCGCGATCCAGATCGTCTTCCAGGACCCGACCGACAGCCTCAACCCGCGCTTCTCCGCCTTCGACAGCATCGCCCATCCGGTGAGACGCCTGACCCCGCTCCGGGGCGAGGCCCTGCGCCTGCGGGTCCTCGAGAGCGCCGAGCGGGCGGGCCTGCCCGCCGCCCTCCTCGACCGGTTCCCGCACCAGCTCTCCGGCGGCCAGAAGGCCCGCATCGGCATCGCCCGGGCGATCGCGGTGCGCCCGCGCCTCCTCGTCCTCGACGAGCCGACAGCGGCTCTCGACGTCTCGGTCCAGGCCGGGGTCCTGCGCCTCCTCGACGACCTGCGCCGGGAGGACGGCCTCGCCTTCCTGTTCGTGAGCCACGACCTCAACGTCGTGCGGATGATGTGCGAGCGCACCCTCGTGCTTCAGGGCGGGCGCGTGATCGAGGAGGGCGCCAGCCGCGACCTCTTCCAGGCGCCCCGCACCGCCTACACGCGGGACTTGCTGGCGGCGATCCCGCATTTCCGGCCGGGCTCGGCGCGGGGCCTGGCGGCGGAGCCGGCGGCGTGAGCCCAAGCTCCGGTCGTGCGCGTCCCTCCTCTCCCCGCGGGCGCGGAGAGGAGGGACGCGCGTTCTGCAACCCGGTTTGATTCTTAGGACATTCCCATGCGCGTGATCCGTACCGCCGCCGCCCAGCTCGGGCCGATCCAGAAGGCCGAGGACCGGGAGAGCGTCGTCGCCCGGATGATCGCCCTGATGGACGAGGCCAAGCGCCAGGAGGCGGACCTGATCGTCTTTCCGGAGCTGGCGCTCACCACCTTCTTCCCGCGCTGGTACCACGAGGACCGGGCCGAGGCGGACCAGTGGTTCGAGCGCGAGATGCCCGGCCCGGAGACCGCACCGCTCTTCGCCCGGGCGCGGGCGCACCGCATGGCGATGTCCTTCGGCTACGCCGAGCTGACCCCGGAGGGCCGGCACTTCAACACCTCGATCCTGGTCGGCCGCGACGGCCGCATCGTCGGCAAGTACCGCAAGGTCCACCTGCCCGGCCACGACGAGTACGACCCGGAGCGCACCCACCAGCACCTGGAGAAGCGCTACTTCGAGCCGGGCGATCTCGGCTTCCCGGTCTGGCGGATGCTGGGCGGCATTCTCGGCATGTGCATCTGCAACGACCGCCGCTGGCCCGAGACCTACCGGGTGATGGGCCTGCAGGGCGTCGAGATGGTGGTGCTCGGCTTCAACACGCCCTCGGTGAACTCGCAGCGCAATGCGGAAGGGATCGAGCAGCGGCTGTTTCACCACCGCCTGTCGGTCCAGGCCGGCGCCTACCAGAACGCCACCTGGGTGGTGGCGGTCGCCAAGGCCGGCGACGAGGATGGCCACCACCTCACCGGCGGCACCCTCATCGTCGATCCGAACGGTCACATCGTGGCGGAGCTGCCGGGCGAGGCCGACGGGGTGATCGTCCACGCTTGCGACCTCGACGAGACCCGCTTCGGCAAGGAGACGATCTTCGACTTCGCCCGCCACCGCCGGATCGAGCATTACGGCCGCATCACCGCCCAGACCGGCGCGGTGCTGCCCGACTGATGTCAGGCGACCGCCACGAGGCCGAGCGCCATCGCCACCGCGGCCTGGGTCGGGTCGATGACCGGGATGCCGAGCTCCTGCTCCAGGCCGCGCCGATGGGCCGCCATGCCGGCGCAGCCCATCACGATGGCGCCCGCGCCGTCGCGGTCGCGCAGGTCGCGGCCGACGGCGATCATCCGGGCGAGCGTGTCCGGGCCGCTCGCCGTCTCGGCCACCGACATCTCGAGCGCCCGCTCGCCGGCGAGGCGCTCGCTCACCCCCATCTGGCGCAGGGCCCGCAGGTGGCGCGGGATCGAGCGCGTGCGCACCGCGATGACGCCGAAACGGTCGGCTCGGGCGAGCGCCGTGAGCACGCCGCACTCGGCGATGCCGAGGACCGGCCGGTCCGTCGCCTCGCGGCAGACGTGCAGGCCGGGATCGGAGTAGCAGGCGATGACGTATGCGTCCGCCGCCTCGCGCAGCACGAGGTCGCGCAGCGGCAGCGCCACCCGCTCGACGTCGGCCTGCGATTCGATGCCGAACGGCCCCTCCGCCAGGGTGCGGCACGCGAGGACGATGCCCGGGCGGGCGAGCGGGGCGAGCGCCTCTTCGAGCCCGCGCGTGACGGCATCGTTCGAGTTCGGGTTGATGACGAGGATGCGCCGCTCGGCCGCCATATCGGTCTCCTGGTGTGTCAGGCCTTCAGGCTAGCAAGTTTCAGGCGAGACCCCCGTTGCGGCCCGTCACGGTTCGGCTGCGGCGAGGAGGGCCGCTTCGATGAAGGAGGCGCGGGACATGCCCCGGGCCTCAGCCGCCGCGTCGGTCAGACGCAGGACCGTCGCATCGATCATCAGGTCGACGCGCACCCGCGCGGCCGGCACCGGACGCGGCGCGATGACCTGGACCAGGCTGCCATCCAGCATCTCCCTGGCTTCGGGATCAGCCGACAGCTCGGCCAGGCTGCGTGCAGGGGGCACCGGATCGCCGTCGGCGCGCAGGGCGGCGAGATGGCCGGACAAAGCCTCGCGCCCGCCCTCGATGGCGGCCTCGAAGGTCTCTCCGGACGAGACGCAGCCCGGCAGGTCGGGGAAGGTGACGCCCCATTCCGAGCCGTTCTCGGGAGGATGCAGGAATGCGATGTAATGCATGACACTGTCCTTGGCCGGCAGGATCGGCGGGGCGTCTCAGGTGGTTCGAAGTCAGGTGCTCTGAAGGCCTGCCGCCGTCCGAATGGATTTCACCGTCTTGGGATGCATGTCCTTCTTGGGATGCGGGACCGTGACCTTGCCCGGCTTCGTCGGATGCTTGAAGTGGCGGTGGCTGCCGGTCGTGGAATGCCAGAACCAGCCGTCCCGCTCCAGTTCGCCGATCAGATCCCTGGAATCCATCGGCATCCCCGCGCTGTCCGCGAAGCGCGAGAATGACACGGCTGGGCAGCCTCCCGGAAGGCCTCTGGCCGCCCGCCCCTACCCCCTTCCCTAGAACCAGAGCGTGACGCGTATGTCCGACCCAAGCGACCCGAACCAGCCCGCCTTCGACACCGTGATCCGCGGCGGCACCGTCGCCACGGCGAGCGACGTGTTCTCCGCCGATATCGGCATCCGCGACGGCCGGGTGGCGGCTCTCGGCCTCGGTCTCGCCCCGGGCCGGCGCGAGATCGACGCGACGGACAAGCTCGTGCTGCCGGGCGGGGTCGACAGCCACGCCCATATCGAGCAGCTCTCGGCCTCGGGGCTGATGAACGCCGATACCTGGGAGAGCGCCACCCGCTCGGCGGCGCTCGGCGGCACCACCAGCGTCATCGCCTTCGCGGCCCAGCACGTCGGCATGGATCTGGCCCAGGTGGTCGAGGACTATGCGGCGCTGGCCGCCCAGGGCGCGGTGATCGACTACGCCTTCCACCTCATCATCGCGGACGCGACCGAGAAGGCCCTGCGCCAAGACATCCCGGCCCTGGTGCGGGCCGGGCACACCTCGCTCAAGGCGTTCATGACCTACGACCGCCTGCGCCTCGCCGACGAGGCGCTGCTCGACCTGATGGCGGCCGCCAAGGAGGCCGGCGCCCTGGTCTGCGTCCACGCCGAGAACCACGGGCTGATCGCCTTCGCCAGCCGGCAGCTGCTGAAGGCGGGCAAGACGGCGCCGAAGTACCACGCCGCGAGCCACCCGCGCCTGTCGGAATCGGAGGCGTTCGAGCGGGTGGTGCGGTTCTCGCAGTTCCTCGACCAGCCGGTGATGATCTTCCACGTCTCCACCGAGGAGGGCGCCGCGATCCTGCGCCGGGCCCGCGGCGAGGGCGCCAAGGTCTACGCCGAGACCTGCCCGCAATACCTCTTTCTCACCGAAGCCGACCTCGACCGACCGGGCCTTGAGGGCGCGAAGTGGATGTGCTCGCCGCCCCTGCGCGAGGCCCGCGACCAGGAGGCCCTGTGGCGCGCCCTCGATCTCGGCGACCTCCAGACCGTCTCCTCGGACCACGCGCCCTACCGCTACGACGAGACCGGCAAGCTCAAGGCCGGACCGGGGGCGACCTTCAAGGAGATCGCCAACGGGATGCCGGGCCTGCAGATGCGCCTGCCGCTCCTGTTCGACGCGATGGTGTCGGGCGGGCGCCTCGGGGTGCGCAAGTTCGTGGAGCTGACCGCGACGGCGCCGGCCCGGATCTACGGCCTGACCCGCAAGGGCTCGGTGGCGGTGGGGATGGATGCCGACCTCTGCGTCTGGGATCCTTCGAGGCGCGTGACGCTCTCCGATGCCATGGTGGAGGACCGCACCGGCTTCACGCCCTATGCCGGCCGCACGGTGACCGGCTGGCCCGAGACGGTCCTGTGCCGCGGCCGGGTGATCGTCGCGGGCGGCACCGTGACGGCCGAGGCCGGCAGCGGCGCGCCGATCCGGCGGGGCTGAGCGCGCGGAACATCGCGCGGGTCTTCCGGTTGCGCCCGGGTGAAGAATACTTCCCCCTGGCATGGAGACCCGGCATGACCGACCTGCGCAGCGCCGTCGTGGTGCTCACCGGCGCCTCGAGCGGCATCGGCCGTGCCGCCGCCCTGGCCTTCGCCCGCCGCGGCGCCCGGCTCGTGCTGGCGGCGCGCCGCCGCGACGCCCTGGAGGATGTGGCCGAGGCGTGCCGGCGCCTCGGCGGAGAGGCCGTCGTCGTGCCCACGGACGTGACCGACCCGGAGGCGGTGCAGGCCCTGGCGCAGGCGGCCGAGCGCGCCTTCGGCGGCATCGACGTCTGGATCAACAATGCCGGGACCGGGGTGTTCGGCCCGTACCAGAACGCGCCCCTCGACCTCCACCGCCTCACGGTCGCCGTGAACCTGCTCGGCGGCATGTACGGTGCCTACGCGGCGCTGCCGACCTTCCTGCGCCAGGGGCACGGCACGCTCATCACCAACATCTCGCTCGGCGGCTGGGCGCCGGCACCGTTCGCGGCGGCCTACACGGCGAGCAAGTTCGGCCTGCGCGGCTTCACCGCCGCCTTGCGGCAGGAGCTGCGCCGGCACCGGCGCATCCACGTCTGCTCGGTCTTCCCGGCCATGATCGACACGCCCGGGCTCGATCACGGCGCCAACGTGTCGGGCAAGCGCATCGATGCCGGCCCGCTCGTCTACGCGCCGGAGGACGTGGCCGAGACCTTCGTGCACGTCGCCCGGCACCCGCACGACGAGGTCGCGGTGGGCTGGCCGGCCCGGGCCGCGCAGGCGGCCTACGCCCTCGCGCCGGGCCCGACCGAGCACCTGATGGGCATCGCGATCCACCGAGCCCTCGACCGGGCCGGGCCCGCGCCGGTGACGCACGGGGCGCTGCGGGCTCCCCTCGACGACGCGCGGCACGTGAGCGGCGGCTGGCGCGACCGCCACGGCGTGCCCTCCGCCCGGCGCCTCAGCGCCGGGCTCGGCCTCGCCCTCGGCGCCGGCGCGCTGCTCCTCGCCGCCACCGCGGCGGCCAGATCCAGGTGAGCACGATCCGGTCACGCCCAACCCTGCGGGGCTGAACCGCGCCCGCGCCACGCTTCATGGACCGGACGGGGCGAATCAGATTAGGGTTCGTCCTCAGTCGAGGAGTTTCCGTCCTGTCAACTATCGAACCGACTGCCCCTACGTCGCAACGCAGCCGGTTCTGGACCATCGTTCAGGCGACCGAGCGCCTGCGCGCGCAGGCCCTGCTCGGCGACCTGGTGGCGTTCGGCGCCACCGTTGCCGCCCTGGCGTTGCGCCTGGCCGTCGACGACGTACTGCCGCCGGGCTTTCCCTACCTGACGTTCTTTCCGGCGGTCATCCTCACCACGTTCTTCTGCGGCCTGCGCCCGGGCATCACCTGCGCGGTCCTGAGCGGGCTTTCCGCCTGGTACTTCTTCCTGCCGCCGAGCCAGACCTTCGTCCTGACGGCGCAGTCCGCCCTGGCGCTGGCCTTCTACGTCTTCATCGTCGGGGTCGACATCGCCCTGATCCACATCATGCACATGGCGAGCGCGCGGCTGCGGCAGGAGCGCGCCGTCACGGCGGGGCTCTACGAGCAGCAGCGCACCATGTTCCAGGAGCTGCAGCACCGGGTGGCGAACAACATGCAGTTCGTCGCCGCGCTCCTGACCCTCCAGAAGCGCCGGGCCGGCGCCGACCCGCAGGCCGCCCTCGCGGCCCTCGACGAGGCGCGGGTGCGCCTGGAGACGATCTCGCGCATCCACCGCCGGCTCTACGACCCGGACCGCATCAACCTGCCGATCGGGCAGTACCTGCAGGAACTCTGCTCGGACCTCCTCGACGCCACCGGGGCCCGCAACATCGTCTGCCTCGTCGACGTGCCGCCGGTGCGCTTCGACCTGACCCGGCTGACAACCCTGTCGCTGCTGGTGGTCGAGGTGGTGACGAACGCCCTCAAGCACGCCTTCCCGGACGGGGCCCGCGGCACGATCACGATCCGGCTGGAGACGGCCGCGCCGGAGCGGATGGTCCTCACCATCGCCGACGACGGCCGGGGCATCCCGGCCGACTTCAACCCCGAGACGAGCCGCAGCCTCGGCCTGCGCATCGCGCAGGGCCTCGCGGCGCAGCTCGACGGCACCCTGACCTATGCGGGCGGGACCGGGACGAGGGTGACGCTGGATTTCGCCGCGCCGGTCCCGGCGGCCTGAGCCTCCCGACCCGCCCCGGGATCGAGGCCGCCTCACACCCTCAGGCGAGGCGCAGCAGCAGCGCCGCTGCTGCGACGATCAGGACCGCGAAGGTCGCCAGGATGCCGCCACCCCGGCAGGCGTACTGGCGCGGGGAGTTCGCCGGCGCGGTCATGCCGAACGGGTGGAGCACCCGGCCGACCAGCAGCACGATCAGCAGGCCGTGCACCAGGGCGCGGCTCGCGCCGTGGGCCTCGAGCAGGCCGACGAGCAGCAGGATGAACGGCACGTACTCGGCGAAGTTGGCCTGGGAACGGGCGCGCCGCATCAGGACGTCGTCGCCGCCGTCGCCGTGCAGCACGTTGGCGGAGAGCCGCCGGGCCATCACCCAGCCGGAGAGGCCGGCGAACAGGAGGGCCAGCACGGCGCCGTAGGACGCGGTCAGGGACGGAAACACCATGGCGAGCTCCCTCGTCGTCGGCCGGCGAGCCCGGACAGGCCGGCCGGCTCGTGGATCGGGCAGCCGTTGTGCTCGGCCCGGAAGCCGGCCGAGCGCGGTTAGACGGCGCGGCGTGCCCGCATCACCGAGCCGAGGGGCCGGTGCGCCGCGATCCCGTGCCAGGGACTGAAGGCGAGGCCGTCGTCGCGGGCGCGGACCTTGGCCTCGCTCCAGCTCTCCTGCGGCGGCACGGTGATCCGGCCGACCGCGACGTAGGGGCTCAGGTCCTCGGGCCAGAGCGTCGAGGCGTCCTCGACCGCCTCCTCGTCCGGCAGCACGATCTCCAGGGACGGATCGAAGGGGATCGGTGACGGCATCGGGCCTCGCTCCGCTCGAACGACGTCGGGAACGCCGCTGCGTCAGCGGCAACGGGTCCGGCCCGATCGTGTTCCGCGCGATCGTCTCGCGCTCGATGCGAGGGCCGGCGGCGCGACGCTACGGAACCGCCGGGCACCCGCGCGCTTGGTGGCGCAAGCCTGCCCGCCAGTTGAGGAAACCGTTCCATGAGCATCACCGGCAGCATCGCCGGAGCCCTCGGCCTGACCCCGGCTCGCAAGGTTCGCTACGCCTTCGTCGGCTTAGGCGACATCGCCCAGGAGGCGATGCTGCCGGGCGTCGCCCATACGGGCAATTCCGAGGTCGCGGCTCTCGTGACCGGCGACCCGGAGAAGGCCAGGGCGCTCGGCGCGCGCTACGGTGTGTCCGCCACCTACGCCTACGAGCAGTTCGGCGCGCTGCTGCGCTCCGGCACCGTCGACGCGCTCTACCTGGCGACGCCGAACTGGCGCCACGCCGAGTTCGCGGTCCCGGCCCTGCAGGCAGGAATCCACGTCCTGGTCGAGAAGCCGCTCGAGGTCTCGCTGGTCCAGTCCCGGGCGATCCTGGACGCCGCCCGGGCCTCGCGCGCCAGGCTGATGGTGGCCTACCGCCTGCACTTCGAGCCGGCGACGCTCGCGACCCTCGACCTCGTGCGCTCCGGGCAGCTCGGCGAGATCCTGGCCTTCACCTCGACCTTCACCCAGATGGTCTCGCCCGACAACCACCGGGCGCGGAGCGGCGTCGCCGCGGGACCGGTCTTCGACATGGGCCCCTACCCCGTCAACGCCGCCCGCGCGGTGTTCGGTGCGGAGCCGACCGAGGTGGTCTCGGCGCTCGGCCTGCGCCACCCGGAAGCCGGCCTCGGCGACCTCGACGACACCGTGGCGGTGACCCTGCGCTTCCCCGGCAGCCGGCTGGCGCAGTTCGTCCTGTCCTACGTCGGCAACACCCTCGACACCTACACGGTGGTCGGCACGAAGGGCAGCGTCACGGTCAATCCGGGCTACATGTACGGCAAGCCGCTCGAGCAGTTCACCATCCTGGGCGAGGAACGCGGCCACGCGCGGTTCAAGAATACCGACCATTTCGGCGGTGAGCTGAAGTACTTCTCCGACTGCATCCTGGCCGAGCGGGACCCCGAGCCGGACGGCGAGGAGGGCTACGCCGACGTGCGGGTGCTCGACGGCATCGTGCGGGCGCTCGAGACCGGTGGATCAGTGACGCTGGAGCCGTTCGCCCGGAGCCGGCGGATCGACACGGAGGCCCAGGAACAGACCCTCCCGGCCGTCGCCTCGCCCCCGCTCGTCGCCGCGTCGAACCCCGGGCGGGGCAAGGATCGGGTTCCGAAGAACTGACGTCCACGGCATCCGCCGCGGCGGCGGGGTCTGGGAACGATATTCTTTCCCATCAGGCAGGAACGACGAGTTTGTTCTCCGGGGTGCCGGCGATTTGGGAGCCGCGTTCATTGACCGTCCGGCACCGCGGCGATTGAATGCTCAGGCGGATCGAGGCCCTCCGGGTCCCGGTCCCGGATCTCGCGGGCCCCGCTCGCCCCTCGCCGAGGAGCTTCTTCCCATGCCCGCCACCGCCAAGGCCCGCACCCTGATCGACCGCAGCCGCTATCTCGCGTGGAACGCCCTGACGATCCTCGTCTTCCTGGTCCTGACCACCTACGTGGCGCGGGCGGGCTCTCCGGTTTGATGGTGGGCACGAGGGCGGCCCGGGAGCATTTCCTGACGCCCGGGATCGGATCGGCATCGTCGACCTATCCCGGAGCCGCGCAGCGGAGCATCTGAACTCACCGAAGGAGCGGGCGGCCGCGCGCCCTCACTCCTCGCCGCGTCGCGCCAAGCCGAGCGATTCCTCCAGCACCTCCAGCAGCCGGTCGAAATCCCGCCGCTGCGCCTCGCTCAGGCCGGACAGGAGTTTGGCCTCCCGTTCGAGCAGGATCGGCACCAGCTCGGCGTAGGTGGCGCGCCCCTGCGTGGTGAGCTGCAGCATGATCTCGCGCCGGTCGTCGCCGCTCTCCTGCCGCTCGAGGAGGCCGAGTTCGATCAGGTGGCTCACGGCGCGGCTGATCCGCGACTTGTGCGTGCGGGTGCAGCGCACGACGTAGGCCGCGCTGCGCGGGCCCTCGTGCTGCCCCAGCGTCGCCAGGACCCGCCATTCCGGGATGTCGATGCCGAAACGGGCGTAGTCCGCCGCGAGTGCGTTGCTGAACTCGGTGGCGAGCCGGTTGAGCCGGAACGGCGCGAAGCTGAGCAGGTTCAGGCGATCCATCGGCTCCCGGTGCGCTCCGTGGCGGTTCCGTTCGCATCACTTCGCATAAAGTTGCAACTGCAACAAGCAGAGAGGAACGAGCATCGTCGTGTCGGCTCGGATCGTAGGGCGCGACCCGCATGCTGGTCCGGTCGTGGGCGACGACGCCGTTCTGGTGATCGACGCCCGCGCCACATGGCCGGTAAACTGCCGCGGCGCGCCGGCACCGGGCCGGTCGGCCACACCTGCTGTGCGATCCGCGCTGGTACGGCGGACCGTGCGGATGGAGGCGGTTACTGAAACTTATCCAGCGCGCGCCTGAACTCCTCGAACGTCTCGCTTGGTGCGGGTGGTGACGATGTGGGCAGGACAAGTCGTGCCCTTTCCTCATCCGATGGAAAGCAGCCGTCACATGCCTCGACGACCCAGCTTTCTTGGCGACGCGACACCCGGATCCCCGTGCTTCCCTGACCTTTGATGTGGATCGGGAAGTCCAACACACCTCATAGGTCCACACTAGCATCGACAAAATGGAGAAATTTATCGCTGTTCAAGATCAGTTCCGGGACCAGCTCGTTCGAGTTCACCCGGGCGATGATCGTCATGCACAGTTC
Source organism: Methylobacterium variabile (assembly GCF_001043975.1). Classification (GTDB taxonomy): domain Bacteria; phylum Pseudomonadota; class Alphaproteobacteria; order Rhizobiales; family Beijerinckiaceae; genus Methylobacterium; species Methylobacterium variabile. The sequence goes on from NZ_LABY01000176.1 coordinate 20,748, forward strand.
TTGTCGGCAGTCGACTTCGACGCGCAGGAACAGCAGCCCGTATTGACGCCAGAGATCGCCGTCGATGATCCTGGCTGCGCCGATAGCCGCGTCGGCATCTCCTGATCGCATGTCCTGCAGCAGACCGGCAACACGCGCCTGCAGCTCGCTCGGCACCGGATCCTTGATCGTCAGACCGGCGCTCGCAGTCGAGACCGGGCTTCCCGCTGCCAACACCAATGCGACGGCGAGAATCAACCTTCGACATGCTGCCATCATCTCTCCCAACCTCCGTGCCGTGCCGATTCGAGCGCGAGACACGCTTGCCGCCATCATGAATGGCCGCGAGCCGGTGTGAACCGCGGATGCGGCGCCGAACCGGTGGCCTGCCCCGCGGTGCTGGCTCTGCCCAATTCCGAGCCCGCCTTCGCCCGCCACAGCGCCATCACCATCGGCCATGTCGAGAATTGCCCTGCCCGCGCCTTCCCGGCGAGGTCGCGCAGATAAGCTCCCGGCGCGACGATTGCCGGTCCCCGCTGCAGGATCGCCGCGACCACAACCGCCGCCTGCTCCTCCCCCATCGCGTCGACCGCCGTATTCCAGACCGGCGGGGCGATGCCGAGGCATCCCCGCGCCACGACCGCTGCGCCGAGGAAGTCTCGCCAGTTGCCGATTCCGTGGCGGGCGTAGGCCGCGATGTCGGGGCAGGCTTCGAGCACCAGCCGCAGCGGCAAGGCCCGCGTCGCTGGCACTACCGTGTCCAGCTCAGGCACTGCGACCTCCTCCCGCTCTCCCCGCCGACCCTGTTCAAGATTCTGTAAAGACTCAGGTTTAGAACTCTGATGGTGGCAGCCGGTCTGGGACTCACTGGCGTCCGTTTCTGGCGATTCGACCGATTCCGCCAGGCACTTATCCACCGCGGCGCGGAGATCCCGCAGTCCCGCGGCGATCTCCGCTAGGACGGCGTTGCCGGTCGAGCGCGGCGGCATCGCCCCGGTGTCCTGGAGCCGGGCCGCGAGGGCGTCCCACGCTCCCGGCAGCCCCGCCTCGCACGCGAAGGCGACAGTCTTGGCGATGTCCCGCCGCAGCAGCGAGATCTCCTCGCGCAGGAGCGCCCTCGCCTTCGCGGCGGCCCGCACCTCCGCGGCCAGGGCCTCGAATTCCGCGGCCCGCGCCACCAGCGGCGACAGGTCGAAGCCGAAGGCCTGGTCGATCTCTCCGCCCTCGCCCCGCCGGGCGTAGCGCTTGCCGTTCGGGCTGTCGCGCCGGATCACCAGGCCCGCCTCGACGAGCTGGGTCAGCGCACGCCTGAGCGTCGTCGGCGACGGCCCGTGGGCGCGCACCGACAGCTCGCGGTTCGACGGAAAAACTACGAGGTCGCGGCCCGGCGTCAGGGCGGTGTCGGGATGGAAGGTGAGGAGCGCCGAGAGCACCGCGAGCGCCCGGTCCCCGATGCCGAGCTGCGCCTTGGCCTCGGTCAGGTTGCGGAACGTGCGCCATTTGTGGCTGGCGGCTTCCTCCGGGCAGGCCTTCGCCGCCGCCTGCGCCGCCATCATGGCGAGCGACAACGGCCGCCGCCCGAAGGGCGTCGTCGGTTGGGTCTGGGACATGGCTGTGCCTGTCGTCAGGCAACAGAAAAGGGTTCGCCGAATCGGCGCCACGCTTGACAGATTGTGCCGGATTTGATTCTCTCAGGCTGCCAGGCACTAAGAGAAGGGCTTCCGGGGCGACGCTTCGGGGGCCTTTTTCTTTTGCCGGATCGATCCTTTCTGGGTCCGAGGTGAGATGATCCGCCGGAAGGCGGGGTTGCTAGACGCCGCGCGGGGCGGCGCTCATCCGGGGACAGGTCCCCGGGATGACGGAAGCGGCGGGCTCACGCGGCGTCCCTGCCCCAGGCCCGCGCGATCTCGCCGGCGATCTCGGCGTTCACCGCGTCGAGGGCCTCGACGGCCCGGTCGTAGGCCTGGCGGGTGAGGGATTCGCGGCCAGCCTCGTACAGGGTCCGGCCGGCGGCCCCGGCCTCCGCGATCGCGGAGGCGAGCGGCACAGCGTGCGTCATCACCTGCTCGCCGAACAGCGCCCGCAGCAGTCCGACGATCTGGGTCTGTGGCCCGTCGTTCGGCTCGTAGCGGGTGACGAGGTAGCGCAGGAAGTCGTGCCGCAGGTCGCCGCCGGCCTCCCGCACGGCCCCGAGCAGGTCGGCGGTCATCCGCAGCGATCCGGCCATCCCGGCGAGGTCGAGCATCTGCGGCTGAACCGTCACCAGGAGGCCGGTGGCGGCGCAGAGCGCTCCGAGGGTCAGCACGCCGAGCTGCGGCGCGCAGTCGACCACCACCACGTCGTAGCGATCGGACACGCCCGCCAGCGCCTCGGCGACCCGGCCGACCGCGCCTTCTGGCATCGAGGCGGAGAGCGGCGCGCCGTGCTCGCAGGCCATCAGCTCGATGTGGCCCGGCACCAGGTCGAGGCCGGGGAAGAAGGTCGGGCGCACGATCGCGGCGAGCGGACGCTCGGCCCCGTCGCGCCGCACCGCCCCGTAGAGCGTCTGGCTCACCCCGACGTCGAGGTCCGGCCGGCAGCCGAACAGGGCCGAGAGCGCCGCCTGCGGATCGAGGTCGACGGCGAGCACCCGGTAGCCCTGCAGCGCCAGGTACTGCGCCAGATGCGCCGCCGTGGTGGTCTTGGCCGAGCGGCCCTTGACGTTGGTGACGGCGATGACCTGCAGGTGCTCGCCGGCCCGGCGGTGGCGCAGGTAGCCCGGCCGCGTCCGCGCCAGGCGCCGGCGCACGTCGTTGATCTGCCCGAGGGTGAAGAGCCGCCGGCCGGCCGGGCCCTTCTCGGGCTCAAGCTCCTCGTCCGAGAGGATCAGCTGGCGCAGATAGGCGTCGGTGATGCCGATCAGCCGCGCTGCTTCGCCGGTCGGGAAGCGCCGCAGCTGCTTCTCCGCGACCGGCGGTCCCAGGCGCTCGCGGACATGCGCGAGCTGGCGCGTCAGGGCGTCGGCATGGGCCGCGATCACGGCGTCGAACGACGCCGGGGACGGTCGCTTCCGCCCGGCGATTCGACTTTCGGCAGCCTTCGACATCTACGCTCGCGAGCCTCATCTCAGCACGTAGGCGTAGTTTGGCCGGCGCGGCCGACGGAGAGTCAAGCGTTAAGCCCGGGGCCGCCGGATTCAGGAGTCGACAACCTTTTCTCCACAGGAGTCAGGCGCTTCGCGCCGATCGTGGTGGTGCCGAGTCTCCGAATCGTGCGTTGCAGCCGAATCCCTCCGCAGCGCCCGCGGCCGGTTCCGTCCGGGGGCGCGGGCCGAGCCCGGACGGACACCGGCCGCGTTCGCATTCATGCCGAGCCACCAAGGATCATTGTTCGGCCCGCAGGCGATCCAGCAGGGCCGCGTCGGCGTAGCCGTCCGGCACCAGCCCGGCGGCCTCCTGCCAGGCCCGGACCGCCGCCCGGGTGCGCGGGCCGATCCGCCCGTCGACCCCGCCGGCCGGATGGCCCTTCGCCTCGAGGGCGGACTGGATCTCCCGGCGCTCCGCAAGGCTGAGCGGCCGGTCCCCCCGGGGCCAGTCCTGCAAGAAACCGGGCTCGCCCCGCAGCCGGTCGGAGAGGTGCGCCACCGCCAGCGCGTAGGAGAAGGCCGCGTTGTAGCCGAGCAGCGCCTGGAAGTTCGGCCGCAGGAGAAAGGCAGGTCCCCGGGCGCCGGCGGGCAGGACCAGGCGGGCGGTGTCGGCATCCGCTCCGATCTCCCGCGGTCCGGCCGGCCGCACGCCGAGGGCACGCCACGCCGAGAGCGGCCGGACCGTCGTCTCGTCGGCGAGCCGGTAGTCGAAGCCCGCCGGCAGCGCCACCTCCCCGCCCCAGCTCTCGCCGGGGCGCCACCCGAGGGTGCGCAGGTACCGCGCCGTCGAGGCGAGGGCGTCCGGCGCCGAGGTCCAGATGTCGGACCGGCCGTCGCCGTCGAAGTCGATCCCGTGGCGGAGATACGTCGTCGGCATGAACTGGGTGTGGCCCATCGCGCCGGCCCAGGACCCGGTCAGGCGCTCGAGGGTGGTGCGACCGAGATCGAGGATCCGCAGGGCCGCCACCAGCTCCTCGGTCCAGGTGGCGACCCGTGGCCCGCCGGCGCAGGCCAGGGTGGCCAGCGAGCGCAGGACCGGCCGCACCTTGCGCGGATCATCGAGGACGGCGCCGTAGCCCGATTCGATGCCCCAGATCGCCACCAGCACGTGCCGGTCGACGCCGTGAGCCGTCTCGATCGCCGGCAGGCTCGCTTCCGCCGCGAGCTTCGCCCGGCCATCCGCGACCACCTCGTCCCGCACCGCCGCGTCGAGATAAGCCCAGACCGGCTTCTCGAACTCCGCCTGACGCTGCGTCGCCGCCAGCACGTCCGGATCGGCGGTGAGACCCGTCAGCCGCGCCTCCGCGAGCGCCGGCGTCACGCCCTGCTCCCGTGCCCGGGCGGTCAGGCCGGGCAGGCATTCGACGAGGGACGGCGCCTCGGGCGAAGGGGCTGCCGGCGGATCCTGCGCCAGGGCGGCCGGCGCCGCGAACAGCCACAGGAGCGCGATCGGCACTCGCATGAACCAGCCTCCTCGTGAGTTGCCCGGGCAGCTTGCGGGCGGGGACGTCCGGGTCAACCCTCGATGGCCGCAACTTCCGTGGGGCTCGCGGCCGGTCGTCCCGCGTGCGACCGGACAGGGCCGCCCGCCGACGACGTCGGGCAGGGACTTGAATCCCGTTTCGCACCCACCACATCCCGTCAGCCGGCGGGAGTTCGCTGCTGCTGGCTCCTCACATCGACGGGGGTCATCACCGCGGGCTCTCACCGGGTTCCGCGGTCGGCAGTCGGTTCGGCCGCAGGCCCGGCAGGATCGGGCGAGTTGACAGGCGAG
>NZ_LABY01000177.1 GCF_001043975.1 Methylobacterium variabile
GTAATACCGCCGCGCCTTCGAACGGAACCGTTCGGAGGCGCAAGGCAAGCCCGAACGGGCGCCGGCGCTGATGCGCCGGACGCCTTCGCATCGACGTGTCGATGCCAAGGCGCGAGGGTATAAAACAATCGTTCTTTCAGATCGTGTCATAAGGCAAGAACGCTCCAATCTGCACGGGAGCGGGCAGAGCCCAAAAAATCTGCCTGCTCCACCGAGTACCGATCGCCGCTTTAAGGATCGCCACGGAGTGATCGTTATGTCAATGGCGAAGCTTTCGGAGGAGGCAGCCGTCGTACCGCTTCTGCCGATTCAGCGTGAGAGGGGCAGCGAAACGCCAACGCTTTGAATTCTGCCGGACTCAGGGAACATACGATCCTTTTTTGAAGATGACGAGCTTGCGTAGAGCACCAGGATCATCAGCGTCATGATCGCAACTTGCCTCTCGAAGGACATCGCAATTCTGATGTTCTTCGCCCCCCGTCATCATGGATTGTCTCGTCCCGGAAATACATATTTGCATCTTGGTTACGCTTGGGAAGCACAGCGAGAGAATATATCACCTCAAACCGCGTGGCCATATCAAGCAAAGCTTGCGCCGTGATTCGTTCGATGAAACAGCCAGCCGTCTTAGAACCGCAAGTCACAGCGCCTAATATAGGTTGTTATTCGGCCACAACTAATAATCAAATAACTAAATACCAGGGGACAGACTTAAATTTAATTCAAAAATCTAAGTGCTATCAAGTCAGAAACCGCACCCATTCTGAGCATGTCCTGCTCGGCGTTATCGCCGTCGAGTGACAGCATCATTGATGGTAACAATGTCCATCGACAACCATCGACAGGAGAATTCAGTGACGGACCTCATCCACCCGGTGATCCTATGCGGTGGTTCGGGAACACGGTTGTGGCCGGCTTCTCGGGAGAGCTTCCCCAAGCAGTTCATTCCCCTCGCCGAACCCGGCCGCTCGTCGTTCCAGGCTACCGCCGCGCGACTTGGCGATGCCGCCACCTTCGCCCGGCCGGCGGTCATCACCGCCAACGATGCTCGCTTCCTCGTCGCCGAGCAGCTCGCGCAGGGCGGCATCAAGGCCGACATCCTGCTCGAGCCGTGCCGGCGCGACTCCGCCCCGGCCGTCGCCGTCGCGACGCTCCATGCCGCCGCCCGCGACGCGCAGGCCCTGGTGCTGATCCTGCCCGCCGACCACGCGGTCGGCGACGACGCGGCCTTCGTGCAAGCCGCCCAGGCCGCCCGGGCCGGGGCCAGGGCCGGGCACATCATGACCCTCGGCATCGCGCCGACACACCCTTCGACCGCCTACGGCTACATTCAACCGGGCACCTCCCTGTCGGGTGAGGCCGGTGAGGCTGGCGCCCGCGCCGTCGACCGCTTCCTCGAGAAGCCGGACGCCGCCCGCGCTGCCGGCCTGATCGCCGAGGGCGCGCTGTGGAACGGCGGCTACTTCCTGTTCCGCGCCGACGTGATGCTCGATGAGCTCGAGGCCCACGCGCCGGCGGTGCTGGAGGCGGCCCGCGCAGCCGTCGAGACGGCCACCCGCGACCTCGACTTCGTGCGCCTGGACGAGGCCGCCTTCGCGCGGGCGCCGCAGATCTCGATCGACTACGCGGTGATGGAGCGGACCAGCCGGGCCGGCGTGCTGCCGGTGAGCTTCCCGTGGTCGGATATCGGCACGTGGGGTGCGCTGTGGGAGGTCTCGACCCGAGACGCCGACGGCAACGCGCTGCGCGGGCGGGTGGCGGTGCAGGGCACCCGCAACAGCCTGGTGCATTCCGCCGGCGAGATCCTGACCACGGTGGTCGGCCTCGACGACGTGGTGGTGGTGACGACGGACGACGCGGTGCTGGTGACGAGCCGGAGCGGCGGGGCGGAGGTGAAAGGGCTGGTCGACACCCTGCGGCGGCAGGGCGAGCCGGAGGCCGACGCGCACCGGCTGATGTACCGGCCCTGGGGCTCGTACCAGCGCATCGATGTCGGGGCGCGCTTCCAGGTGAAGCGGATCACCGTGAAGCCGGGCGGCCGGCTCTCGCTGCAGAAGCACCATCACCGGGCCGAGCACTGGGTGGTGGTGCGCGGCACCGCCGAGGTGACGGTGGACGGCACGGTGCGGCTGGTGCACGAGAACGAGGCGGCCTACCTGCCGATCGGCTGCGTGCATCGCCTGGTGAACCCGGGCAAGATCCCGCTCGAGCTGATCGAGGTCCAGGTCGGCAGCTACACCGGCGAGGACGACATCATCCGCATCGAGGACGTCTACGGTCGCGAGGGCCGCTGAGCGGCGGGCCGCCGGCCGGATGCCGGCGAGCGGCTTGGCCGTGATACCGGGACCGACGTAGCACTGCGCTGCGACGGTCCGGCCGGACGGATCGGGGCAGCTCGCGGCAGCCGTCCGGTTGCCGATCGCGTGCGGTCGCGCGCCTCAGCGCGCCGTGCAGCGGGCGGCCTCGCGCTGGCAGGCGAAGCCCGGCGTCGAGCAGTGGACCCCGTCCGTCCCGCGAACGCAGACCCGGCAGGAATCGGTCCATTCGCGGCAGGCCGGGTCCTCGGCCGGCGACAGGACAGCCGGCCGGTGAGCCGGAGCCGGGCCGCGGGCCGGCGCGAAGTTGGCGACGAGGATCGTCGCCAGGGTCGCGCCGGCCGCGATCCAGAGGAACAGGGCGTCGCGGGAAGCGGTGGAGCGGGCGTCTGCCATGCCGGCCGTCCTCACCCGCGGCACCCTGCCTGTCAATCCGATAGGCGCTACTCGCCGCTCCGCGCTACTCGGCGATCCGGGCCTCCGCAGTGCCGACGGTGGCGGCGGCGAGGCGCGGGGCGGCGGAGGCTTCAGCGACCGGAAGATCGTCCTCCTCGGCCAGAACCACGAAGCGGCCGGCCTCGCCGTCGTAGACCAAGAGGTGACCGGTCTCGATCTCGAACAGCCAGCCGTGCAGGGTCAGCTGGCCCGTGGCCAGCGCGCTCGCCACCGCCGGGTGGGTGCGCAGGTGGTTGAGCTGCGTCAGCACGTTCTCCATCGCCAGCGCGTGCAGGCGGCGCTTGTCGTCGATGTCGTCCGGGTAGGCGTCGCAGACGATCTTGCGGGCAGCCTCGCCGTGGCGCAGCCACGCCGCCACGCTCGGCATCGTCTCGGCGAGACCGGGCGTGAGCAGGCCCTTCATGGCGCCGCAATCCGAGTGGCCGCAGACCACGATGTCGCGCACCTTGAGGGCCATCACCGCGTACTCGACCGCCGCGGTCACGCCGCCCATCATGGTGGCGAAGGGAGGCACGATGTTGCCGACGTTGCGCGTGACGAACAGCTCGCCCGGCCCGGCCTGGGTGATCAGCTCGGGCACGACGCGGGAATCGGCGCAGGAGATCACCAGGGCCTTCGGCTGCTGGCCGTCATGGACGAGGCGCTGATAGACCGAGCGCTGGTTCGGAAAGACCTGCTCGCGGAACTGCGTGAACCCCTGAACGATGTTATCCATCATCGGCAACCTCCTTTCGCTGGCCGCAACCGCGCAGGCCCGCCAAGGGGGCCCGCGTCACGATGTCGAGAACGTCGCAGGGGCCTTCGGGTTGCCCTATCGTCGCGTTTCTCCCTCTGCGTCATCTGGCCCGTCCCGAGCCGGGATGAGAAGCCGCCCGGCCTCGTGCTATCGCGCCGCTATGCCGTGGCGCTGATTTCTGCGACGAGAGGAGACCGGAAGGGATCACCCCACGAGGAGGCCGCCTCGCCATGCACCCGCACAGCTTCCTCTGCGTCGACGCCCATACGTGTGGCAACCCGGTTCGGGTGGTCGCCGGCGGGGCGCCGGTCCTGCCGAATGTCGGCATGGGCGAGAAGCGGCAGATCTTCCTGGCCGAGCACGATTGGGTGCGCCGGGCGCTGATGTTCGAGCCGCAGGGCCACGACGCGATGTCCGGCTCGATCCTCTACCCGCCGTCCCGGGAGGATTGCGAGCTCGGCGTGCTCTTCATCGAGGTCTCGGGCTGCCTGCCGATGTGCGGGCACGGCACGATCGGCACCGTGACGGTGGCGCTGGAGCAGGGCTTCGTCGTGCCGCGCATCGAGGGGTGCCTCGCCCTCGAGGTCCCGGCCGGCAAGATCGAGGTCGAGTATCGCCGCAACGGCCGCTTCATCGACGAGGTCCGTCTCCACAACATCCCGAGCTACCTGCACGCGGCCGAGGTGCGGGTGGACGTGCCGGGGCTCGGACCCCTGGTGGTCGACGTGGCCTACGGGGGCAACTTCTACGCCATCGTCGAGCCGCAGCCGGGCTGGGCCGGCCTCGCGGGCATGAACGCCGCCGATATCCTGACCCTGAGTCCCCGGGTGCGGGAGGCGGTGCAGCGGGCGGTGGCGCCGGTCCATCCGGAGGATCCCCGCATCCACGGCCTCAGCCACGTGATGTGGGCGGACGGCCCGACGCACCGCCAGGCCCATGCTCGCAACGCGGTGTTCTACGGCGACAGGGGCATCGACCGCTCGCCCTGCGGCACCGGCACCTCCGCCCGCATGGCGCAGAGAGCCGCCAAGGGGCTCCTGCGGGTTGGCGACGATTTCGTGCACGAGAGCATCATCGGCACCCTGTTCCACGGCCGGGTCGAGGGCCACGCGGAGGTCGGCGGGCGCCCGGCGATCCAGCCGAGCATCGGCGGCTGGGCCCGGGTGATCGGCCACAACACGATCCTGGTCGACGAGCGCGATCCCCTCGCCTTCGGCTTCCAGCTGGCGTGACGGGGCGGGGCACCGGCTGCGGCGACGCCCCCTCCCCGATCACCGTGAGCCCTTAGCGCGGCTCGGCCGCGCTCCTGGGGACAGCGAGGAAGCGCACCCCCGCCCCTCGCCTCGGCGGTCGGGGCAGACCATCGTCGGGATCACCAACCATCGTCGGGATCACCTGGCGCGCCGCCGCATGCCAAGATACTCCAAACGAACAAGACGACCCGGGGGGACAACGCCATGCTGCTCTACGAGCACCCGCTCTCGTCCTACGCGCAGAAGGTCAAGATCGCCCTGCGCGAGAAGGGAGTGGCCTTCACCGCCGAGCTGCCGGAGAGCTTCGGCACCGGCCGGACCGACGGCCCCTTCGCGGCGGCCAACCCCCGCACCGAGGTGCCGGTGCTGATCGACGACGAGGCCGCGATCTTCGACTCGACCGTGATCCTCGAATACATCGAGGATCGCTGGCCCGAGCCGCCGCTCCTGCCCCGCACTCCCGCCGCGCGCGCCTTCGCGCGGCTGACCGAGGACGTCTGCGACACCCAGTACGAGGCGGTGAACTGGGGTTTCGGCGAGATCCTGTGGTTCCGCCGCGCCACCGGCGCGCTCGCCGAGCGCCTGCGGGCCCGCGCGGCGGCGCAGACGGCGGTGCTGCAGGACTGGCTCGCCGGGCGCCTCGGCGCCGCGGACTGGTTCGGCGGCGAGGATTTCGGCTGGGCCGACGGGGCGGTCGCCCCGATGCTCAACCGCTCAGTCCATTACGGGCTCGGCCCGCCCCCGGGCAGCCCGCTCGCGCGCTGGCACGCCCGGGTGCGCGAGCGCCCGTCCGTGGCCGCGACCTTCGCGGAGTTCGACGCCGCGGCGGCGCGGATGGCCGAGGCCGCCGACCTCTACACCACCGGCGGGCGCCGCCGGGAATACCGCGACCACCGCCTCGAATGGATGGTCAAGTCGGGCGGCGTCGAGGTCGTTCTGGCGGGCCTGCGCGACGGCAACATCCGCTTCCCCTGGCCCGAGGGCGAGACGCCCTGACGGGCGGGCCGGCGCCCGGCGGCCCGCCCGCTCCTTGAGACCCCCGACCCTCGCGCACCTCGTCGCCTTCCGGGAGACCCCATGCACCCCCTGCGCATCCTCGACCGTCTCGAGGAGATCCTGATCGCGACCCTGATGGCGGGCGCGACGCTGCTGATCTTCGTCGCGGTCGTCCACCGCTACGCGTCGGGCATCGACGCGCTCTATCCGATCACGGCGGCGATCCACCTCTCCTGGGCCCAGGAGCTGTGCATCTACATGTTCGTCTGGATGGCGAAGTTCGGCGCCGCCTACGGCGTGCGCACCGGCATCCACGTCGGCGTCGACGTGGCGGTGAACCAGCTGCCTCCCGCCTGGCGCAACAGGATCGTGCTGTTCGGCCTGCTCTGCGGCGCCTTGTTCACCGTCATCGTCGGCACGATGGGGGCACGCTTCGTCTACGGTCTCGTCGACACCGACCAGACCACGCCCGACCTCGAGATCCCGAGCTGGATCGTCTACCTGGCGATCCCGCTCGGCTCCTACCTGATGTGCTTCCGCTTCCTGCAGGTCGCCTGGAGCTTCTGGCGCACCGGGGAGCTGCCCCACCACGATCCGGGCCACGTCGAGGGCGTGGTCGAGAGCCCGCACGCCGCCCAGGACCTCGCTGCCGAGGAAGCCCGCACCGGAGGTCCCGCCCGATGAACGCCGCCATCATCTTCGGGCTGCTGATCGCCCTGATGCTCACCGGGATGCCGATCTCGATCGCGCTCGGCCTGTCGGTGCTCACCTTCCTGTTCACGATGACCACCGTGCCGATCGAGGCGGTGGCGCTGAAGCTGTTCACGGGAATCGAGAACTTCGAGATCATGGCGATCCCGTTCTTCATCCTGTCGGGCAACTTCCTCACCCATGGCGGCGTCGCCCGGCGGATGATCAACTTCGCCACCGCGATGGTCGGTCACTGGCACGGGGGCCTCGGCCTCGCCGGCGTGATGGCCTGCGCGCTGTTCGCCGCCATCTCGGGCTCGAGCCCGGCGACCGTCGTGGCGATCGGCTCGATCATCCTGCCCGCCATGGTGGCGCAGGGCTTCCCCAAGCGCTTCGGCGCCGGGGTCATCACCACCTCGGGCGCCCTCGGCATCCTGATCCCGCCGTCGATCGTCATGGTGATGTACTCGGTGGCGACGAGCGGCGCGGTGGTGTTCGGGCCGGACGGCCAGCGGGTCTCCTCGGCCTCGATCTCGACCCTGTTCGTCGCCGGCGTGATCCCGGGCCTGATGCTGGCGACGCTTCTCGGCCTCACCACCTGGTACCGGGCGCGCAAGTTCGGCTACCCGCGCATGCCGAAGGCGAGCTGGCGCGAGCGCTGGGTCGCCTTCCGCAAGTCGGTCTGGGGCCTGCTGCTGATCGTGCTGGTGCTGGGCGGCATCTATACCGGTGCCTTCACGCCGACCGAGGCTGCCGCCGTCAGCGCAGTCTACGCCTTCGTCATCGCGCTGTTCGTCTACCGGGACCTCACCTGGAAAGACGTGCCGCGGGTGCTGCTCGATTCGGCCAACATGAGCGCGATGCTGCTCTACATCATCACCAACGCGGTGCTGTTCTCGTTCCTGATGACGAGCGAGCAGATCCCGCAGGCGATGGCGAGCTGGATCACCGGGGCCGGCCTGAACTGGGTGGTGTTCCTGCTGATCGTCAACATCCTGCTGCTCGTCGCCGGCAACGTGATGGAGCCGTCCTCGATCGTGCTGATCATGGCGCCGATCCTGTTTCCGATCGCCGCCAAGCTCGGCATCGACCCGGTGCATTTCGGCATCCTGATCGTGGTCAACATGGAGGTCGGCATGTGCCACCCGCCGGTCGGCCTCAACCTCTACGTGGCGTCGGGCATCACACGCATGGGCATCACGGAGCTGACCATCGCGGTCTGGCCGTGGCTTTTGACGATGCTGATCTTCCTCGTCGTCGTCACCTACGTCCCGGCGATCTCGCTGTGGCTGCCGCGGCTGCTCGGAATGATGTGAGATCCCGCCGGACATGCAGTAGCCTCCGGGAGCCTGTCAGCCTCCCGGAGACCCGCCATGACATCCGCCATGCCGCTCGTGATCCCGGTCGTCCTCGGCTCGGTGCGCCAGGGGCGCAACGGCCTGCGGGCCGCCCGCTACCTGGTGCGGTGCCTCGAGGCGAGAGGCCACGAGGCACCGCTCGTCGACCCGGCGGAGCTCGGCCTGCCGCTGCTCTCGCGGATGTACAAGGAGTACCAGCCGGGCGAGGCGCCGGCGGCGCTGGAGCGCCTCGCCGCGACCTACCGCAGGTCCGACGCCTTCGTGGTGGTGTCGGCGGAATACAACCACAGCATCCCACCGGCCCTCTCCAACACCCTCGACCACTTCCTCGAGGAGTATTTCTGGCGGCCGTCGGCCATCGTCTGCTACTCGGCCGGCCGCTACGGCGGCGTCAGGGCGGCGATGCAGCTGCGCGCCATGCTGGGCGAACTCGGCACGCCGAGCATCCCCTCGCTGCTGCCGATCCCGGAGGTGCACAAGGTACTGGACGAGGATGGAATCCTCCTCCAGCCCTGGCTCGAGCGCTCCGCGGGGCGGTTCCTCGACGAGCTGACGTGGTACGCCGAGGCGCTGCGGGAGAAGAGAAAGGGTGGTGTGCCGTACTGAGTTCCTGCCGGCCCCCACTCGTCTTTCCCGGACGACTCAACGAAGTGGAAGGAGATCCGGAATCCGGAATGAAAGATCGCAAAGCACCCATCTGTCTGCAACGCTGCAGACATAGAGCCGCTTCGCGGCACGTCTCCCCTGGATCCCGGATCTGCTTCCGCTGACGCCCCAGTCGTCCGGGAAAGCGCGGTGTGGGGTGTCGATCAACCGGTTCTCACACCACCCCGGCCCGCAGGATGTCGTGGATGTGCAGGATGCCGACCGGGCGTCCGCGCTCCACCGCGAACAGGGCGGTGATCTGGCTGCGGTTCATCAGTTCCAGGGCGGCGCTGGCGAAGGTGCCGGGGGCGGTGGTGATCGGCGAGGACGTCATGACCTCCTCGACCAGGCGGCCGAGGAGGTCGCTGTGGCCGGCACCCCGGCTCATGTGGCGGCGCACGTCGCCGTCGGTGATCATCCCGACGAGCCGGCCGCTCTCGTCGACGATGCCGGCGCAGCCGAAGCGCTTGCCCATCACGGCGATCAGGGCCTCCGAGACCCGGATACCGCGGGGCACCAGCGGCATCTCGTCGCCCGCGTGCATCAGCTGGCCCACGGTCTTGAGCCGGGCCGCGAGCTTGCCGCCGGGATGGAAGACCTTGAAGTCGCTGGCCGAGAAGCCGCGGCGCTCGAGCAGGGCGACCGCGAGCGCGTCGCCCAAGGCGAGCTGGATCACGCTGGACGAGGTCGGCGCGAGGTTGTGCGGGCAGGCCTCCTTCACCAGCGGCAGCGGCAGCAGGATGTCGGCGGCCAGGCCCAGCGTGCTGGCCGGGTTGGCGGTGAGGCCGATCAGCCTCACGGCGAAGCGCTTGCAGAAGCTGATGAGGTCGCCGAGTTCCGTCGTCTCGCCGGACCAGGACAGCGCGATGACGATGTCCTGCTGGGTGATCATGCCGAGGTCGCCGTGGCTGGCCTCGCTCGGGTGGATGAAGGAGGCCGGCGTGCCGGTGGAGGCGAGCGTCGAGGCGATCTTGCGCCCGATATGGCCGCTCTTGCCGATGCCCGACACGATGACCCGGCCCGGGATGTCGTGGATCGCCGCGACCGCGGCGCCGAAGCCGGCCTTCAGCTCGTGGTCGAGGGCGCGGGCGAGGGTCAGGAGCGCCTCGGCCTCGGTGCGGACGCTGCGGATGGCGGAGAAATGCGCCGCCTCCACCACCTGTCCGGCCGCGACAGCCTGGTCCTCGTAGCTCTCGGCCCGGTTCGTGCTCTCCATCGTGCTCCTCGACCCCGACGTGATCCTCATCGCCCGAGCCTGCCGACTCATTTGCGGCCAGAATACGTGCGCTCGCCCGCAAGGGCCGCGATTTTCATGCGCGCGGGTCCGGCCCGTGGCGCCGGAGCCTCGCGGCTCCGGGCGCGAGGCTCGCGGCTCAGGCGCCGCGCCGCGCGCCGTTGCCGAGGTGCCCCTCAACCAGGGCGGTCAGCGTGGCGGCGGTCTCGGCGACGGTGTGGTCGGCGGTGTCGATCACCGCCCGGGCGCGGGCGTAGAGCGGCTCGCGGCTCATCAGCACCGCCCGGAGCTCGCGCAGGGCATTGTCGGTGTCCGGCAGCCGGGCCGGGACGAGGCCCTTGGCGGCCTGCTCGCGCACCCGGTGGATGTGCTCCTCCGGCCGCGCCTTGAGCCAGACGGTGAAGAACGAGGAGAGCAGGAGGTCGAAGGTGACCGGCTCGGCGACGATGCCGCCGCCGGTCGCCAGCACCATCGGGCCCGGCCGCTCGGCGAGGCGCCGCAGGGCGCCCTGCTCCAGGCGCCGGTAGGTCTCCTGGCCGTAGATCGCGAAGATCTCCGCGACCGAGAGGCCGTTCTCGCGCTCGATCTCCCGGTTGAGCTCGACGAAGGACCAGCCCATCCGCTCGGCGAGGATCCGCCCGAGGGTCGACTTGCCGGCGCCGCGAAGGCCGATCAGGGCCACCCGCTGCGCCGGCCCCTCCCCCGGGGCCGCGGCGCCCGAGAGGACGCGCTTGGCCTCGGCGATCTGCTCAGCGCCCGCCTTCTGCAGGAGGTCGCGCACCACCGGCCAGTCCGGCGGGCCCTCGACCGAGGCGATCAGGTCCTCGAGGCGCACCCCCATGGCGAGGGCGACCCGGCGCAGCAGGATGATCGAGACGTTGCCCTGCCCGCCCTCGAGCTGGGCGATGTAGCGCTCGGACAGGCCCGAGGTCTGCGACAGCATCTTGCGCGACATCGCCCGCACCGCCCGCATGGTGCGCACGCGCTGGCCGAGGACGGTCAGGAACTCCGCTTCCGGGTCGCCCGCCTCGGGCGCGCCGGCGCTCGCGGGCTCGTCCGCGTTCCCGCGCGGTCCGGTCTTGCTGGCCATCGTTCGACCTCACCGGGACCGGGGAGCGAAGCGGAGGCTTCGCCCGGGCGGCGGAAGGGCGGGGCCGAGGGATTCGCTGTGGCGTATCATGGGATTGTCTGCCCCGCGGCGACCATCCCGCCGGATGCGGGACCGTCGTCCGGGCGGTTCCTGGGACGGGCGAGAACGCGCTTGCTTAGCCTATGCCGTCCGGCCATGCCATGGTGCGGCGCGGTAAGATGGGGTCAAACGCCGGGATTCCCGCCCAAGCCCCCATCTTTTCCACGGCGCGGGGGGAAAGTGCGCCTCCCCGCCGCCCGGAATCCTCCTCAGCCGATCCGCTCGACCGCCAGCGCGACGCCCTGCCCGACGCCGACGCACATCGTGGCGAGGCCGAGCCGGCCGCCCCGGCGGGCGAGCTCGCGGGTGACGCTGCCGGCGATGCGGGCACCCGACATGCCGAGCGGGTGACCGAGCGCGATGGCGCCGCCGTTCGGGTTCACGTGCTCCGCGTCGTCGGGCAGGCCGAGGCCGCGCAGGCAGGCGAGGGCCTGGGAGGCGAAGGCCTCGTTGAGCTCCACGGCATCGAAGTCGGACGGCTTGAGGCCGAGGCGGGCGCAGAGCTTCTCCACCGCCGGGATCGGGCCGATGCCCATCACCCGCGGCGGCACGCCCGCCGAGGCGAGGCCGAGCACCCGGGCGAGGGGCGTGAGGCCGTGGCGCTCGGCGGCCTCCGCGGAGGCGAGCACCAGGGCGGCGGCGCCGTCGTTCACCCCCGAGGCGTTGCCGGCCGTCACCGTGCCGTCCTTGCGCACGAAGGGCTTGAGCTTGGCGAGGCCCTCCGCGGTGGTGTCGGCCCGGGGGTGCTCGTCCCGGTCGACGCGGACGTGGCCGCCCTTGCGGTCGGGGATCTCGACCGCGACGATCTCCTGCGCGAAGGTGCCGTCCTCTTGCGCCCGCGCCGCCCGGGCCTGAGAGCGCAGCGCGAAGGCGTCCTGGTCCGCGCGGCCGACCTGGTAATCCTCGGCGACGTTCTCGGCGGTCTCCGGCATCGAATCGACGCCGTACTGGTGCTTGAGCACCGGGTTGATGAAGCGCCAGCCGATGGTGGTGTCGTGGATCTCGGCCTGGCGCTGGAACGCGCCCTCGGCCTTGCCCATCACGAACGGCGCCCGGGTCATCGACTCGACGCCGCCCGCCACCGCGAGGTCGATGTCGCCGGCCCGGATCGCCCGGGCCGCCGCTCCGACCGCGTCGAGGCCCGAGGCGCAGAGCCGGTTGAGGGTCGCCCCCGGTACCCGCTCGGGGAAGCCGGCGAGCAGCAGGGCCATGCGGGCGACGTTGCGGTTGTCCTCGCCGGCCTGGTTGGCGCAGCCGAGAAAGACCTCCTCGACCGCCTCCTTCAGGGACGGGGTGCGGCGGGCCAGCTCGGCCAGCGGGACCGCCGCGAGGTCGTCGGCCCGCACCTTGGCCAGGGCGCCGCCGTAGCGGCCGATCGGCGTGCGCACGTAATCGCAGATGTAGACGTCCCGCGCCGCGCTCATGGGCTCCTCCGGGCTTTCGTTCAGGGTTTCGTTTCGAAAAATCGGTACGGCGGAGCGCGGGGCCGATCAAGCCCCGGAATCCGCGGCCCGGCCGCCCGGCCTGCCCTGACAGAATGTCGCGGCGTCTTGTGCGTTACGGTTGGAACCCCCACTGTAACGCTCCGTGATCGGTCTCGTCTGGACATCCCTCGCGCGTCTCTGCGCGACCGCCCTCTTCGGCCTCGGCCTCGCCATCCTGGCGACGTCGGCGGCGGATGCCGGGCCCGGCCGCAGCGAGCCGGTACTGCGCGCGGCGCAGGGCCTGTCGCCGATGGCGAGCCTGCACGCGCGCTGGGCGAAGAGCCCGGCCTGCACGCTGACGGCGACCAGCGTCGACCTTCCCCGCGCGGATGACGGCAGCACGGCGAGCGCCCCGCTCGCGGCCCCGGCCGAAGGGCCGGCCGCCCTCGCCGTCACGCTCCTGCCCCCGCGTCGCCTCGGCTCCCTCGTCCGCGCCGGCGCCACCCTGCCCGAGCGCCCGCCGAAAACCGGCGCCTGACGCCGCCCGCTCGGCCTGCCCATGCGTCGTGGCCCGGGCCCTGCATCCCGACCGGACGCAGGGTCACCCCGTCACATCTCCGCCTCGGAACCCTGCGATTGGCTTCCTGAAGCCGCGCGCCGGGTCCGCCGGATTTCGTGACCGGGAAGGCCGCGCCGACGGGCGGTTGCGGGAGTTGGAGAGAGCAGACGCATCAAGCCGCAACGCGCCCTGGCCCATGCCAGGGTCGTGAACCCAGCCTCATACCCCTTGCCCCGGAAGCACCGCGGCGCGACCCGCCCCGACCGCTTCCCCACCGCGCAGGAAAGACCCGCCCGTGACTTATCGCCGCCGCATCCTCCTCGGAGCGACCGCCCTTCTCCTCGGGCTCGCCGCCTGCAAGCCGGCCCAGGAGGCCGCCGCCCCCGCGGCTCCGACGGCCCCGCCGGAAGTGTCGATCGTGACGGTGAAGCACCAGCCGATCCCCTATGAGCGCGACCTGCCCGGCCGCGCCGCGCCAACGCGCATCGCCGAGGTGCGGGCCCGGGTCGCGGGCCTCGTCATCAAGCGCACCTTCGAGCAGGGCAGCCAGGTCAAGGAGGGCGACCTCCTCTACAAGATCGACCCGATGCCGTTCCGGGCCGACCTCGCCAGCGCCGAGGCGACGCTGGCCAAGGCGGAGGCGGCCCTTGTGCTCGCCCGCCAGCAGGCCGAGCGCCTCGAGACCCTGCTCACGCGCCAGACCGCGAGCCAGGCCCAGTACGACGCCGCCTTCGCGGCCCAGAAGCAGGCCGAGGCCGAGGTCGCCGGCGCCAAGGCCGCCCGCGACCGCGCCCAGCTCAACCTCGGCTACACGGACGTGCGGGCGCCGATCTCGGGCCGCATCGGCCGGGCGCTCGTGACGGAAGGCGCCCTCGTCGAGCAGGGCGCGGCGAGCAACCTGGCGACGATCCAGCAGCTCGACCCGATCTACGTCGACATCACCCAGTCGGTCGGCGAGCTGAACAAGCTGCGCCGCGACCTCGCCAGCGGCGAGCTCGACCGCCTCGCCCCGGACGTGGCGAGCGTGCGGGTGATCATGGACGACGGCTCGCTCTACCCCGAGCCCGGCCGCCTGCTGTTCTCCGACGTGACCGCCGACCCGAGCACCGGCCAGGTGACCCTGCGCGCCGTGGTGCCGAACCCGCACGGCGAGCTCTTCCCGGGCATGTACGTGCGCGCCCGGATCAAGCAGGGCATCGATTCCGACGCGATCGCGGTGCCGCAGCAGGCGGTGCACCGGTCGAACGACGGCCGCGCCCAGGTCTGGCTCGTCGGCCAGGACGAGAAGGTCGTGCTGCAGCCGGTCGAGGTCGGCCCGGTGGTCGAGGGCCAGTGGGTGATCCGCGAGGGGCTGAAGGCCGGCGACCGGGTCGTCGCCGAGGGCTTCCAGAAGATCGTCGCCGGCACCAAGGTCGCGACCGTGCCGTACGAGACCACCACCATGGCGGCGGCCGGTGCGGGCCATGCGCCCCAGCCGGCCTCGACCGAGCAGCGCTGAGGAGGACGTACACCTTGGCCAGCTTCTTCATCGACCGGCCGATCTTCGCCTGGGTCGTCGCGCTGTTCATCTGCCTCGGGGGCGTGCTCACGATCCCGATGCTGCCGGTCGCGCAGTACCCGATCATCGCGCCGCCCTCGATCGCCCTCTCCACCGCCTTTCCGGGCGCCTCGGTGGAGGACCTCTACACCGGCACCACGCGCCTCATCGAGGATGAGCTGAACGGCGCGGCCAACATCCAGAGCTTCGAATCGGCGAGCGACTCGTTCGGCGTCATCGAGATCATCGCGAACTTCGAGCCGGGCACCGATCCGGGCTATGCCGGCGTCGAGGTGCAGAACCGCCTCAAGCGCGTCGAGGCGCGCCTTCCGGCGGAAGTGCGCCAGCAGGGCATCCTGGTCGAGGAGGCGTCCGCCGCCACCCTCAACATCATCACCCTCGTCTCCACCGACGGGTCGATGGACGAGGTGGCCCTCGGCGACTTCCTGATCCGCAACGTCATCAACGAGATCCGCCGCATCCCGGGCGTCGGGCGCGCGACCCTGTACTCGACCGAGCGCTCGCTGCGCGTCTGGATCGACCCGGACAAGCTGCGCGGCCTGTCGCTCAACGCCTCCGACGTGACGCAGGCGATCCAGCGCCAGAACGTCCAGATCGCGTCCGGCGCCGTCGGCGCCCAGCCGAGCCCGGAGGCCCACAAGGTCAACTTCCCGATCGTCGTGAAGGGCCAGATGCGGGCGCCGGAGGAGTTCGGCGCGATCGTGCTGCGCGCCAATCCCGACGGCTCGACCGTGCGCCTGCGCGACGTCGCCCGCATCGAGCTCGGCGGCGAGGACTACAAGTTCACCACCCGCCTCAACGGCGGGCCCGCCGCCGGCATCTCGGTGACGCTCGCCCCCGACGGCAACGCGCTCGACACCGCCAAGGCGATCCGCGCCAAGATGGAGGAGCTCTCCCAGTTCTTCCCCGACACGGTGAAGTGGGACATCCCCTACGACATCACGCCCGCCGTCGAGGCCTCGATCGAGAAGGTGCTGCACACCCTCGTCGAGGCGGTGGTGCTGGTGTTCATCGTGATGTTCCTGTTCCTGCAGAACATCCGCTACACCCTGATCCCGACGATCGTGGTGCCGATCGCGCTGCTCGGCACCTGCACGATCATGCTGCTCGCCGGGTTCTCGATCAACGTGCTCACCATGTTCGGCATGGTGCTGGCGATCGGCATCCTCGTCGACGACGCGATCGTGGTGGTCGAGAACGTCGAGCGGATCATGTCGGAGGAGGGCCTGTCGCCCAAGGAGGCCACCCGCAAGGCGATGGGGCAGATCACCGGCGCGATCATCGGCATCACGCTGGTGCTCGTCGCGGTGTTCATCCCGATGGCGTTCTTCCCCGGCTCCGTCGGCATCATCTACCGCCAGTTCTCGATCGCGATGGTGACCTCGATCGCCTTCTCGGCCTTCCTGGCGCTGTCGCTGACCCCGGCGCTCTGCGCCACGCTCCTGAAGCCCGTCGAGCCCGGCCACCACCACGCCAAGCGCGGCTTCTTCGGCTGGTTCAACCGCATCGTCGACCGCGAGACCGCGCGCTACGGCCGCGGCGTCGCCTGGGCGGTGGCGAAGTCCGGCCGCATGATGGCGATCTACCTGATCCTGGTCGCCGGCGTGGCTTACGCCTTCGTGCGCCTGCCCGAAGGCTTCCTGCCGGTCGAGGACCAGGGCTTCTTCACGGTCGACATCCAGACCCCGCCGGGCTCCTCGTTCAACCGGACGCTCGCGGCGGTGAAGAAGACCGAGGAGTACCTGATGGCCCAGCCGGGCGTGGCCACGGTCACGATCGTCAACGGCTTCTCGTTCTCGGGCCAGGGCCAGATGACCTCGCAGGCCTTCGTCACCCTCAAGCCCTGGTCGGAGCGCGGCAAGGACCAGTCCGCCGCGGCGCTGGTCGCCGGCACCAACAAGGCGATGGCGGGCTACCGCGACGCGGTGATCCAGGCCCTCGAGCCGCCGCCGATCGACAACCTCGGCAACGCGTCGGGCTTCAGCTTCCGCCTCCAGGACCGGGCCCAGAAGGGCTACGCGGCGCTCATGGCCGCCCAGGAGCAATTGCTGTCGCTCGCCCGCAAGAGCCCGATCCTCAAGAACGTCTACGTCGAGGGCCTGCCGCCCGCGCCGCAGGCGGAGCTGGTGATCGACCGCGAGAAGGCGGCGGCGCTCGGCGTCTCGTTCGCGGACATCAACGACACCATCCAGGTCAATCTCGGCTCGGTCTACACCAACGACTTCCCCAACCGGGGCAAGATGCAGCGGGTGATCGTGCAGGCCGAGGACGGCCAGCGCCTCAACGCCACCGACCTCCTGAACTACAGCGTCAAGAACCACCTCGGCACGATGGTGCCGATGTCCTCCTTCGCCGACCTGAAGTGGAGCGTCGGCCCGGCCCAGATCATCGGCTTCAACGGCTACCAGTCGGTCCGCTTCACCGGCGAGCCGGCGGCGGGCTACACCTCGGGCGAGGCCATTGCCGAGATGGAGCGGCTGATGACCCAGCTGCCGAAGGGCTTCGGCTACACCTGGACCGGGCAGTCGCTGCAGGAGAAGCAGGCGGGCTCGCAGGCCACCCTGCTGCTGGCCCTCTCGGTGCTGATCGTGTTCCTGTGCCTGGCGGCGCTCTACGAGAGCTGGTCGATCCCGCTCGCGGTGATGCTGGTCATCCCGCTCGGCGTGATCGGCTCGGTGGCCGGCGTCCTCATCCGGGACATGCCCAACGACGTGTACTTCAAGATCGGGCTCATCACGATCATCGGCTTGTCCGCCAAGAACGCGATCCTGATCATCGAGTTCGCGCGCGAATTGTGGAAGCCCGGCACCAAGCTGGTCACCGCCACGGTCGAGGCCTCGCGCCTGCGCTTCCGCCCGATCGTCATGACCTCGCTCGCCTTCATCTTCGGCGTCGTGCCGCTCGCCATCGCGTCCGGCGCGGCCTCGAAGAGCCAGCAGGCGATCGGCACCGGCGTGATGGGCGGGATGATCTCGGCCACCGTGCTGGCGGTCATCCTGGTGCCGGTGTTCTTCGTCGTGGCGATGCGGTTCTTCCAGAGGAAGCGCGTCCGCGAGGAGAACCTGCACGACGGCAACCTGGATGCGGCGCCCGGGATCGTGCACCCGCCCCAGCCGGCGCACGAGCCGGCGCACGGGCACTGACGAGACGTCGCTCGAACCGAGGCCGCGCATCGTTGCGAGCGATGCGCGGCCTCGCCCTGATGGTGCGGTCGATCATGAGGCCAATCGCAACAGTCAGCAGGATGGTCTCGGCGCTCCTGACCGCGGCCGTCGTGCCTGTGGGCGTCGCGCCGCGCGATGCCCTGGCCGCGGAGCAGGTGCCGGCCGCATCCCCACCACCGGCGCCGTCGGCCTACCGCAACGCCCCGCGACCCGGGGCGAAGGCATCGATCCGCAAGCGCGACGTTGTCCGGCGCGGCATCCGCGAGTGCCACATCACCTTCGCCTACGCGGGACACGCGGCCGAGACGATCTTCTGGAAGGAGCCGTGCACGGAGGTCACGGCGACGATGATGGCGCAGCCGGATCTCGAAGCCCTAAGCCGCTGGAGCCGCCTGAACGAACTCGACAGGAAATTCATCGCCGCGCTGCCGGGCGGCCGAGTCCTGTCGGTCGAGGGCCGGCACTCCGCCTCCGTCTTTCCGATCGGAACGACCGGCCTCACCTATGAGGTAGGGGTAGCGGACTGAACCGGGGGCCGCTCGCAGGACGTCGCACGCACGGGGACCGGAAGAGCGGACCTGCCCGCGAGACGGTAGACTCACCACAAGAGCGGGTGCAGGAACACCTCCACCCGATCCCCCTCCTC
>NZ_LABY01000178.1 GCF_001043975.1 Methylobacterium variabile
CTGCGGGGTCTTGCGCTGCGCGGTGAGGGCGGCGGCTCCCTGCGCGAGGAGCCGTGCCAGGGTGCCGGCGTCCACGTAGGCGAGGTGGATCCGCACCAGCGGCGTCCCGCGGCCGGCAGCCTCGGGCGAGAAGGTCCGGGGCTCCGCCGCGACCAGCATCGCCCGCTCGTCCTCCTCGATCGGCACCACCAGCGACACCCCATCCTCCGCCAGCCACGCGAGCCGCCGCCGGCCGAGCCGGAACACCGGCCCGGCCGCCGTGGCGTGCTCCGCGACGCCCGGCAGCTCGCGGGCGGCGCGACGGGCAACCTCGAACCAGGCCGAGGGTTTCCGCGGCCGGACCGCGCGGCGGGGGCGTGCCTGCCTGCTCATCCCGGTGCAACGCCGCCGGGCGCCGGAAGGGGCCCGCGACGGCCTTCGCGGGGCGGGATCCGGGGCAGCGCGCGGATGTTGGCCCCATGAGGCCGCCAGGCCCATCCCGGCCCCACCGGCAGGCCCGTTCTCGGACCCGGCCGGCGGGTCCGTTCCGAAACGGAGCGAGACGTAGAAGACGATGGCAGAATCCCGAACCGCCCTGGTCGCCGGCGCCAACGGCATCATCGGCAAGGCGCTGATGGAAACCCTCGGCGCGGCGCCCGGCTGGCGCGCCCGCGCCCTGTCCCGCCGCCCGCACGGCTCGACCGGGGCGATCGCGGCCGACCTCACCGACGCGGACGCCGCCCGCGCCGCCCTCGCGCCGGCGCGGGACACCACGCACCTGTTCTACGCGGCGCTGGCGCCGCAGCCGAGCCTCGCCGAGGAGGCGAGGGTGAACGGCGCGATGCTGCGCAACCTCCTCGACGGGCTCGAGGCCGCCGGGGCGCCGCTCGAGCGGGTGGTGCTCTACCAGGGCGCGAAGGTCTACGGCGTCCATCTCGGGCCGGTGCCGTCGCCGTTCTACGAGGACGACAACCCGCGCCATATCGGACCGAACTTCTACTTCACCCAGGAGGACGAGCTCAGGGCCCGGGCGGCCCGGGGCGGCCCGGCCTTCTCGATCCTGCGGCCGGACGTGGTGGTGGGGGATGCCGCGGGCAACGCCATGAACATCGCCATGGTGATCGGCGCCTACGCGTCCTTGTGCCGGGCGGAGGGCGCGGCCTTCCGCTTCCCCGGCCCGGCCCACGTCTATGACGGGGTGTTCGCCCAGGTGACGGATGCGAGGGCGCTGGCCCGGGCGAGCCTCTGGGCCGCCACGGCCGAGGCCGCGCGGGGCGAGGCCTTCAACTACGTGCACGAGCCGTTCCGCTGGCGCCGCATCTGGGAGAAGCTCGCCGCCACCCTCGACCTGCCGCTCGGGCCGCCGGTGCCGCTGCGCCTCGCCGCCCACATGGCCGACAAGCAACCGGTGTGGGCGCGGCTGGTGGCCGCGCAGGGCCTGAGCGACGCGCCCTACGAACGGGCGGTCGGCTGGGCCTTCGGTGACTTCGTGTTCCACAGCGACTTCGACCTCGTCTCCGACATGGGCAAGATCCGGCGCGCGGGGTTCACCGAGAGCGTCGACAGTCTCGAGGCGCTGGTCGGCGCCATCCGGCGCCTGCAGGAGGCGAAGGTCCTGCCACGGTGAGCCTGGCCGCCCGGCGCCCCCGGCGACGGGACGGCGCGGGCCTCCTCTCCATGCCGGCAGCGGTGACGCGCGCCCGCGACAGAGAGGATCCGGCGGATGTCCGTGCCGGTAAGCGCCCTTGCGAACACCCGGGCCTGTCATCGAACCGTCGCGCCCGGCCCCTAGCCACGGCCGCCGGGTGCGGCGGCGTCCCCGGTCGTCCCCATCGAGACTGGCGGGGATGCGCAAGGACGCCCGATGGCCCACCTCCTCAGCGACGAGCCCGCGCTGCCCGGCCTGATCTGGGCGATGCGGTTCGATGCGGACGGGCGCGGCCGCATGGTCGAGCCCGGCGAGGAGATCCCGACGCTCGGCCGCTTCGGCGAGGGCTTCGTCTGGCTGCACGTCAACCTCAACGACGCCCGGGTGGCGGGCCTCGCGGCGGAGGGGCGCCTCGGACCGCCGGAACTGGCGTCGGCGGCCTTCGCCAGCGATCCGCACCAGCGGGTCACGGTCGAGGACGGCCAGGTCGGCGGCGTCATCGCCGACCTCGCCCGCGACGCGGACGCGCCGGACGCCTCGGCCCGCCTGCCGGACGCGGCCGGGCGGCTGCACTTCGTGCTCGGGCCGAACTACCTCGTCAGCGGGCGCCGTCATCCGATCATCGGGCCCGACGCGGTGCGCGAGGCGGTCGCCGAGGGGAGGGCGCTCGCCGGCCCGGTGGCCCTGCTCGAGACGCTGATCGGCCGGGTCGCGGCGGCGATCGGGGCGCGGGGCACCATCCTGTCGGAACGCCTCGACGGGATCGAGGACCACATCCTCGACGAGCGCATCCGCGACGAGACCCGCCAGCTCGGGCCGATCCGCCGCGACGCCGTGCGGCTGCACCGGCAGCTCAACGGCCTGCGGGCGGTGTTCCACCGCCTGGAGGAGGACGGCGAGGCGCTGCCGGAGGCGACCCTGGAGGCGGCCTCGCGCATCGCCCAGCGCCTCGACGCCCTCGACCGCGACATGGTGGTGCTGGCCGACCGCAGCCGGCTCCTGCAGGAGGAGCTGTCGGCGCTGCTCGCGCGCCAGTCGAACCGGCAGCTCCAGACCCTGTCGGTCCTGACCGCCCTGTTCCTGCCGCCGACCCTGGTCACCGGCCTGTTCGGCATGAACACCAAGGGGCTGCCGCTCGCCGAGTACGACGAGGGCTCGACGATCGCGATCCTGATCGCGGTCCTGTCCGCCGCCGCGGCTTTCCTGCTGATCCGCCGCCTCGGCCTCGGCGGGCAGAAGAGCTGAACCTCTTGCAGCTCACGCCGCCCGGCGGCGTCCCGGCACCTCCGACACCGCGATCCCGCCGAGCACCAGGCCGAGCGCCAGCGCCTCGGTGGCGCCGAAGGGCTCGCCCACCAGGGCGACGGCCAGGATCGCTCCGAAGGCCGGCACCAGGTTGGCGAACAGCCCGGCGCGGTTCGGCCCGATCACCTCGACCCCGCGCATGAAGGCGAGCTGCGCCGCCAGCGACGGCCCCAGCGCCGTGAAGGCGATCAGCCCCCAGCCCGCGGGGCCGGGCCAGAGGACGTGGCCGCTCGCCCACTCGCCGAGGAGCAGCGGCACCGAGGTGGCCCAGGCCGCCACCGCCATGGCGGCGAAGAACACCAGCCCCGGCACCGCCGGCCGCAGCGGCAGCGCGACGGTGTAGCCGGCGTAGAACAGGCAGGCGAGGGCCACGAACAGGTCGCCGCGGTTGAAGGTGAGGGCGCTGAGCCGCGCGAGATCGCCGTGGCTCGCGGCGAGCGCCACGCCGGCCAGGGTGACGGCGGCCCCGAGGAGCTGCACCGGCCGCACCGCGATGCCGCGGGCGAGGTAGTTCAGCAGCATCACCAGGACCGGGATCGCACCCTGGAACAGCACCAGGTTGACGGTGCTCGTATGGGCGCCCGCGACGTAGAACAGCGCATTGAAGGCGGTGTAGCCGAAGCCGCCCATCAGCAGGATCATGAGCCAGCGGGCGCGCAGGACGCGCCAGTGCCGGAGCGTCTCCCGCCCGGCGACGAGGGCGATCGCGGTCAGCGCGATCGACCAGCGCAGGCAGGTCAGCGCCTGGGGCGAGACCAGCCCGACCGCGGCCTTGCTCACCACCGCGTTGGCGGCCCAGAGCAGGGCCGCGAGGCTGAGGAGCGCGTAGGCGGCGGCCGGCGAGGATCCCCTCACGCGAGCGCCATCAGGAACCGCTCGATCAGCTCCAGGGCGCGCTGGGTCATGGCCAGCGGATAGCGGATGAAGACGTGGCAGCCCCCGGTATAGACCGAGGTGTAGCCGCCGTTGTTGGCCGCCGCCCAGCGCATCGACATGAACAGCGTGTCGTCGAGGAGGGGGTCGCGGGTGCCGACCGAGAACAGGGCCGGGGGCAGGCCGGCGAGGTCGGCGTAGAGGGGCGAGACCTCGGGCGAGCGGCGCGCCACGCCCTCGGGCACGAACCCGTCGGCGAAGCGGCGGATGTCGGTGGAGTTGAGGACCAGGCGCTCGTCGCCCCAGTTGCGGGCGCTCGCCGTGACGCCGAGGTCGTAGAGGCCGGAGAAGAGGTTGGCGCCGCGGAAGGCCTTGGGCAGCCGGTGGCGGTCGCGCAGGCGCAGGAGCGTCATCACGCTCAGATGCGCGCCGACCGATTCGCCGCCGATGGTCAGGGCCTCGATCCCGAACAGCTTGCGGCCCTCATGGTAGAGCCAGAGCGCCGCCGCCTCGCAATCGTCGATCGGTGCCGGGTAGGGGTGCTCGGGCGCCAGCCGGTATTCCACCGAGACGCAGACGAAGCCGCAGCGCTCGGCGATGCGCTCGAGCCAGGGATCCTGCTCGTCGGCCCCGCCCCAGACCCAGCCGCCGGAATGGATGTGCAGGTAGGCGCCCCGGGGCTTGCGCTGCGGCCGGATCACCCGCAGGGCGAGGGGCCCGCCGGGCCCCGGGATGGTCATGGTCTCGGCCCGGGCGCTGCGCGGCATCGCCGGGTAGGCGGTGCTGCCGCGGCGGCGGCGCTCGCGCACCTCCGCGACCGGCATGGACCACGGGTCCGGCGCCCGGGCCTGGGCGGCGATGATCTCCTGGTTCAGCCGCTCGGCGTCGGGGTCGGCCTTCGCCGGGTCGAAGAGCGCGTGGTCGATCATGCTCGGTGTATCAATCTCGCGGCGCTGCGCCGCCGGCGGAGCGGCGGAGCGTCTCGGGGTTGCGGGGCGGGCCGCCCTCCGGCCCGGCGGTCCAGGCCGGACGTCCAAGGGAGCATTTCGGGATGCATCTTGGGATAATCCGCGAAGGTTGCCATCTCAGGTCCGGATTGCCAAACGGTGCAATGCGCCGGACCGCCCCGGGTTTCGCCCGCATGTGGCAATCCCGCAACGTTCAGGGCTGCGTGCCGCGACCTCACGGGGTCGCGGTCCACAACCTTCGGACGCGAGAGAGCGCAACGTCAGGGTCGCGAGGAAGCATGAGCGAGCAGAGATTCCACCGTCCCTTCGGCGGGCCCGGCCCGGGCGGGCAGGCCCCCTATGGGCAAGATCACTACGGGCAGGGTCCCGGCGGGCAGGGGCCCGGCGGGTACGGGCCGCGCCGGGAATCCGGGCTGCACCGCTTCCTCGGCGGCTCGCCGGCGGCGGTGCTGGTCCGGCTCGTCGTCCTGTCGCTCCTCGTCGGGGCCGGCATGGCGATGATCGGGGTCACGCCCGCGGCCCTGTTCGCCCACGCCTACGACACCGTGCGCTCGCTGATCGAGCTCGGCTTCGACACCTTCCACGATGCCGGCCGCTGGTTCGTCGCGGGCGCCGTGGTGGTGGTGCCGCTCTGGCTCCTGTCGCGCGTGCTCGCCCGGGGCCGCTGACGCCGGAGCTGCTTCAAGCCCGAGATCGCCCCGAGAATCGCCCGATGACGCCCGCCGCGCGCCCGCAGGTCACGCACCGCCGCATCCTGGCCCTCGCCGGGCCGATGACGCTCGCCAACGTCACGACGCCGCTCCTCGGCCTCGTCGGGACGGCGGCGGTCGGGCGGCTCGGCGACGCGGCGCTCCTCGGGGCGTTGGCCCTGGGGGCGGTGATCTTCGACTACCTGTTCTGGACCTTCGGCGCCCTGCGCATGGCCACCGCTGGCCTGACCGCGCAGGCGGCCGGGGCCGGGGACCGGGCCGAGATCGACCGCACCCTCGCCCGGGCGCTGGCGGTCGCCGTCGCGGTCGGGCTCGCGATGGTGGCGCTTCAGGTCCCCCTCGCCGCGGCGGCCTTCCGGCTGTTTGGCGCGAGCCCGGAGGTGACGACGGCCCTGGCGGCGTATTTCGGGGTGCGGATCTGGGGTGCGCCGTTCACGCTCGCGAACTACGCCGTCCTGGGCTCGACCCTCGGGCGCGGCCGCACCGACCTCGGGCTCGGCCTGCAGGTGGCGATCAACGTCGTCAACGTGGTCCTGACCCTCCTCTTCGTCCTCGGGCTCGGCTACGGCGTCGCCGGTGCGGCGCTCGCCACGGTGCTGGCGGAGAGTGCGGGCACCGGGCTCGGCCTCCTGGTGCTGCGCCGCCTCGGCGCCCGGCCCTGGCGGGTGCCGTGGGGCGAGGTCGTCGAGGGCGCGGGCCTGCGGCGCATGCTGGCGGTCAACGGCGACGTGATGGTGCGCACCCTGGCGCTCATCACCGCGCTGGCGCTGTTCTCCGGCCTCGGCGCCCGGGCCGGCGACGTGACGCTGGCGGCCAACGCCGTGCTGCAGAACCTCTTCCTCGTCGGCAGCTTCTTCCTCGACGGCTTCGCCACCGCCGCCGAGGTCCTGTGCGGCCAGGCCCTCGGCGCCCGCGACGAGGACGCGTTCCGGAGGGCGGTGCGCCTGGCGCTCGGGTGGTGCCTCGGCTTCGCGCTGGCGGTGTCCGGCCTGTTCCTCGGCTTCGGCGGCCCGTTCATCGACGCCGTCACCACCACGCCCGAGGTGCGGGCGGCGGCCCGCGACTTCCTGGTCTACGCCGCCCTGACGCCGCTCGCCGCCGCCGCGGCCTTCGCCTTCGACGGCGTCTATATCGGGGCGACCTGGACCCGGGCGATGCGCAACCTCATGCTGGCCGCCCTCGCGGTGGACGTGATGGTGCTGGCCGCGACCCGAGGGTCCGGCAATGCCGGGCTGTGGCTCGCGATGCTGGCCTTCCTGGCGGCCCGCGGCCTCGGCCAGGCCCTGCTCTACCCCAGGCTCGTCGCCGGCGCCTTCCCGCGGCCGCGGGCCACCATGCTGGAGGAGGCGACGCGATGATCACGGACGGCCGGATCACCGGGGGATGCCGGTGCGGCGCCCTGCGCTACGAGGCGGGCGGGGAGCCCTGGAACCAGACCGTCTGCCACTGCGCCGATTGCCGCGGGACCACGGGGGCGCCGATGGTCGGCTGGATCACCGTGCGACGGGCGGCGTGCCGCTTCACCGCCGGCACGCCGACCTGGTTCCGCTCGAGCCCGCGGGCACAGCGAGCCTTCTGCCCGACCTGCGGCACCCACCTGGCATACGTGGCGGACGACCTGCCGGAGGAGATCGACCTCACCACCGCCAGTCTCGACGACCCGGAGCGCTTTCCCCCGCGCGACCACGTCTGGGTCTCCCGCCGCCTGTCCTGGGTCGCCCTGCCTGCCGGGCTGCCCGCCTACCCGCAGGCGCGGGACGGGTCCTGACGGCCGCCCCGGCTGGACCCGACCCCGAGCGACCTGACACCCGGGCGACCCGCCCCGAGAGACGAGCCCGCATGACGACGGCGGACCTGACCGCGCTTCCCGAGACCGCCTCCGACACCCCCTTCGCGGCGCCCCGTGCGGTCGAGGACATGGCCGCCTGCACCTTCAACCACACCATCGAGCTGCCCGGGCACGGCACCATGACGGGGGCCTGGGACCTGCGGGCGGGTCTCGACGACTACCTCGGCCACGTCGCCGTGGCGGGCAAGCGCGTGCTCGATTTCGGCGCCACCAGCGGCTTCGTGGGCTTCGGCATGGAGGCGCGCGGCGCCGAGGTGGTGTCCTACGACTTCGCCGGCGACGCGTGCTGGGAGATGGTGCCGTATCCCGACTTCGAGCGCGCCATGATCGCCCCGGAGATCCGCAACCACCTGCGCCGGTTCGAGAACGCCTACTGGTTCTCCCACGCCGCCCTCGGCTCGCGGGCGCGGCGGGCGGGCGGCTCGCTCTACGACGTGCCGGAGGCGGTCGGCCCGGTCGACATCGCGTTTCTCGGCAACGCGCTCGCGCGGCTGCGCGACCCGTTCCGGGCCCTCCACGGCGTCCTGCGGCTGACCCGCGAGACCGTGGTGGTCACCGAGATGCTGCCGAAATCCCTCCACTTCCTGCGCTACCTGCCGCGCGGCCTCGGCCTGCCGATGTTCCTCCTGCCGCGCGCCGACCAGCGGATTCGCTTCGATTCCTGGTGGACCATCGCGCCGACGACGATGCAGGAACTCCTCGCCGTCCTGGGCTTCGGCGAGTCGGTGGTGACCTATCACCGCCAGTTGCTGCTCGGGCAGAGGCGGTTCTGCTACACCGTCGTGGCCCGCCGCACCGAGCCGACCAACCCGGAGCTGTGACACCGCCGCGTCCCGGAGCGAAGGCGCGGCGGCAGGGCGCGCCTCAGGCGGAGCGGGCGAGGTCGGCGGCGTCGCGCCCGACGATCCCCGTGAGGCTCCGGGCGCCCTCCTGCTCGAGCCGGCGCAGGAGGCCGGCCTTGATCTCGCCGACGAGGCCCGGCCCCGCATAGACGAGGGCGGAGTAGAGCTGGACCAGGCTGGCGCCCGCCCGGATCTTGGTCCAGGCCGCGTCCGCCGAGTCGATCCCGCCGACGCCGATCAGCGGCAGCTCGGTCCCGACCCGGAGGAAGGCTTCGGCCAGGAGCCGGGTCGCGGGCGAGAACAGCGGCCGCCCGGACAGGCCGCCGGTCTCGGCCCGGGCGGCCCCGGCGAGGCTCGCCGGCCGCGCCACGGTGGTGTTGGACACGACGAGCGCGTCGATCCCCCGGCGCCGCGCGGTGGCGGTCATCGCGTCGAGCCCGTCGAGGCCGATGTCGGGGGCGATCTTGAGCAGCACCGCCGTGCCGGTCCCCGATTCGTCGCGGGCCGCGACCACCCGGGCGAGCAGGTCGTCGAGGAAGGCCTCGCCCTGGAGGTCGCGCAGGCCGGGGGTGTTGGGCGAGGAGACGTTGACGGTGATGAAGTCCACCAGGCCGGCGAGGCCGCGGGTGCAGGCGACGTAGTCGGCGAGCCGGTCGGCGGAATCCTTGTTGGCCCCGATGTTGACCCCGACGATCCCCGGCCGGCCGCGCCGTGCCTCCAGGCGCCCTCGCACCACCGCGAGCCCCTCGCTGTTGAGGCCGAAGCGGTTGATCACCGCCCGGTCCTCGGGCAGCCGGAAGACCCGGGGCCGCGGGTTGCCGGGCTGCGGCCGCGGCACCACGCCGCCGACCTCGACGAAGCCGAACCCGAGCCCCAGCAGCGCGTCCGGCGCCTCCGCACCCTTGTCGAATCCCGCGGCCAGTCCGACCGGATTGGAAAAAGTCCGGGACATAACGGTTACGTGGAGTCGGGGGTCGTCGGCGGGCGGAGGCCGCAGGGGAAGGCGCGCGAGCGCCCCTAAGGTCAAGCTGTGCGCGGTCTCGGCGTCGAGGGCATGCAGGAGCGGGCGGACGAGCGGGAAAACGGCCGAGAGCACGATCAACCCCTGGTGAAATCTGGAAAAATATGAGTTCCTTCGGGGCCGATCGGCAGCGGCGTGACGCGCCTGACGGCGGTGAGCGGCAGCGGGCCGTAAAGGTGCGGGAACAGGGCGCCGCCCCGGGAGGGCTCGTAGCGCAGGGCGTCCCCCAGGGCCTCGGCGTCGACCGCGATCAGGAGAAGATCATCCAGTCCCGCGAAGTGCTTGGCCGCCGTTTCGGGCGCCTGCGCCGCGGTCGAGAAATGGATGAATCCGTCCGCCTGGTCGACGGGCGCACCGTCGAAGCGGCCCGCCGCTTCGGCGTCCCGCCACAGGCTGGCAGGGCATATCTTGTACACGAGCGGCATGGGCGCGGCGGGCCTCCTCGGCGGGCTGGCGGGGAGCGATACCGGTCCCGGGATGAACCGGCAACGCCGTTGCCTTTCGGTGAGGCTTGGGTACTTTACATTTGTTAGTTCGTTGGTGAACACCTCCCGCGTCAGGCCAGGCCCCAATGCTGTCCCACGAGCGAATCTGGTCCGCGATCGATCACCTGGCCCAGCGCAACAATCTCACGGCCTCCGGGCTCGCGAAGCGTGCCGGCCTCGACGCGACGAGCTTCAACCGCTCGAAGCGGATCAGTCCCGACGGGCGCAAGCGCTGGCCCTCGACGGAGTCGGTCGCCAAGATCCTGTCTGCCACCGGGACCACCCTCGACGATTTCCTGCACCTCGTCGAGCCGCGGGCAGGCGAGACGCGCATCGTGGTGCCGCTGATCGGCAGCGAGAGCGCGACCGGCCAGATCGGCGTCAATGGCCTGCCCGGCAACGGCAGCGTCCTCGAGGAGATGGAGCTGCCCGGCTTCGGGACCGAGCGCTGCTTCGCCATCGAGGTGCGGGGCAGCACCCTGACGCCGTTCTACCGGGAGGGCGACGTGCTGGTGGTCTCTCCCACCGCCGCGATGCGCCGGGGCGACCGGGTCGTGACGTGCCTCGGCGGCGGCGGCATCCTGGCGGCCGAGCTGAAGCGGCGCACCGCCCGGGCCGCCGAGTTCAGCGGGCCCCACCCGGGCGAGCCCGACCGGGTGATCCCGGCGGCCGAGATCGCCTGGATGGCCCGGGTGATGTGGGTGCGGCAGTAGATCCCGACGGCCACTCGCGCTCGACCGCCGGCCTCATGCGATTTCCGATTGAACGCTTCCGGCGACCGCTGCGCGGTCGCTTTCGCGATGCGGACATCGACCTCGCTCAAGCGCCGCGCGGGCTAGTGATACGACGTCCGGAAGCGATCTTCCAGACGTCGTATCACTCCGCCGCCGCCCGCTGCCCCCGCCACTGGGTCAGCAGCGCCCGGAGGGCGGCCGGCTTGATCGGCTTGCTGAGCACCTGGATCCGCTGCGCGCTCGCGGCGTCGCGCACGGCCGGGGAGCGGTCGGCGGTCAGCAGCACCGCCGGGATGTCGGCGGAGAGGGCCGCCCGCAAGCCGGCGATCAGGTCGAGGCCAGTGCCCTGGTCGAGGTGATAGTCGGCCACGATCACGTCCGGGCGAAGCGAGCCGCCGAGCACCAGGGCGAGGGCCTCGCTGAGCGACCCGGCGGTATGGAGCGCGCAGCCCCAGCTGCCGACGAGCACCCGCATCCCGTCGACGATCGCCGGCTCGTTGTCGACCGCGAGCACGGTGAGGCCGGCGAGCGGCACGGTGGCCGGACGCGGCGCCTCGCCCTGCGTCTCGAGAGCGGGCCGCAACGGGGCGCTCGGCACCGCGACCGAGAAGGCCGAGCCGCGGCCGGGCCGCGAGACCAGGGTCACCGGATGGTCGAGGAGGCGCGCGGTCCGATCGACGATCGACAGGCCGAGGCCGAGGCCGCGGGCGACCCGCGCGCCCTGGTCGAGGCGCTGGAACTCCCGGAAGACCAGCTTCTGCTGCGCGGCCGGGATGCCGAGGCCGGTGTCGCAGACCATCAGCACCACCCGCTCGCCGCGCCGGCGCGCGCCGACCAGCACCCGTCCCTGCGGCGTGTACTTGATCGCGTTCGAGACCAGGTTGTGCAGCAGCCGGCGCAGGAGCTGCCGGTCCGAGCGCAGGGCGAGGGACGAGGGCATCACCGTCAGCCGCAGCCCCTTCTCCTGCGCCATCGGGCCGAACTCACGCTGGACCTGGCGGAAGAGGTCCGAGACCCGGACGATCGAGAGCTGGGGCTTCAGCGCCCCGGTGTCAAGGCGCGAGATCTCGAGCAGCGCGGTCAGGATCTCCTCGACGGCGTCGAGGGAGGCGTCGACGTTCTCGGCGAGGGTGGGATCGGTGCCGCGATCGCGCTCGACGAGGGCGCTGGCGTAGAGCCGCGCCGCGTTGAGGGGCTGGAGGATGTCGTGGCTGGCCGCCGCGAGAAAGCGGGTCTTCGAGGCGTTGGCCTCCTCGGCCTCGGCCTTGGCGCGGGTGAGCGCCGCGTTGAGGCGGGTCAGCTCCTCGGTGCGCTCGCGCACCCGGGTCTCGAGCTCCTCGTTGAGGCGGGTGCGGGCCTCCTCGGCGGCGACCGAGTCGGTCACGTCGGTGTAGGTCGCCACCACGCCGCCGTTCGGCAGCAGGTTTGCGCGGATCTCGATCACCCGGCCGCTCGGGTGCAGCCGCAGCCGCTGCGGCCCGGCCTCGAGCCGGAAGGCGGCGATGCGCTCGGCGACCAGGAGGTCGGCGTCCCGCGCCCCGTAGGCCCCGCGGCCGGCATTGAAGCGCACGATCGCCTCGAGGCCGATGCCGGTCTGGATCATCTCCGGCGGCAGGTCGTACAGGTCGGCGAAGGCCCGGTTCCAGACGATCAGCTTCATGTCGCGGTCGAAGACCGTGATGCCCTGTTTGGCGTGGTCGAGCCCGTGCTGGAGGATGTCGCGGCTGTACTGGAAGGCCGCCGAGGCGTCGTCGAGGAGCTTCAGCGCCGCCTTCGGCGAGACGTTGCGCCGGCGCAGCAGCAGCGACAGGGCGAGCCGGGCGGAGGCCGCGCCGATGGCCGAGGCGAGGAGGTGCTCGGCGTGGCGCAGCTCCGGCAGGCCGGCCACGGCCTCGTCCCGCACCGGCCCGCGCCCGTGCGCCTGCGCGAACTCCTCGAAGGCCCGCACCGCCCGCTCCTCGCCGAGGAAGCGGGCCACCGTGGCGCGCAGCTCCGCCAGGGTCACGGCGCTGCGGAACAGTCGGAAGCTCGACATGCCCGGGCCGGTCTCGTCCAGGCCGAAGGTCTGCCCGAAGGCCTCGGCCTGCAGCCGCTCGATGGCGCTCGGCGGGCGCAGGAGCGAGCCGACGACGTAGGCGAGCGTGTTGAGGGAGAGGCTCCACAGGGTGCCGTGGACGAGGCGGGGGAAGTCGTCGACGCCCATGAGCGCGGTCGGGCTCAAGGAGGTGATGCCGAACGGTCCCTCCGCGATGAGCGTGGCGGCCCAGCCGTCGCCGGTGACGAGGCTCGGCAGCAGCAGGGTGTAGAGCCAGACCGCGAACCCGACGATCAGCCCTGCGGCGGCACCGGTGCCGGTGCCCCTGCCCCAGTACAGCGCGCCGACGAAGGCCGGGCCGATCTGCGCCACCGCCGCGAAGGACAGGAGCCCGATCGAGGCGAGCGCCACCTCGCCGGCGACCTGCGAGTAGGCGTAGGCCACCAGCACCACTGCCACGATCGCCGCACGGCGCACCGCCAGCACGTAGCCGCCGAGATCCGAGGTGCCGGGCTCGGCGCGCGGGGCGGCGCCGGCCCCGAGGTTGCGCCGCCGCAGGGCGACCGGGATGACGAGGTGGTTCGAGATCATGATCGCCACCGCGACGGATTCGACGATCACCATCGCGGTCGCCGCCGAGAGGCCGCCGATGAAGGCCACCAGGGCGATCCCGTCGGCCCGCTCGTGCAGCGGCAGGGCGAGCACGATCATGTCGCGCTGCACCGTGCCCTCGGGAAACAGCGCCAGGCCGGCGAGCGCCAGCGGCACCACGAACAGGTTGATGAGGACGAGGTAGAGCGGGAAGGTCCAGGCCGCCCGGCCGACATCGGCGACCGCGCGGTTCTCCACCACCGCCATGTGGAACTGGCGCGGCAGCAGCAGCACGGCGGCGGCCGAGAGCAGGGTCTGCACGATCAGGGTGGCTGGGCCGGAGGTCTGCCCGGCCAGAGCGCCGACGCCATGCACGGCGCTGGAGGCCGCCGGCAGGTCGCGCAGCATCCAGCCGACCACGAATCCGCCGACGGTGAGGAAGGCCAGGAGCTTGACGAGGGATTCCAGCGCCACCGCCAGGGTCAGCCCGTCCTGGTGCTCGGTGGCATCGGCGTGGCGGGTGCCGAAGGCGACCGCGAAGCCCGCCAGCACCAGGGCGACGAACAGGCCGAGGTCGCCGAGCATGCCCGCCGGCGCGCCGACGCCGTCCGTGGCGCGCAGGAAGACCTGGAGCGAGGCCGCCACCGCCCGCAGCTGCAGGGCGATGTAGGGCACCGCGCCTACCACCGCGATCAGGCAGACCAGCGCGGCGATGCGCTCGCTCTTGCCGTAGCGGGCGGCGATGAAGTCGGCGATCGAGGTCGAGTTCTGCGCCTTGGCGATCCGCACCACCCGGGCGAGCAGCCGGTAGCCGAAACCGACCACCAGGATCGGGCCGACATAGATGGTGAGGAAGTCGAGCCCGGCGTGGCTGGCGAGCCCGACGGAGCCGAAGAAGGTCCACGAGGTGCAGTAGACCGCGAGCGACAGGGCGTAGATCGTCGGCCGCACCCGCGCGTCGCGCATCAGGGTCCGCCCGGCGACGTCGCCCCAGTGCGCGACCGCGAACAGGGCGCAGATGTAGACGAGGGCCGCCAGCACCACCGTCCAGCCCGCGATCATCGGCGTCGTCCATCCCCGGCCCGGGCGGGAGCCCGGGCACTGCTCATGTCGACGGCCTGTTTAGAGCATTTTCGCGCCGGTGCACGATCCCGGCGGTGCTCAGCCGTGGCAGGCGCAGCCGGCGTGGTCGCAGCCGGCATGGTGGGGATGGCCGTCGGCGCACTCGTCGCAGCAGAAGGCCTTGCCGTCGCGCGACACCGCCTTGGCCAGCGGCACGACGCACACGCAATCCTCGCAGGCGCACTTCACCGCCTCGACATCGACGCTGGCCATGGCTCCGGTTCCTCTTCCTGATCCTGGTTCTCGGGCGCGCTCGTGCGGCTCGGTGAAGTGGGCGAGCATGCTGCTCAGGACGTCGCGGACGTGATCGTCGTCGATCGCGTAGGCGACGTGCCGGCCGTGCCGGACGGCCCG
This sequence comes from Methylobacterium variabile, assembly GCF_001043975.1. Classification (GTDB taxonomy): domain Bacteria; phylum Pseudomonadota; class Alphaproteobacteria; order Rhizobiales; family Beijerinckiaceae; genus Methylobacterium; species Methylobacterium variabile. The sequence goes on from NZ_LABY01000178.1 coordinate 14,517, forward strand.
CAGGATGCGGGCCGTGCGCAGCAGGCGCAGATGATGCGAGGTCAGCGATTGCGAGAGGCCGAGCGCCTCGCCGATCTCGCCGACCGTGCGGTCCGTCTCCAGGCAGGCGAGCACGATGCGCAGGCGGTTCGGCTCACCCAGGAGCCGGAAGACCTCCGCCACGTCCGCGACCTGCTCGGGCGACGGGAGCTGCACGCCGCCTTCCCTCAACATATGAACACGTGCTCATATGTTGCTGCCGCCACGGCAGGGTGTCAAGGGTGATCGGTGCCTGTCGGTGCCGGACGCTCAGTCGTCGTCGATGTCGGCCGGCGATCCAGGCGCCATCGGACCGCTCTCCTCGACGTCGTTGTCGTCGAAGAGGCCCGGGGGTCCGTCGAATCCGACGACACCGTCCGGATTGTCCGGGCTCACGTTCGGATCGCCCGCCGGAGGTCGAGCATCCTGCAATCTGCGGTCGAGGCGCTGCTCGCGCCTGAGGTCGCGCTGAATCGGAACCTCGTCGGATTCCCGGGCCAGCAGGTCGGTCCCGCCGTCGACACAGAAGGCGCCGAGCAGGGCCGCCGCGATCATCGTCCTCATCACTGGCTCCCTCGCTGCGAGGCGTGAAGCATCGCCGTCTCCCGGACTCTGCCTCGGGGCGCCGCCGTCGTCTGCCGCCACGTTCGGCGATGGAGGGCGGTCCCGGGGGCTGCAGGGTCGCTCCCTGGGAGGCGCCCGAAGCGAGCGACCCCGCGGTGCCGTCAGCGCCGCGGGGTCGAGGATGAACCGTGACGAGGACCGGGCCCGATCAGGCGGCCGCCCGCCCGCGGATCAGGTCGGCGCCGTTGCCGACGACGCGGGTGTAGAGCGAGCCGTAGCCGTCGGCGGCCTTGTCCCAGCCGAACTCCCGCGCCATGGCGTTGCGCCGCATCGTCCCGAGGCGGCGCTTCGAGGCGAAGGTGTCGAAGGCGCGGCGGATGGCGCCGCTCAGGCCCTTGAGCGAGGCCTCGCCGAACAGGAAGCCGGTGACGCCGTCCTCGACCGTGTCGGCGAGGCCGCCGGTGCGGTGGGCGATCGGCAGGGAGCCGAAGCGCTGGGCGTACATCTGCGCGAGGCCGCAGGGCTCGAAGCGCGAGGGCATCAGCAGGAAGTCGCTGCCGGCGAACATCCGGTGGGCGTCGGTCTCCTCGAAGCCGACCCTCACCCCGACCGCGCCGGGGTGGCGCCGGGCGAGGTCGAGGAAGGCGGCCTCGAAACGGGGCTCGCCCTGGCCGGTCACCACCAGCTGCCCGCCCTCGGCGACGATGGACTCGGCCGCCGCCAAGGTGAGGTCGACGCCCTTCTGGTGCACGAGGCGCGACACGATGGCGAAGAGCGGGCCGCGGGAGACGCCGAGGCCGAAGCGGCCGCGCACCGCGTCGGCATTGGCGCGCTTGCCCTTCCAGTCGTCGGGCTCGAAGCGGGTGGCGAGGTGGGGGTCGGTGCGCGGGTCCCAGCTCTCGTCGATGCCGTTGAGGATGCCGGCGAGCCGGCCCTGGTGGGCGCGGGTGCGCAGGAGGCCGTCGAGGCCGCAGCCGAATTCCGGCGTGGTGATCTCGTGGGCGTAGGTCTCGCTGACGGTGGTGACGTGCGAGGCGTAGAACAGCCCGGCCTTGAGGAAGGAGAGTTTGCCGTAGAACTCGACGCCGTCGATTTGGAAGGCGCTCTCCGGCACGCCGAGGCGGCCGAGGTTCTCCCAGGGGAACAGGCCCTGGTAGGCGAGGTTGTGGATGGTGAGCACGGTCGGCGTGCGCAGGCCGCGCCAGGCCAGGTAGGCCGGGGCGAGCGCCGTCTGCCAGTCGTTGAGGTGCAGGAGGTCGGCGCGCCACTCCGGGTCGATGCCCTGGGCGAGCTCGGCGGCCGCCAGGCTGAGGCGGCCGAAGCGCAGGTCGTTGTCCGAGAAGTCGACGCCCTGGTCGCCGTAGGGCGAGCCGTCGCGCTCGTAGAGGGCGGGGGAGAGGATGACGTAGACCGGCAGGCCGTCGCCGGTCTCGATCAGGCCGAGGTCGCAGGGCGGCATGTCGGCGCTGCCCGGCAGCTGGGCCACCACCGCGATCTCGGGATGATGCTCGACGACTTGGCGGTAGCCCGGGATCAGGATGCGCACGTCGTAGTGCTGGCGCAGGGCCCGGGGCAGGGAGGCCGCGACCTCGCCGAGGCCGCCGGTCTTCACGAAATCGGCCATCTCGGGCGTGGCGTACAGGATCCGCGGCTTGAGCGAGCCGCGCAGCGCCTCGACGGCCCCCCTCGGGGATCCGCCTGACGGCACTGCCGGCGCCTGGGAAGCCGACCGTGCCGACGCCGGAAATGTCATGAATAAGCCCCCACGCCGCGAGCCGGACGGAATGCGAGCGGACAACGTCGCGGCGTACTGCGACGACAACGCGCTGCTCTAGCCCCGGTTCCAGTGCGCTGCACAATATCAGAAGGTTTTCCGTCGGCAAGACAATTTATGATAATCCGGAACAAAAATCCCGGATTTGCTGTCGTTTTTGCAAGCTTTGCCACTGCGTATCGGAGCTTAGGCGGGTAAAGATCGGGTCAGCCGGCCGCCCCCGGCGGACGCCGGATCAGCACCAGGGCCTCGTCTCCCGCAAGTGCGAAACGGCCGTCCTGCGGGCCCTCGCCGCGCCGGCCGCCGGCGCTGGACAGCAGCACCTCCCAGGCGGCCTCGGGCGGCACGTCGACGAGGCAAGACCCGTGCCCGAAATTGAGCGCGACGCGGACGATCTCGTCGCCGTGCAGGCGCTCGTAGACGAGGACGTCCCCCGCGACCGACACGGCCCGGTACGCGCCGATGCTCAGCGCCGGATGCTCGCGCCGCAGGGCGATCAGCCGGCGGTGCAGGGTGAGGATCGAGGCGGGATCGTCCCGTAGCACCTCGACGTTCCGGGTCTCGGCCTGGGGATCGAGGGGCAGCCAGGGCTCGACGGTGGAGAAGCCCGCCCGGGGCCCGGGCGTCCACTGCATCGGCGTGCGCTCCGGGTCGCGGCCGCGGCCGGGCTCGTTGTGCTCCCAGGGGTCGCGCACCCTCTCCGGGGGGATCGGCACCCGGCCGAGGCCGATCTCGTCGCCATAATACAGCGTCGGGGTGCCCCGCAGGGTCAGGAGCAGCACCGCGGCGACCCGGGCCTGGGCGTCGCCGACCCGCGCGGCGATGCGGGGCTGGTCGTGGTTGCCGAGCACCCAGTTCGGCCAGCCGCCGGGAGGCAGGGCCGCCTCGTACTCGGCCACGAGGTCCGCTACGGCGACGGCGTGCCAGGGCGTCTGGATCAGCTGGAAATTGAACGGCAGGTGCGCGCCCGACAGGTCGACGCCGTAATAGGCGACCAGCCGCTCCAGGGGCAGATAGATCTCGCCGATCAGCACCCGGGCGTCGTACTCCTCCAGCACCGCCCGCATCGCGGCGATGACCTCCATCACCTCGGGCTGGTCGGCGGAGTGGAGCTGGACCAGGCGGTTGATCTCGGGGTCGCCGGGCACGTAGTCCGGGTTGACCGGGTTGTCGCGAAAGGCCTCGTCCTTCATCAGGTGCCAGATCACGTCGACCCGGAAGCCGTCGACGCCGCGGTCGAGCCAGAACCGCAGCACGTCGAGCATCGCGGCGCGCACCGCGGGGTTGCGCCAGTTCAGGTCCGGCTGCTCGCGCAGGAAGGCGTGGTAGTAGTACTGGCCGGTCGCCGGATCGAGGGTCCAGGCCGGGCCGCCGAAATTGCTGATCCAGTTGTTCGGCGGTCCGCCGTCGGGGGCGGGGTCGCGCCAGATGTACCAGTCGCGCTTCGGGTTGTCGCGGGAGGTGCGGGACTCCCGGAACCAGGGATGATCCTGCGAGGTGTGGTTGGGCACGAAGTCCATGATGACGCGCAGGCGCCGGCGATGGGCCTCGGCCACCAGGGCGTCGAAATCGGCCAGCGTGCCGAACAGCGGGTCGATGTCGCAGTAATCCGAGACGTCGTAACCGTAATCCGCCATCGGCGAGCGGCAGACCGGCGACAGCCACAGGGCGTCGACCCCGAGCCAGGCCAGGTAGTCGAGCCGGGCGGTGACGCCCTTCAGGTCGCCGACGCCGTCGCCGTCCGTGTCCTGGAACGAGCGCGGATAGATCTGGTAGACGATCCCGGCCTTCCACCAGAGCTCGCCCGCCGGCAGGCGTCCAAGCGTCGCGTCCTCGGTCATGCTGGGCTCCGTGGCGCGCCCGCGCGGGCGCAGGGAAGGGATCAAGGATCGGGGAGGGCGTCCGGTCGGGTGCCCGGTCGGGCGGCGGGGTTGAGCGGGTGACCGGCCGCCCCTATATGAGCGCCCGCGGCCACGACGCCCTTGCGACACCCTGCGGGGAAGCCGCGCTGCCGCTTCCGGTTCCCGCATTCCTGCACGCGGGCGCCGAGCGTGGCACGCCTGCATCAGCGGCGGCCGCGCCGTCATCAGCGGGGAGGCGCCCGCCCGGTCACCCGGGCCGAGGGATCCGCCGAAAGAATGATCCGCCGAAAGACCGGTGGGCGTCGGGGACGGGCTCAGACCCAAGGCTTAAGCCTTTCCCAGGGTCAGTGCGCCTCGCCTTAACCCTAAGGTCCGGCGTGCGGGCGGCTTCCGGGGCGTTCACACTCGCTTCAGGCCGCTTCGCCAAAATCAAGTCTCGTTTCCGTGAGACGTGTCGGGACAGCAACACGCGGGAAGACGCGTGCAGGAGTTGGTCTCGGCGTCTCGACATCGTCGTCCGACAGCCACACGATGCTGCCGTGGCCGAAGGTTAGCTGCACAGCACGCGACGCGAGATCGCGCTGCAGCAATCGAGACCTGCGGCAGCGAAGGGGGTTCCAAGGTGCTGAACGAAGCTATTCTGTCCGGTCGCCAGCGCGATGAGGCTCCGCGGGACGCGGAAGCGCCGCGCTCCTGGATGCCGCAGCCGGCCGCCGCCGCGCCCGCCGGCGACGACGTCGCGGCCATGCGCGCCGCGATCCTCGCCAAGCTCGCCTACGCCCTCGGCAAGACGCCCGCGACGGCGCGCGACCGGGACTGGTTCGCCGCGACCGCGCTGGCCCTGCGCGACCGCGCCGTGGCGGCGGGTGCCGCCTCCGCCGGCACCGTGCCGCACAAGCGCGTGCACTACCTCTCCCTCGAGTTCCTGATCGGTCGCCTGCTCTCCGACGCAATGGGCAATCTCGGCGTCGCCGAGACCGTGCGCGCGGCGCTCGCCGGGCTCGACGTCGACCTCGACGCGGTGGCCGGGGCCGAGCCCGACGCGGCGCTCGGCAATGGCGGCCTCGGGCGCCTCGCCGCCTGCTTCATGGAGAGCATGGCGAGCCTCGCCATTCCGGCCTACGGCTACGGCATCCGCTACGACCACGGCCTCTTCCGGCAGGTGATCGAGGACGGGGTGCAGCGCGAGGTGCCGGAGACCTGGCTTGCCGAGGGCAACCCTTGGGAGTTCGAGCGGGCGGAGGCGGCCTGCGAGGTCGGCTTCGGCGGCGACGTGGCGATGAGCGTCCAGCCGGACGGCACCCTGCGCCGGGTCTGGCGCCCGGCCGAGATCGTGCGGGCCGTGCCCTACGACACCCCGGTGATCGGCCGCGGCGCCAAGCACGTCAACGCCCTGCGCCTGTGGGCGGCGCGCGCCGTGGAGCCCGTCGATCTCGCCCGCTTCAACGCCGGCGACCATGTCGGCGCCGTGGCCGAGCGCGCCCGGGCCGAGGCGATCTCGCGGGTGCTCTACCCCAGCGACGGCACACCGGCCGGCCAGGAGCTGCGCCTGCGCCAGGAGTTCTTCTTCACCTCGGCCTCGCTCCAGGACCTCGTGCGGCGCCACGTCGCCGAGCGCGGCGACCTGCGCTCGCTGCCCGATCACGCGGCGATCCAGCTCAACGACACCCACCCGGCCATCGCCGTGCCGGAGCTGATGCGGCTCCTCGTCGACGGGCACGGCCTGTCCTGGGAGGATGCCTGGCACGTCACCACCCAGACGCTGGGCTACACCAACCACACCCTGATGCCGGAGGCGCTCGAGACCTGGCCGGTGGAGCTGATGGAGCGGCTGCTGCCGCGCCACATGCAGATCATCTACCTGATCAACTGGATGCACCTCGAGGAAGTGTCGCGGCACGGTGCGTCGCCCGAGCAGCTCGCCGAGGTCTCGCTGATCGACGAGAGCCACGGCAAGCGGGTGCGGATGGGGCATCTCGCCTTCCTCGGCGCGCGCCGGGTCAACGGCGTCTCGGCGCTCCACACCGAGCTGATGCGCCAGACGGTGTTCGCCCCGCTCCACGCCCTCGATACCGACAAGATCGTCAACAAGACCAACGGCATCACCTTCCGCCGCTGGCTCCACAACGCCAATCCGGGCCTTACCCGCCTCGCCGTCGACGCGCTGGGCGCGAAGGTGCTCGACGATCCGCGCCACCTCGAGGGGCTGGCGGCGCTGGCCGACGATGCCGGCTTCCAGGAGCGCTACGCGGCGGTGCGCCGCGAGCGCAAGGAGGCGCTCGCCCGGGTGGTCGAAGACCGCACCGGCATCACCCTCGACCCGGAGGCCCTGTTCGACGTCCAGATCAAGCGCATCCACGAGTACAAGCGCCAGCTCCTCAACATCCTGGAGACGGTCGCGCTCTACCAGGCGATCAAGGCCGAGCCGCACCGCGACTGGACGCCCCGGGTCAAGCTCTTCGCCGGCAAGGCGGCGCCGAGCTACCACCAGGCCAAGCTGATCATCCGGCTCGCCAGCGACGTCGCCAAGCGCGTCAACGCCGATCCGGACGTGGCCGGCCGCCTGACCGTGGCCTTCGTGCCGAACTACTCGGTGAGCCTCGCCGAATCGATCATCCCGGCCGCCGACCTCTCGGAGCAGATCTCGACCGCGGGCCTTGAGGCCTCGGGCACCGGCAACATGAAGCTGGCGCTCAACGGCGCGCTCACCGTCGGCACCCTCGACGGGGCCAACATCGAGATCAAGGACCATGTCGGGCCGGAGAACATCTTCATCTTCGGCCTCGACGCGGCCGGGGTGCAGCGCGTCCAGGCCGAGCCGGGCTACGCGTCGCGCGCCATCGCGGCGTCGCCGCGCCTGCGCGCCGCTCTCGACATGATCGCCGCGGGCGGGTTCTCAGCTGGCGAGCCGGGCCGCTTCCGTCCCCTCGTCGACGAGCTGACCCGCAGCGACCGCTTCCTGCTCACTGCCGACTTCGACGATTACTGGCGGGCACAGCGGGAGATCGACGCGGCCTGGCGCCGGCCCCGCGCCTGGTGGCGCGCGGCGATTCTCAACACCGCCCGCACGGCCTGGTTCTCGTCGGACCGCACGATGCGGGAATACGCCGAGGAGATCTGGCGGGTGCGGGTGGGCTGAAACGCCTGACCGTGTGACGTGAAACAGAAAGCCCCGCGGTGCGAGCCGCGGGGCTTTCTTGTCGGGCAGGCAGGATGACGCTCGTCTGCGATTCACTGCGCCATCCCGGGTTCCGCTTCGCGGCCCCGGGATGACGTCGGCGTATGTCGAACCCGCCGAGTCGGGCTCAGGCCGGCGGAATATACTGGTAGGTCCAGGTCTCGCTCAGGGTCTCATCCCCCCGGCGCAGGAACAGCCGCAGTTCCACCGGCTCGGGTCCGGTCACCGCGATGTCGAACTCGGCCCGCCAGTGGCCTGGCACGTCGTCCGGCACCGCCTCGGTGCGGGCGAGCGGGAAGGTGCCGCGGGAGGCGGTCAGCACGGCTTCCGGCTTCACCCCGGCGGGCAGGCGGGCCAGGGGCTCGCCGAGGAACTCGACCACGAACTTGCGCACGCCCTTCGGCCGGTCGGTGCCGGCCTGGCCGCCATTGCCCTCGCGGGTCGCGACGCAGCGCGCGAAGGGGGTAGGGTAGGGCTCGTCGGCGACCCAGTGCAGGCGATAGGCGAGGTCGTGCGAGGTGCCGGCGCGGGCGGGTTCCGCCGGCACCCACATCGCCACCACGTTGTCGTGGATCTCGTCGTCGGTGGCGTTCTCGACCAGCTGCACGCTGCCCTTGCCCCAGTCGCCGAGGGGCTCGACCCAGAGCGAGGGCCGGCGGTCGTAGTAGACGCCGTCCTGGTAATGGTCGAACAGCCGGTCGCGCTGCATCAGCCCGAAGCCGCGCGGGCGCTCGTCGGCGAAGGCCGAGACCATGGTGCGGGGCGGGTTGCGCAGGGGGCGCCACAGCCGCTCGCCGGTCCCGGTCCAGAGCGCCAGGCCGTCGGAATCGTGGACCTCCGGCCGCCAGTCCACCGCCGTCGGCTTGGTGGTCTCGGAGAACCAGTACATCGAGGTGAGCGGCGCCAAGCCGAAGCGGCCGACATCCTTGCGCAGATGCAGGCTCGCCTCGATCTCCATCACCACCGCCTTGGTGCGGCGCATGCGGAAGCGGTAGGCGCCGGCGGCCGAGGGGCCGTCGAGCAGCGTCAGCACCGTGACGGTGTCGGAGCCCGGCGCCGGGGTCTCGAACCAGACATGGGTGAAGTCCGGGAATTCCTCCGGCCGGTCCGGCATCACGGTATCGACGGCGAGCCCGCGGGCCGAGAGCCCGTACTGGTAGAGCTCGCCGATCGCCCGGAAGTACGAGGCGCCGAGGAACGCGACCCAGTCGTTGCGGCGCCAGTCGAGGGGGCCATCGCGGCGCTCCTGGAACCGGAAGCCGGCAAAGCCCGGGTTCGGCGGAAGGCGCCTGGCCGGCGAATCCGCCGGCATCTCGAAGGCGGCCGGATCGTAGATGATCTCGCGCGCTTGGCCGCCCTCGACCACGTGCATCCGCACCGGCTTCTGGAAGTAGCGGCCGAGATGGAAGAACGTGACCGGGAAGGCGCTCGGCCCCTCGGCCCACAGGGCGTGGTCCGGCTTGTACCTCAGCTTGCCGTGGGCGTCGTAGTCGATCGCCTGCAGCACGTCGCGGTCGGGGACCGCCGGGGCCGCGTAGGGCCGGCGGGCGAGGTCCCGCGCCCGGGCCTTCAGGGCCTCGAAGTCGAAGGGCTCCGGCCGGCCGAGGGGCAACTCCGCGCTCAGGACTTCGGGGCCGGAGCCGAGCAGGAGCGCGGCGCCGGCGAGGAGCGTGCGGCGGTCGATCATCTCAGCGAGCCCTTAGCGGATCGGCTCGATGCTGGTGGCCCGGCGCCAGAGCTGAACCATGATGTAGAGGGCGAGCAGGCTGAACACCGCCATCAGCACGTGGCCGATGGTGTCGCCGAGCTCGAAGATGCCGGCCAGCGCCCAGCCCGCCGCGATCGCCACGGCGAACACCTCGATGCCGACCAGCACCATGATGCTGACGATGGTGAGGAGGCTGCGGGGCTTGAGGGAACCTGATGCGGGCACGCGGCCTGACCCTTCCTGCTGCGAGACGGGGTGCCGACGGGCACGAGGCCGTCGGTGCCGACGGGCGATGCCGTGGCGGCATGCGCCTATCGTTTCATGGCTGCGGGCACTAGCCTGAACCGGCGGACCTGCGCAACCTCGCGGGCCCGTGGCGCTTCCGCCGAGCCCTCGCAAAAGCCTCCGAGATGCCCGAGACTCCCGTCTTCGCCCGTGCCGCCTGCGCGGCTCCCCATCACCTCGCGGCCGAGGCCGGCCGGGCGATCCTTGCCGAAGGCGGCAACGCCGTCGAGGCGATGCTCGCCATGGCGGCGACCATCGCGGTGGTCTACCCCCACATGAACGGCATCGGCGGCGACGGCTTCTGGCTGGTGCGCGGCCCGAACGGCGCGGTGCGGGCGATCGAGGCCTGCGGGCCCGCCGGCAGCCTCGCCACCATCCGGCGCTACCGCGACAAGGGCTACGACGCGATTCCCGAGCGCGGGCCCGACGCCGCCCTGACGGTGGCCGGCGCCGTCGGCGGCTGGGCGCTCGCCCACGACATCGCCCGCGACCTCGGCGGGCGCCTGCCCCTCGGCCTGCTCCTCTCCGACGCGGTGCGCCATGCCCGGGAGGGCGTCGCGGTCTCTCCTTCCGAGGCGCGCTACGTGCCGAAGGAGTTCGACACGCTCCACGACCAGCTCGGCTTCCGCGAGACGTTTCTCATCGACGGCAAGAGTCCGAAGGCCGGGACCGTGCGGGCGCTGCCGGCGCTCGCCGCCACCCTGGAGCAGCTCGGCCATGCCGGCCTCGACGACTTCTACCGCGGCGACGTCGGCCGCGAGGTCGCCGCCGACCTCGAGCGGGCCGGCAGCCCGGTGACCCGAAGCGACATCGAGCGCTACCGGGCGGTGTCGCGGGCGCCGCTCTCGCTGAAACTGTCGGGCGCCACGGTCTACAACTGCCCGCCGCCGAGCCAGGGCCTCGCCGCCCTGATGATCCTCGGCCTCTACGAGCGGCTGGGCGGCATCCGGCCCGAGACGGCGGCGCATTACCACGGCCTGATCGAGGCGACGAAGCGGGCTTTCCGGGTGCGCGACGCGGTGGTGACCGACTTCGACCGCCTGCGCCACGACCCCGCCGCCTTCCTCGCGCCGGAGCGCCTGGAAGCGGAGGCGGCGATGATCCGGATGGACCGCGCCTCGCCCTATCCGGTGCGCCCGGTCGGCGACGGCGACACGGTGTGGATGGGGGCGATCGACCAGAACGGCGTCGCGGTCTCCTACATCCAGTCGGTCTACTGGGAGTTCGGCTCCGGCCTCGTCCTGCCCCGCACCGGCATCACCTGGCAGAACCGGGGCGTGGCCTTCTCCCTCGATCCTCGCTCGGTCAACCCGCTCGAGCCGGGGCGGCGGCCATTCCACACCCTCAACCCCGCGCTGGCGGTGCTCGCCGACGGGCGGGTCCTGTCCTACGGCAGCATGGGCGGGGACGGGCAGCCGCAGTTCCAGGCCCAGGTCTTCACCCGCTACGCCACCTACGGCATGGGCGTCGCCGAGGCGGTGGACGCCCCGCGCTTCCTGTTCGGCCGCACCTGGGGCGCCGAGTCGATGACCGTGAAGGTCGAGGACCGGTTCGAGTCGTCCTGCATCGCGGCGCTGGCCCGGATGGGGCACGAGGTCGAGGAGCTGGGCGGGTCGTACATCGACTCGCTGGGTCACGCCGGCCTGCTGGTGCGCCATCCCGGCAACGGCCGGATCGAGGCGACGCACGATCCGCGCTCGGACGGGGGTGCGGCGGGGGTGTAGGTTCTTTCCGGATCGCCTTCGGTTGTCTCGGCGAAGCCCCTATCCCCCTGGTCATTCCGGGCTCCGCTGCGCGGACCCGGAATGACCAGGAGGGTGTCGTTTCGACCTGAGAGAAGTCGCAAAGCCCGCGGTCCATCCCAAAAACAAAAGACCCGGCGCCTCCCGGCGCCGGGTCCTTCTTTCCCCGATCATTCCGCCTCAGCGCGGCGCGCGCTTCGCCAGGATGCGCTGCAGCGTGCGCCGGTGCATGTTGAGCCGGCGCGCCGTCTCGGAGACGTTGCGGCCGCACAATTCGTAGACCCGCTGGATGTGCTCCCAGCGCACCCGGTCGGCGGACATCGGGTTCTCCGGCGGGTCGGCCCGCTCGCCGGGCTCGGCCATCAGGGTGCCGTGGATCTCGTCGGCGTCGGCGGGCTTCGCCAGGTAGTCGAAGGCGCCGAGCTTCACCGCCGTGACGGCGGTGGCGATGTTGCCGTAGCCGGTCAGGATCACGCCGCGGGCCTCGGGCCTTCGCTCCTTCAGGCGGGCGATCACGTCGAGGCCGTTGCCGTCGCCGAGCCGCATGTCGATCACCGCGAAGGCGGGGGGCTGCGCGTCCACCGCTGAGACTCCCTCGGCGACGCTCTCGGCGACGTGAACCCGGTAGCCGCGCGCCTCCATGGCCCGGGCGAGGCGGGTCGAGAACGGCTTATCGTCATCCACGATCAGCAGGCTGCGATCGGCGTGGTTGGCGAGGGCGTCGCCCTCCGGAATGGTACCGGCCGCGGCCTCCGGGCTGAGTGTTCCGTACTGCGTCATCAAACGACGCTCCTCCAGCTTTCAGTCAGCAAGTTCAGAGATTTATATAGGAACGTCACGGGCCTGCGTCAGGGGTGCGGCGTCGTCCGTGCCCGGGTTTCGGTGACCTTTCGCCTCCCTCTCGAAAACGTGACGGGGCCACACGATCCGCACCACGGCGCCGGTCGAGGGGTCGACCGCGTTGGCCAGGCTCAGCTGCGCGCCCGAGCGCTCGATCAGCGTCTTGGCGATGAACAGGCCGAGCCCCAGCCCCGTTCCGCCCTCCGGCCCGGCCTTGTCCGGCCCGGTCCTGGCGACGCTGCGGGTGCTGACATACGGCTCGCCCACGCGCAGCAGCACCTCGGGGGCGAAGCCGGGCCCGTCGTCCCGGATCTCGAGGGAGACCCGCTCCGGGCTCCAGCGCGCCTCGATCGAGACGCAGCTCTCGGCGAAGTCCACCGCGTTGTCGACGATGTTGCCCAGCCCGAACATCACCCCGGGATTGCGCCGGCAGGCCGGCTCCGGCCCGTCGCCCCGCGTCGAGACGTCGAGGACGATGCCGAGCGCCCGCTGCGGCGCCACCAGCTCCTCCACCAGGTGGCTCAGGGTGATGGTCTCGATGAAGCCGCCCTGGTCGGCGTCGAGGGAGGTGAGCTTGGCCAGGATGCCGCGGCAGCGCTCGACCTGGTCGCGCAGGAGCCGCAGGTCCTCCGCCACGCTGGGCGAGGCGCTCGGGCCGAGCTGACGGTCGAGCTCCTTGGCCACCACCGTGATCGTCGCGAGGGGGGTGCCGAGCTCGTGGGCCGCCGCCGCCGCCAGCCCGTCGAGCTGGGACAGGTGCTGCTCGCGGGCGAGCACCAGCTCGGTCGCGGCGAGCGCCTGGGCGAGCTGGCGCGCCTCCTCGGCGACGCGCCAGGCGTAAACTCCCGTAAACGCAGTTCCGAGCAGGATCGCGGTCCAGACGCCCGACACGTACAGGAACGGCAGTTCGAGCTTCTCCCCGGCGAACCACGGCAGGGGCCGGTACACGAGGGCGAGCAGGGTCGAGAGGCCGACCGCCAGGAGGCCGAGCGCCAGGGTCCGGGCCGGGGGCAGCGCGGTGGCGGAGATCAGCACGGGGGCGAGGAAGAGCAGCGCGAAGGGATTCTGCAGGCCCCCGGTGAGGAAGAGGAGGGCGGCGAGCTGGATGATGTCGAAGGCGAGGAGCAGCACCGCGGCGTCGTCGCTGAGCCGGTGGCTCGCCGGGTAGCGGATGCGCAGGGTGAGGTTGAGCCAGGACGAGGCGGCGATGACGAGGAAGCACCAGCCGAAGGGCAGGGGCAGGCCGAGCCCGAGATGGGCGCCGGCCACCGCCGCGCCCTGGCCGGCCACCGCCAGCCAGCGCAGCCGCACCAGGGTGTCGAGGCGCAGGTGGCGGGCGTCGCGCACCAGGTCGGTCTGCGAGGTATCGAACATGGCCTGACGATAGTGCGGCACCGCCCGCCGCCCAGGGCGACCGATTGGGAAACCCTTTGGCCGCCCGACGCGTTCTCCTCTCCCGCGCGACCGTCGCTCCAGCACAGGCTTCCTTCGACCGCACTGGCTTCCGCAACGCTCCGGGCGCGCGCGGAGATTGAGGTAAAAAGGGCACAGTTCCACCTTTTGACAGCTTGGTTTTCCGCAGATGTTGCCCTTCAATACCGGTACTCTATTGTCTGACTCCCGGTAGGGTCAGGCGTCTCCTGGTGGCGGCTGCGCGCGCCGCTGGGTCAATCGTGGACGGTGGCGTCATGGATCTCTCGTATTTCTGGTATGAAGCAGCCCACTGGATGTTGACGCCTGCCCGAGCGGCCGCCGACGCCACGCAGCTCGTGTTCAAGAATCCCGTCAACCCGATGACGTACACGCCCTACGGCCGGACCGTGACGGCGGCGTGCGAGATGTTCGAGCGCACCACGCGCCGCTACGGCAAGCCGGCCTTCAACCTCCCCCGCACCACCGTCGAGGGCGTGCCCGCCGAGGTCACCGAGCGGATCGTGTGGGAGAAGCCGTTCTGCCAGGTGATCGCGTTCGAGCGCGCCCTCAAGCACACGCCGGCCCAGGCCCAGCCCAAGGTGCTGGTGGTGGCGCCGATGTCGGGCCACTACGCCACGCTCCTGCGCGGCACCGTCGAGGCGCTGCTGCCGGCCCACGAGGTGATGATCACCGACTGGACCGACGCCCGCATGGTGCCGCTCGAGGCCGGCCGCTTCGACCTCGACACCTACATCGACTACCTGATCGAGATGTTCCAGGCCTTCGGCCCGGACCTGCACGTCGTCGCGGTGTGCCAGCCCTCGGTGCCGGTCTTCGCCGCGGTGGCCCGGATGGAGGCGCAGGGCCTCCCCGGCGTCCCGACCTCGATGACCCTGATGGGCGGCCCGATCGACACCCGCCGCTCGCCGACCGCCGTGAACTGCCTCGCTGCCGAGCGCGGCTCCGAGTGGTTCAAGCGCAACTGCATCACGGTCGTGCCCCCGGGCTACCCGGGCAGCTGGCGCGAGGTCTATCCGGGCTTCTTCCAGCTCTCCGGCTTCATGGGCATGAACCTCGACCGTCACCTGACGGCGCACTGGGACATGTTCAAGCACCTCGTGCGCCACGACGGCGATTCGGCCGAGAAGCACCGCGAGTTCTACGACGAGTACCTCTCGGTGATGGACCTGACGGCGGAGTTCTACCTCCAGACCGTCAACACCGTGTTCGTCGAGCACGCCCTGCCGAAGGGCGAGATGCGCCACCACGGCGAGCTCGTTGACCTGACGGCGATCCGCCGCTGCGCCATCATGGCGGTGGAGGGCGAGAACGACGACATCTCGGGCGTCGGCCAGACCCTGGCGGCCCTCGACCTGACGCCGAACCTGCCCGCAGAGCGCAAGCATTACCACCTGCAGAAGGGCGTCGGCCATTACGGCGTCTTCAACGGCTCGCGCTTCCGCGCCCACATCGCGCCGCGCATCTCCGCCTTCATGCACGAGATGCAGGGGACGCAGCTCTCCGACCTGCGCGAGGCGTCCTGAGCCTCGCGACCGGCGCCGCCCCGGCGGCGCCGGCCGGACTTTCCCGACGGACGCACCAATCTCCCTTCTGAGGATCCTGCCCGCAGTGCCGCCGGCCCACCGCTTGCGCGCATGGTTCGAAACCCTGCTCGCCGTGGCGCGGCGAACCGGGACGCTGACACGCTCGGGTCCTCCCGCGTACAATGGTGGCATGCGAGTCGCGCTCCTGCGCCGGTCGGCGCCCGAACCCACCCACGTCACCGTCATCCATGCCGGCACCTGCTACCCGGTCTGCGTGCGCCGCCGCGCGGCGGCCCGGCGGATCACCCTGCGGGTCTCGAGCGCCACGGGCGAGATCGTCCTGACGCTGCCGGAGCGCACCGACCTCGCCGCCGCCCAGCGCTTCGCCGATTCCCACGGCGCCTGGATCGCGGCCCGGGTGGCCAAGCTGCCGGAGCGCGTCGCCTTCGTGCCGGGGGCGGTGGTGCCGCTGCGGGGCGTACCGCACCGCATCCTGCACTGGTCGACCGCCCCGGGCGCGACGGTCGCCACCACGGAGCCGGACGGCACGCCGGTGATCGCGGTCTCGGGCGGGCTGCCCCACGTCGCCCGCCGGGTGCGCGACTTCCTCGAGGCCGAAGCGCGCCGGGACCTGAGCGCGGCGGTGGCGCGCCACGCCGGGGCTCTCGGCCGCTCGCCCAAGCGCCTGACCGTGCGCGACACCCGCAGCCGCTGGGGCTCATGCTCGGCCGCGGGCCACCTGAACTTCTCCTGGCGCCTGATCATGGCGCCGCCGGCGGTGCTGGACTACCTCGCTGCCCACGAGGTCGCCCACCTCGCCGAGATGAACCACTCGGACCGGTTCTGGCGCGTCGTGGCCGGCCTCTACCCGGGCTACGAGGAGCCCGAGGGCTGGCTGAAGCGGCACGGCACCGAGCTGCACCGCTACGGCTGACGCCCCCGGCCCGGCGCGTCAGCCCTTCGTGCGGACCACCACCACGCGCTCCGCCGGCCAGGCCGGCCGGGGATCGACGTAGCCCGGCGCCAGAGTGCGGGGCGCGATGCTGTCGCAATTCTCGCGCTGGCGCAGGATGATCTCGCCGTGCTCGCCGCGGCGGCGGATCACGCCCGCGTCGCGGCAGAAGCCGGCGATCTCGGCCGAGCGCGAGGCCCGGCGCCCGCGCGGATTGCGGGGCACCGGCGGGTGCTCGATCGTCAGCGTCGCGTCGTGGTTGAGCGAGCGCTCGATGTAGGTGGTCTCGTCCACCGGCAGCGGCTCGGCCGCGGCGGCGCCCGCGGCCAAGACACCGGCGGCCAGGACCAGAAGGGCGAGGGAGGTGGCGGCGACTCTCATCGGGGCGGCTCTCGCGAGGAGGGGAGGGCGGTCTGAGCGATCGTTTCGGACGGCGCGCGCTCCCCGGCGGAGCCCGCGCGTTGGTGTCCGTATGAACCAGAAACCGTGTGAAACCACTAACGCCGGTCCGCACGCTCCGCGGCGCGGCCCGAGCCTACAGCTAAGCCCGCGCCGGGCCATCCGGTTCCCGGTTGCGACGGGATGAGGCCGGCACCTCGGCTTGACAGCTTCCGTGCCCCGTGGTCGGAACGCCCCGGACCGGCGGTCGGCCGGGGCAGCGGAGCGGTGAGCGGCGTGGGAGACAGCTTGCGACGGATCGGACGCCGGGTGCGGGCCGGCACCTTCGGCCTCGCGCTCGCCCTCGGCCTGCCGGCCCCCGCCGCCCTGGCGCAGGGCGCGGTCAAGCAGAGCTTCGAGGACTGGCAGCTGCGCTGCGAGACGCCTGCCGGCGCCAAGGCCGAGCAATGCGCCCTGGTGCAGTACGTCGCCGCCGAGGACCGGCCGAACCTCACCCTCGTGGTGATCGTGCTGAAGACCGCCGACAACCGCGGCACGCTGCTGCGGGTGGTGGCGCCCCTCGGCGTCCTGCTGCCCTCCGGCCTCGGCCTGAAGATCGACCAGGCCGAGATCGGCCGCACCTCCTTCGTGCGCTGCCTCTCCACCGGCTGCGTCGCCGAGGTGGTGATGGACGACAAGCTGATCAACCAGCTCAAGACCGGCCAGCAGGCCACCTTCATCGTCTTCCAGACCCCCGAGGAGGGCGTCGGCATCCCCTTGTCCCTCAAGGGGTTCAAGGAAGGCTTCGACAGCCTGAAGTAACCCGACACCGGGAGAGGACCGTGACGGCTGGCTTTCTCCGTATCCCCCGTCTCGCCCTGGCGGCCGCGGCGCTCGTCGGGCTTGCGGCCCCGGCGCTGGCGCAGACCGCGCCGCCGCAGGACGAGGGCAATTCCTTCCTCAACATCTTCAAGTACGGCGGCACCACCAAGCCGCCCGAGGCGCCCCCGAGCCCCGACGACGTCTACTGCCCGATCATCGACATCACCGAGGGCGGCTCCTCCCTGCAGACCCTGGCGGGCGGCACGGTGCGCACGCAGATCCGCCTCGGCCAGATCAGCCGCTCGTGCCAGCCCGGGCCGAACGGCAGCACCATCGTCACGGTCGGCGTGCAGGGCGTGGTCCTGCTCGGGCCCGGCGGCGCGCCCGGACGGTTCAACGCCCCGGTCACCGTGACGGTGAAGAACGGCACCCAGGTCGTCGACCGGCGCAGCCGCCAGGGCGCCGCGACGATCCCGCCGGGTGCGGCCAGCGGCAGCTTCACGGTGGTGGAAGAGGGCTTCATCGTCCCGGCCGCCCTCGCGCGGGACTTCGAGATCGAGGTCGGCCTCGGCGGGGGCGGCAAGCCGGCCAGGGCGCCGCGGCGCAAGCCCGCCGCTCCGCCGGCCGACGGCTGACGGGCCGGTGGCGCCGGGCACCTGCCGCATCGCGCCCCGCTCGGACGATCCGGACTTCACCCGCGAGCTGATCCCCGGCGCGGTATCTCCCGGGCGCTGGCTCGCCCTCGACTATGCCCTCGACCGCTTCGCCGAGCCGGTGCGGCCGCTCCTGCGCTTCCGCCGCCGCGACGGCACCCACGAGGACGCGCTGCTGCCGGGCCCGGTGCTCGGGCGCGCCTCCTGGCTCGGGCCGGTGCCGCCCGGCACGGACGCCATCCTGCTCGCCGCCCCGGCGGAGGGGTTCCGGATCGAGGCGGCGCGGCTCCTCTCCCGCGCCGCGATGCTCGCCTTCTGCGCCCGGCGGCGGCCGGACAAGCTGCCGGTCGCCCTCTACCAGTGGCTGCGCCGGGACGCGCGCCGCCTGCGCAACACCCTGCGCATCGCCGCCGGCGTGAGGCCGCTCGCGCAGTATCCGACCTGGAAGGCGGAGCGTGCCCGGCCCTTCGAGCCCGCCTTCGACCGGATGCCGCTGAAGCCCTTGCCGCGCCTCGGCCTGATCCTGGAGGTGGCGCCGGAGCAGGCCGAGGCGGTGCGCCGCACGCTCGCCGCCCTCACGGCGCAGAGCCACCGCGACTGGCGCCTCGCCGTGCGCTGGGGCGGCCCGGCGCCCGCCGGCGTCGTGCCGGACGATCCGCGGATCGCCGGCGACGGCCTGCCGGATGGGGTCGCGATCGGGCACCTCGCGGCGGGCGACGTCCTCGCGCCCCATGCCCTGGCCCAGCTCGCCGCCGCCTTCGCCGGGCCGGAGCCGGCGGACCTCGCCTACGCCGACAGCGAGGTGGAGGAGGCCTCGGGCCTGCGCCCGCGCCTCAAGCCGGCCTGGAGCCCGGACCTCGCCCTGACGACGCTCTATCCCGGCCGGCCGTTCCTCGTCGCGGCGGATCTCGTCGCTCGCAGCGGCTGGGAGCCCGGGCAGGGCGCCCGGGCGCTTCTCCTCGCCGCGATCCTGGCGGGGCCGGTCCGCCCGCGGCGCATCCCCCGCATCCTCTGCCGCACCGCGCCCGAGGCGCCCGACCCCGACGGCCACGCCGCCGACCTCGCGGCGGCGTTGCGCCGGGCGGGCGCGCCCGCCGCCATGGTGCGCAGCGGCGACACCCTCGACCTCGACTGGCCGCTGCCCGAGCCGGCGCCGCTCGTCTCGGTGGTGATCCCGACCCGCGACCGGCCGGAGCTGCTGCGGGTGGCGGTGCAGGGCGTGCTGCGCGACACCGCCTACCCGGCCCTCGAACTCGTCATCGTCGACAACGGCTCGACCGATCCGGCCGTCGCCGCCCTCTACGCCGAGTGGGACGCCGACCCGCGGGTGCGCCGCCTCGAGCGTCCCGGCCCGTTCAACTTCTCGGCCCTCGTCAACGACGGCGCCGCCGCCGCCCGCGGCGACGTCCTGGTGCTCCTCAACAACGACGTCGAGGTGCTGCACCCCGACTGGCTCTCCGCGATGGTGCGCCAGGCCCTGCGGCCGGAGGTCGGCGCCGTCGGGGCCAAGCTCCTGTTCGGCAACGGCCGGCTGCAGCATGCCGGCGTCGTGGTCGGGCTCGGCGGCCGGGCCGGGCACATCCTGCGCAACCGCCCGGCCGACACGCCGGGCCATCTCGGCCGGCTCACCGTCGCCCACGAGGTCGCGGGCGTCACCGCCGCCTGCCTGGCGGTGGCCAGGGCGAAGTTCGCGGCCGTCGGCGGCCTCGACGCCGAGGCCTTCCCGATCGACTTCAACGACATCGACCTTTGCCTGCGCCTCCGGGCGGCGGGCTGGAGGTCGGTCTGGACGCCGCGGGCGGTGCTGGCCCACCACGAGTCGGTCAGCCGCGGCCCGAGCGTCGGCGCCGCCCGGCTGCGGTTCGACGCCGAGGGCGAGCGCTTCGCCGCGCGCTGGCGGGCCATGATCCGCGACGACCCGTACTATCACCCGGCCTTCTCGGTCACGACCTTCGGGGAGGAGCTGGAGTGAGGCTCCCGCCCCATCCGGCCTTCGACCTGCTGCGCTTCGCGGACGATCAGCCCGGCGCCGCCCGGCGCTGGCGCGCCGGGGCCCTCCTCGCGGCCCGGCACCCGGGCGAGGCCTGGCAGGTCGTCCGCGCGCTCCTCGCCGGCAAGCGGGTGCGGGCCCGCGACCGTGCCGCGATCCTCTGGGGCGCCCGCCACGCCCTGCATCCGCCGCCGTTCGCGGCGGGGAAGGCCGAGGCCGTGCCGGGCCTGCGCGTGGCGACGTCCGCCGAGATCCTGTCGGAGGGCGCCGGCCCGGCCGCGATCGTGGTGCTGACGGCGCCCGGCCACCGGCTCGTGCCGGGTGCGGCCCCCGCCATCGCGGAGGTCTTCGCGGCCGAGCCCGGCCTCGAGGCCCTCTACGGCGACGCTCTGGTGCTCGGGCCCGGGGGGAAGCCGCTGCTGCCGGTGCTGCGCCCGGCCTTCGATCCCGACTACCTGCTCGCCACCGACTATGTCGGCCCGGTGGTGGCCCTGCGCCGGCAGGCCCTGGACCGCCTCGGGCTCGATCCGTCCCTGCCCGGCGCCGAGGCCGCCGACCTGCTGCTGCGCCTCGCGGCCGAGGGACTCGGCACCATCCGCCACCTGCCGCGCCTGCTCTCGACGTGGTCCCCGTTCGAGGCCGCGCCGCCGGTCACCCCCGAGGTCTGGCGCCGGTCGCGGCGCGCCCTCGCCGAGCGCAGCCTCGCCGGGGTCGGCCGCGTCGAGGAGGCGGGCGGCGTCCTCGTCTCGCGCCGGACCCTGCCCGAGCCGCCCCGCGCCACCGTGATCGTGCCGACCCGCGACCGGGTCGCGCTGCTGCGCACCTGCCTCGAGAGCCTCGTCGCCCGCACCGACTGGCCGGAGCGGGAGATCATCGTCTGCGACAACGACAGCCGCGAGCCCGAGACCCACGCGTATTTCCGTGAGCTGGAGCAGCGCGGCCTCGCCCGGGTGCTGCCCTGCCCCGGCCCGTTCAACTTCGCCGCGATGAACAACCGGGCGGCGAGCGAGGCCAGCGGCAGGCTCCTCGCCTTCGTCAACAACGACGTCGAGGCGATCCATCCCGACTGGCTCGCCCGGATGGCCGGCGAGGCCCTGCGGCCGGAGGTCGGGGCGGTGGGGGCGAAGCTCCTCGATGCCGAGGGCCGGATCCAGCACGGCGGCATCGTCCTCGGCGCCGGAGGCCTCGTCACCCACGCCCACCGGCATTTCCCCGGCGACGCCCCGGGCTACCTGCACCGCCTGCGGGCGACGCACCGGGTCTCGGCGGTGACGGCGGCCTGCCTGGTGATCGAGGCCGAAAAATTCCGGGCGGTGGGGGGCTTCGACGCCGAGGCCTTCGCGGTCGACTTCAACGACGTCGACCTGTGCCTGCGCCTCGACCGGGCCGGGTACCGCAACCTGATCGTGCCGGGCGCCGTGCTCCACCACCGCGAGGCGGCGAGCCGCCGCTGGACCCCGGCGGCGCAGGAGCGCCACGCCGCCGAGGTGGCGCGGCTGCGCGAGCGCTGGGGCGAGGCGCTGGCCGCCGACCCCTGGTACAATCCCGGCTTCGACCCGCGCTCCGGCGCCTACCTGCGCCTGCGAGACCCGATCGAGGGCAATCCGCGCTGACGCGCGCCTCACGGGTCAGAACTCAATCAGCTTGACCGTGCGATGGACTGCTGAGGGTGGGGAGCGGCGGTTCAATAGGTGGATGCTGAACGGCAGGATCGCGCCAGAAGCCGACATCCGAATTTTCACGTCTAACGGTCCGCTCATGATTTAGAGGTGTGATCTCTTATTTAGAGGTGCGATCTCCTAGCCGAGCGCGACGCCGTGACTGCTTGGTAGTCGCATCATGACCGTTGCCAGCCTTGCGGCCTGAAGCGCCTGGAGCATCGATCTGTTAGGATGAAGCGCGAACGCGACCCGTCGATGCCGGCTGGCAGGAGGCTGACATGAAGCGATGCGTTACCTTTGTGTTGGCGATGGTGCTTGCCATCGGGCCGGCCTCGGCCGACCCGGTGGAGCTCTCAACCTTCCGCGACCTGCCGAGGCCCAACCCCACTGTGCAGGTCGCGTACGGCGAAGCGCTCGCCCAGGGCGTGGACGTGTTCCTGCCCGACGGCCCCGGCCTGCATCCGGTCGCAGTGCTCATCCATGGCGGGTGCTGGAGCGCCACCACCGCTGGGCGGGAGCAGATGCGGCACCTCGGGGCGGAGCTGGCGCAGCGCGGCATCGCGGTCTGGAGCATCGGCTACCGCCGCGCCAACGAGGCCGGGGGCGGGTATCCCGGCACCTACCAGGACGTCCGCGCGGCTCTTGACCGGCTGACCGAGGACGCCCCCACCTACCGGCTGGACCTCTCGCGGGTGGTGCTCGCCGGGCACTCGGCGGGCGGCCATCTCGCATTATGGGCGGTGTCGCGCGGATCGCTTCCAACCGGAAGCCAGCTGTACGGGTCACCTCAGTTCGTGCCACGCGCGGTGATCAGCTTGGGCGGCGTGGGCGACCTCGCCACGTTTGCCCGGTTCGTCCCGGTGCTGTGCGGCCCCGGCATCGCGGAACGTCTCGCCCCGGCGGACAAGCTCGCGGAGGTCTCGCCCGCGGCCCTCACGCCGTCAGCGGGGTCGATCGTCATGGTCAGCGGCGTGCTCGACCGGCTGATCCCGCCCTGGGTCGCCTATGACTATGCCCGTGCCCTCAGAGGCAAGTCCGCGATCGAGCCGAGGCTGGTCAACATCCCGGAGGCCGGTCACTTCGACCTGGTCACGCCGTCTGCGCCAGCCTGGAAGCAGGCGCGCAGCCTCATCGAGGAGGCGCTGGAAGTCCGGTGAGCGGAATTTAAAGGGAGGCTGGCGAGCGGGGTTGTCCGCCTCTCAAGCCTGGAAACGCAGTCATCGCCGCCACCGGCTTCATCGTGGCCAGCTTGTCCGCCGGCACACTCGCCGCCTGCCCAGGGCGGGGTCGGAATGTATTGACACGAGTTCACTACGGCAGCGGCATCCTCGGAGCCGGCCTTATCAGCGCCTTCTCCAGCGGCATGGCATCCATGGCTTGGGGTGTGGCCCGCGCCAAACTCGACAGTGCTGCCACGCCGCTGCCTGCCACTCCGACACATGGGGGCAGAACCTGTTCATATCAGGCCCTGCAGGCCAGCTTTTTCCGTCCAAGCGGCCATTCAAACCGGCAAGGCGGACGGTCCGGCAGGGGCTGCGAGCGGCCCCTCGCACGGTCAAGCTGATTGAGTTTTGACCCTCAGCGGACGAAGCGCCGGCAAGCCAACGCGTCGTCCGTGTATGTCTGAGTTCTGTCGCCGATCGTTTTTCGCAAACCTGATCACCACTCTTGCGAAATCCGCTCAGCGCACCAGTGCCCCGTAGAGCAGGTTCTTGAACAGGAAGCGGGTTTTCTGCCGGGTGCTGGGACCGGCCGACAGGAAGATCCCGACGATCCCCTCCTTGCGGTCGACCGTGAAGCTGGTGCCGCCGGCGCCGGCCCACATCGCATCGCCCTTCGAGCCCGGGATCCAGGCCCCGCCCTCGTCGAGGCGCACGCCCCAGCCGAGGCCGAAGCCGTAGCCCGGACCCGTGGTCGGCGTCGGCGAGCCCTCCAGCCCCTGGATGTGGTTGGCGAGCATGAACTCGACCGATTCGCGCGACAGGATCCGCACGCCGTCGAGTTCGCCGCCATTCGCCACCATCTGGGCGAAGCGGAGATAGTCGCCCGCCGTGATGACCGCGCCGGCTCCGCCATGGACGTAGCGCTTGCCCGGGTCCTGCTCGCTGCGGGCGAGCTTCCACAGGTCGGCTCGGAGCGGGTCGGACTCATAGGCATCGGCGAGGCGCGGCGCCTGATCGGGCCTGAGCTGGAAACTGGTCTCGGTCATGCCGAGGGGCTTGAAGATCATCTCGTCGAGGTGGAGGTCGAGGCGCTTGCCCGCCACCTTCTCGACCACGAGGCCGAGGACGTCGGTCGCCACCGAGTATTCCCAGCGCGTGCCGGGCTCGTAGGCGAGCGGGATCGCCGCGAGGCGCTTGACGAACTCCTCGTTGGAGATGTCGGTTTCCAGGCTCTCGACGTCGGCCTTCTCGTAGGCCTCCTTCATCTCCGGGAACGGTGCCGACCCGCTATAGGTGAAGCCTGCGGTGTGACGGATCAGGTCCCAGACCAGGATCGGGCGCTTGGCCGGCACCGCGACCCGGCTCGTGCGGCCGCGCTCGTCGCGCACCTCCTGGTAGACTTTCATGTCCTTGAACTCGGGGAAGTACTGCGAGAGCGGGTCGCGCAGGCCGAGCCTGCCCTGCTCCATCAGGGCGATCGCCGCCACCGAGACGATCGGCTTCGTCATCGAGAAGCCGCGGAACACCGCCTCGCGGGGCATCGGCTTGGTCTTCGCCGAATCGAGGAAGCCGTGCGCTTCGAAATGCACGATCTTGCCGTTGCGGGCGATCAGCGTCACCGCGCCCGGAATCGTGCCGCCGTCGATCTCCCGCTTCATCGCCGGGCCGATGCGGGCCAGCCGCTCGGCCGAGAAGCCCTCCGGCGTGGCGGTGTCGGCAGCGGGGGCCGGCCCGGCCCACAGCATGACGGCGAGCGCGAGCGATGCCGCGCGCGTGGCGTTGCGCATGTCGTGTGTCCTCCCATTTTTCGCGCAGCATAAGCGTGGCGGTTCGGGAGGACCAGATGGTGAGCCGCTGACGGTGCGGGACGGGGCGGATCCTGGTGCGTCCGCCGTGCCGCCGTGCTCGCTGCCCCCAAGGGCGGTCCCGGGGACATCGCGTCCTTGCCACCGCCCATAGGCAAACAGCGGTCCGAGGGTTGGAACCCCTCGGGCCGCTGTTCATCGAACGATGAACCGGGCGTGCTCGTCGCACGGAGGCCGCAGCCGGACCGGCTCGCGAGGAGCCGGTCCGGGCCGTTTACTGAACCAGGCGCGGCCCGCCGGTCTGCACCTTCTCGTTCTCGCCCAGGATGCCGAGGCGGCGGGCCACCTCGGTGTAGGCCTCGATCAGGCCGCCGAGATCCTTGCGGAAGCGGTCCTTGTCGAGCTTGTCCTGGCTCTTGATGTCCCACAGACGGCAGGAATCCGGGGAGATCTCGTCGGCGACGACGATGCGCATCATGTCGCCTTCCCAGAGCCGGCCGGTCTCCATCTTGAAGTCGACGAGGCGGATGCCGACGCCGAGGAAGAGGCCGGACAGGAAGTCGTTGACCCGGATGGCCAACGCCATGATGTCGTCGATCTCCTGCGGCGTCGCCCAGCCGAAGGCCGTGATGTGCTCCTCCGACACCATCGGGTCGTTGAGCTGGTCGTTCTTGTAGTAGAACTCGATGATCGAGCGCGGGAGCTGGGTGCCCTCCTCCAGGCCCAGCCGCGTTGCCAGCGAGCCCGCCGCCACGTTGCGCACCACCACCTCGAGGGGGATGATCTCGACCTCGCGGATCAGCTGCTCGCGCATGTTGAGCCGGCGGATGAAGTGCGTCGGCACGCCGATGTCGTTGAGGTGCTGGAACACGAACTCGGAGATCCGGTTGTTCAGCACGCCCTTGCCGTCGATCACCTCGTGCTTCTTGGCGTTGAAGGCGGTCGCGTCGTCCTTGAAATGCTGGATGAGCGTGCCGGGCTCGGGACCCTCATAGAGGACCTTCGCCTTGCCCTCGTAGATGCGACGGCGGCGATTCATAGGCGTGTACCGTGGTTTGAGGAAGTCCATGGGGCCGAGGCTCCTGACGACGTGTGGGACCCGCGGCGCGGCGACCTCGAGGAGAAGGTCGGGCCGGGGGACGCGTCGATCCGGGGCGTCCCGGCGGCCGGTGGCAAATTAGCCGAACCGCGAAGGCAGCACAACGCGTTAGCCGGATCGCCCGGGGGGCACCCGGACGTCGCTGCGATGAATTGCGGTCGTTGGTCGCGCCGATATGCGCATGCCGTGGCCTCGATGCAAGCGTGGCGGGAGGGGGCGGCATGTCGCGGGCGCGGGGACTCCGCCTCGACGGCGCGGTCGAGCCTGACCTAAGCTCGCCCCTCGAGAGCCGCGCAACGAGTCAGCGGCCGGGCCGGGAGGGCGCATGATGGCGGAACGAGGTGGGGCGGTGGCCGCGCTGGCGGCGCGATTCCGTGAGGGCAAGCCGCTGATCACGGCCTGGTGCGGCATCCCGGAGCCCGCGGTCGCGGGGCTCCTCGCCGCCGAGGCGTTCGATACCGTGACGCTCGACATGCAGCACGGCGCCCACGACTTCGACAGCATCAGCCGCACCGTCGCCCTCGTCGCGGCCCGCGGCAAGCCGACCCTGGCGCGGGTGCCGGTCGGCGGGTTCTCGACGGTCTCGCGCCTGCTCGATGCCGGGATCTCCGGGATCATCGCCCCGATGGTCAATACCGTGGAGGACGCGCGGCGTTTCGCAAGCCTCGCCAAGTACCCGCCGCTCGGAGAGCGCAGCTGGGGCCCGGGCCCGGCCCTGATGCTGTCGGGCCTCGCGCCCGAGACCTACCTGCGCGAGGCCAACGGCTTCTGCCAGACGCTCGCGATGATCGAGACCCGCGAGGCGCTCGCCGCCCTCGACGACATCCTGGCGGTGGACGGGATCGACGGCATCTTCATCGGCCCCTCCGACCTCTCGATCGCCCTCTCGGGCGGGGCCGGCCTCGACCCCGACGGCGCGGCGGTGCGCGACGCCCTCAAGCACGCCATGGCGCGCACCCGGGCGGCGGGCAAGCGCATCGGCATCTACTCCCTGTCGGGCCCGCGCACCCGCGAGCTGATCGCGGAGGGCTTCGACCTGATCGCGCTCTCCGGCGATTCCGCCCTGCTGCGGGCGGGTGCGCAAGCCGCGCTGAGGGAGGCGCGGGGCTAGCGCTTCCGCGCCCGGGCGAAGCCGGCGGCGAGGAACTGCCCGGCATGGTGCAGGGCGCCGTCGTCGATGCCGTGGCCGATCCCGGCAGAGAGGTGCCACTCCGCCGGCACGTCCGCCGCCGCGAGCGCCTCGGCGGAGAGGAAGAGCGCGTCGACCGGGATCACCTCGTCCTGGTCGCCGTGGGCGAGGAGGACTGGCGGCACCGAACGGACCGCGGGCTTCAGGCTCTCGGGGCCCTTGCCCTCCTCCAGCACGAGCATGCCGGACAGGCCGACCACGGCCGCCACCGGTGTCGGGCGGCGCAGGCTCACGTGCAGCGCCATCATGCAGCCCTGGCTGAATCCGACGAGGGCGAGCTGGTGGGGGCCGAGCCCGTGCGCCTCGAGCTCGGCGTCGAGGAACGCGTCCAGCGTCGGGCCGGCCCGGTTCACGCCGCGCCAGCGCTCGTGCGGGTCGCGGAAGGTGAGGGAGAACCACTGCCGGCCGAAGCCCTGGATGCAGGGCTCGGGGGCGTGCGGCGCCACGAAGGCGGCGTCCGGCAGGAGCGGCTGCCACTCCTGGGCGAGGTCGATCAGGTCGTTGCCGTCGGCCCCGAAGCCGTGCAGCAGGACAACGAGCTGGCGCGGTGGCGCTCCCGAGCGGGGTCGCAGGCGCGGGCCGGTGAGGATCGGCATCGGGTCGAACTCCGTTCGGTCGCGTCGTCGGGCGCAAGGGCCGCGCCACCGCGCGGCCTCCATGATGGAAGAGCCGCGCCATCGCGCGGCTTCACGATGGGCGCGGCGCGCCGTCGCGCGCCTTTACGATGGGACAGGCGCGCCGTCGCGCGCCTTGGCGATCCGGTAATAGGCCCACAGCACCTTGGCGGCGACCCCGCGCCAGGGCCGCCAGGCCTCGGCCCGCGCCGTCAGGGCGGCGGCGTTCGGGCGCGCGTCGAGCCCGTCGGCGAGGCGCGCCGCCTCCTGCAGGGCGAGGTCGCCGGCCGGAAAGGCGTCCGGATGGCCGAGGCAGAACAGCAGGTAGACGTCGGCGGTCCAGGGCCCGATGCCGTGCACCGCCACCATCAGCCGGTGGGCCTCGTTCGCCGACAGGGCGTGCAGGGTGTCGAGGGGCAGGGCGCCGCCGACGACGGCCCCGGCCGCCGCCCGCAGGGTGCGGATCTTCGGCGCCGACAGGCCGGCCTCGCGAAGCGCGGAGTCCGGGGCCGCCGCCAGGGCCTCGGCGGTGAGGTCGGGCAGGCGGGCGGTGAGCCGGCCCCAGATCGCCCCGGCGCTGGCGGTGGAGAGCTGCTGCGCCACCACGATGCCGGCGAGGCCCTGGAAGCCCGGCGGGCGCTTGCGCAGGGGCGGCACCGCGCCCTCCGCCACGAGGCGCGCCATGATCGGGTCCTGCGCCGTCAGCGCCGCCACGCCCTCGCGCAGCACCGCCTCAGAATCGAGCAAGAGGGAGGGCGGCCCGGTGACGCCGGCGGCCGGCGGGCTTATGGGCTTGGGGTTCCTCCGCGTCCGCATCCCGCCGTGCCGTCTCCTCGCCTGCGTTTCGCCCCGAGCCCGAACGGGCGCCTGCATCTCGGCCACGCCTACTCGGCCCTCCTCAACGCGGCCGTCGCCCGGGCGATCCGGGGCGAGCTGCTGCTGCGCATCGAGGACATCGACCCCGTGCGCTGCCGGCCGGAGCTGACCGACGCGCTGGTCGCCGACCTCGCCTGGCTCGGGCTCGCCTTCCCGGAGCCGGTCTGGCGCCAGTCGGACCGGATGCCCGCCTACCGGGCCGTCCTCGACGACCTGCGGGCGCGGGGCCTCGTCTATCCCTGCACCTGCACGCGCCGGGAGATCCAGGCCGCCGCCACGGGCGCCCGCGACCCGGACGGCGCGCCGCTCTATCCGGGCACCTGCCGCGGCTCGGCGGCGACCGCCGCGGCCGTGGCGGCGGGCGCGCCCCATGCCTGGCGCCTCGACATGGCGCGGGCGCTGCAGTCCTGCCCGGGACCGCACGCCTACACGGCCTTCGCGCCGGGCGTCCCCGGCGCGACCCGCGCCGCCGACCCGGCCCGCTGGGGCGACGTGGTGCTGGGCCGCAAGGACGTGCCGACGAGCTACCACCTCGCCGCGGTGCTGGACGATGCCGCGCAAGGCATCACCCACGTGGTCCGCGGCCAGGACCTCGAGGCCGCGACCGACCTTCACGTCCTGCTCCAGCGCCTCCTCGGCCTGCCGACGCCGTGCTACCACCACCACGCGCTGATCCGCGACGCGGCGGGGGAGAAGCTCTCGAAGAGCCTGGGCTCCGAGGCGCTGGCGGCTTTGCGGGAGCGGGGCGTGAGCCCGGGGGAGGTGCGGCGGTGGCTCGGATTCACCGAGGCATGACGGCAAGGCGCGCCGTCCAAGAGGACCCGCGCCGGCTGGCCAGCGCGTCGTTCGCTTAAAGGTCTGCCCTGTCGCAGGTTCCTGTTACGGAGGCGTCAACCGCCTCTGCGAAACCTGCTTTCAGCGCGCCCGCGCGATGCAGAAATCCACCGCCTCGAGCAGCGCCTGCTTCATCGGCGCATTCGGGAACAGGGCGAGCGCATCCTTGGCCATGGCGCCGTAGTGCCGGGCGCGCTCGATCGTATCCTCGAGGGCGCGGTGGCGGCGCATGATCGCGATCGCCGCGTCGAGGTCGCGGGGCTCCTCGATCTCCTGGCGCTCCAGGGTGCGGCGCCAGAACGCCCGCTCCTCGTCGGTGCCGCGGCGGAACGACAGCACGACCGGCAGGGTGATCTTGCCCTCGCGGAAATCGTCGCCGACGTTCTTGCCGAGGTCGGCGCTGGTGCCGCCGTAATCGAGGGCGTCGTCGACGAGCTGGAACGCGATGCCGAGGTTCATGCCGTAGCTGCGGCAGGCGGCGATCTCGGATTTCGGCCGCTGGGCCAGGACCGGGCCGACCTCGCAGGCGGCGGCGAACAGCTCGGCGGTCTTCGCCCGGATCACCGCCAGGTACTCGTCCTCGCTGGTCTCGGTGCTGCGGGCGGCGGTGAGCTGCATCACCTCGCCCTCGGCGATCACCGAGGCGGCCGACGACAGGATGTCGAGGGCGCGCAGCGAGCCGACCTCGACCATCATCTTGAAGGCCTGGCCGAGCAGGAAGTCGCCGACGAGGACGCTGGCCTCGTTGCCCCACTTGATCCGGGCCGCGACCTTGCCGCGACGCATGTCGCTCTCGTCGACGACGTCGTCGTGCAGGAGCGTCGCCGTGTGCATGAACTCGACGCTGGCGGCGAGCTTCACGTCGCCGTCGCCGGCCGCGTCGTAGCCCGACAGGGCCGCGGTGGCGAGCGTCAGGATCGGGCGCAGGCGCTTGCCGCCCGAGGAGATGAGGTGGTTGGCGACCTCCGGGATCATCGTGACGTCGGAGCCGGTGCGCGACAGGATCATCGCGTTGACACGCTCCATCCCGCCCGCCACGAGCGCCACCAGGGCGTCGAGGCTGGCCTCCGGGTCGGAGGGTTTGTCCTGGAGGGGAAGTACGACGCCCACGCCCGCGCGATCTCCTCAGCGCCGCCCCGGATCGCGGGGCTCCTCGATCATCTCCCGCCCCCTTTGGCACGCAGGCGCCCCCGGCGGCAACACGCAAGCTGCCGCAAGGCCCTGCTGCAGTGCGGCGGTCTGGGGATGCGGCGCACCCGGCGGGCTTGTGTGGTATGGCCGCCGCGGTCCGGCGAACGACCGGCCAGGGACCCCCGGCGAGAGACCTTTGGCCACCCCATGATCGAGTTGATCCGCACCAACGACATCGTCCTGATCGGCTTCGCGGAATCGCTCCT
Organism: Methylobacterium variabile; assembly: GCF_001043975.1. GTDB lineage: Bacteria > Pseudomonadota > Alphaproteobacteria > Rhizobiales > Beijerinckiaceae > Methylobacterium > Methylobacterium variabile. The sequence continues at coordinate 44,878 of NZ_LABY01000178.1, forward strand.
CGCGGGGGCCGGGATCCCGGTGCTGGTGGCCGATAACCACATCAGCGTGATGGAGGGGATGATCGGCGCCTTCCCGCGCCGGCTGCTGGTGCCGGAGGACCACGCCCGCCAGGCCCGGCGCCTCCTCACCGATGCGGGCCTGGCCCACGAGTTGCGTCACGAGGCGTGAGCCGATGAGCCCGCCCGACGCCCGGTCCGTTCCCGATTCCTGGCTCGGCGGACGGCTCACCTTGCGCCAGCCGCCCCGCGGCGCCCACCGCGCCGGGACCGACGCGGTGCTGCTCGCGGCGAGCGCCGATGCGCGAGGCGGGGAGACCGTGTGCGATCTCGGCGCCGGCACCGGCGCGGTCGGTCTCGCGGTCGCCCTCGCCTGCCCCGAGGCGCGGGTGATGCTGGTCGAGCGCGACCCGGAGGCCGCGGCATTGGGCCGCCTCAACGCGCAGGAGAACGGGCTCGCCGAGCGGGTCCGGGTGATCGAAGCCGACGTCACGGCGCCGGGGCGCGAGCGCCGCGCCGCCGGTCTCCTGCCGGATTCGGTCGACCTGCTGCTCACCAACCCGCCCTTCTTCGAGCCCGGCCGGCACCGCGCCTCGCCGGTGGCGACCCGGGCCGTGGCGCACGGCTTCCCCGAGCCCGGCGGGCTGGAAGCCTGGCTGCGCACCGCCGCCGACCTGCTGCGCCCCGGCGGCCGGATGGTGCTGATCCATCGGGCCGACGCTCTCCCCGCCTGCCTCGACGCGATGGCGGGCCGGTTCGGTGCGCTCACCGTCACGCCGGTCCAGCCGCGGGCGGAGGCGGCGGCGATCCGGGTGCTGGTGGCGGGCGTGCGCGGCAGCCGGGGCCCCTTCACCCTGGCGCCGGCCCTGGTGCTGCATGGGCCGGACGGGCGCTTCACGGCGGAGGTCGAGGCGATGCACCGGGGTGAGGCGCCCCGGTAGTAGCTCGAAACGTCGGACGGGCGCGGGTTGGCTCTGACAGCCCTGCCGGGCGGGGGAGCGGACGTGCCGTATCGAGAACCGTCGGCGTGGGGCTGCGGTGCGGTTCCGCCGTCGTCATCTCTCAACCGACGAGGATCGCTCGGACGCCTCACCGCAGCGACACCGACCCGCCCGGGTGCCGCCATACCTTCCCATCGAGCTCCAGCTCCATCAGCAGCCCCTGGACCACCCGCGCCGACAATCCGGCCTGCCGCGCCAGGGCGTCGACCGGCACCGGCGACGGTCCGAGGAGTTCGAGCAGGATGATCCGGTCGTCCTGCGGCACCGGCCGCGGCGGCGCCGGTTCGAGGGAGCTTTCGAGGGGGCTCTGCGCCGGTTCGGCCGCCATGGCGGTGATCGGCTCGGCCGAGAAGTCGATCTCGTCCCAGTACAGGGCGGCCTCCGGCAGGTCCGCCGCCTCCTCGGCGCCCGTCGCCGGACCGGGCCGGTCGATCAGGGGTCCGAGTACCGCCATGACGTGCTCGGGGGCGGCGCACAGGGTGGCGCCGTCGCGGATCAGGTCGTTGGTGCCCTCGGCCCGGGGATCGAGGGGCGAGCCCGGCACCGCGAAGACCTCGCGGCCCTGCTCCAGGGCGAAGCGGGCGGTGATGAGCGAGCCGGAGCGGCGCGCCGCCTCCACCACCACGGTGCCCAGAGAGAGGCCGGAGATGATGCGGTTGCGGCGCGGGAAGTCGCGGCCCCGGGGCTCCCAGCCCATCGGCATCTCGGCGACGACGGCGCCGCCGGCCTCCAGGATGCGCGCGACCAGCTCCTCGTGCTCCGACGGGTAGATCCGGTCGTGCCCGCCGGCCAGCACCGCCACGGTGCCGCTCGCGAGCGCCGCCTTGTGGGCCCGGGCGTCGATGCCGCGGGCCAGGCCGGAGACGATCACCAGCCCCTCGGCACCGAGCGCGTGCGACAGGCGCTCGGTGAAGGTGAGGCCGGCGGCGGATGCGTTGCGCGAGCCGACGAGGGCGACGGCGGGGCGCTTCAGGCAGGCGGCGTCGCCGCGCACGGCCAGCAGCGGCGGCGCGTCGGCGGTGGCCTGGAGCGGCAGCGGGTAGTCGGGCTCGCCCATCGCCACGAACCGGGCGCCGAGGCGGGCGGCGGCCGCCAGCTCGCGCTCGGCCTCGGCCTTGGTCGTGACCCGGATCGGCTTAGCCCGGGCCTTGGCGAGGCCCGGGAGCGCCTTCAGCGCCGCGCCGGCGCCGCCGAAGCGGTTCACCAGTCCCCGGAAGGTGCGCGGACCGATGCCCTCCGAGCGGATCAGCCGGAGCCAGTCGAGGCGCTGCGCGTCGCTGAGGTGCAAGGCCCTCTCCCCCTTGAGGTCACGCGAACCTTGGGTGAGGGCCAGTGTAAGACCTTCAGCCCTTCTGTCCGATGCGCCCCTCGGTCCCCGCGGCGAGGCGGCGGATATTGGGCGCGTGCTTCCACCATAGCAGCAGGGCGAGCACGCAGAACAGCACGGCGAGGCGGCCCTGCCCGAAGGCCCACAGGGCGACGGGCGTCGCGGCGGAGGCCGCCAGCGCCGAGGCCGAGGAGTAGCGCAGCAGGAAGGCGAGGCCGAGCCACACCGCGGCGAAGACCAGCACCCCGAGGGGGAAGAGCCCGAGCAGCACGCCGATGAAGGTGGCGACGCCCTTGCCGCCCTTGAAGCCGAGCCAGACGGGGAAGAGATGGCCCAGGAACGCGCCGAGCCCCGCCGCCAGCGCCGCCTCCTGGCCGCCGAAGTGCGCGGCGATCAGGACCGCGGCGGTGCCCTTCAGCGCATCGCCCAACAGCGTCGCCGCGGCGAGCCCCTTGCGGCCTGTGCGCAGCACGTTGGTGGCGCCGATATTGCCCGACCCGATTGCCCGCACGTCGCCGAGCCCGGCGACGCGCGTGAGGATCAGCCCAAAGGGAATCGCGCCGAGGAGGTAGCCGAGGGCGAGGCCCGCGGCGACGAGCGTCCAGTCCGGCGCCATCAGCGCGGCTCCTCGGTGCGGTGGACGATCCGGCCGGCGACCAGGGTGAGCGTGGCCCGCCCCTGCAGCCGCGCCTCGTCGAAGGGCGAGTTCTTCGAGCGCGACTTCAGGTGCCGCTTGTCGAGCACGTAGGGCGCGTCGGGGTCGATCAGCGCGAGGTCGGCCGGGGCGCCGGGGGCGAGGCGCCCGGTCTCGCGGCCGAGCAGCCGCGACGGTGCGGCCGAGAGGGCGGCGAGGAGCCGCGGGAGGCCGATATCGCCCGCGTGGACCAGTCGGAGTGCGGCGGCGAGCAGGGTCTCGATCCCGAGCGCCCCGTCGGCGGCCTCGGCGAAGGGCAGGCGCTTGGTCTCGACGTCCTGCGGGTTGTGGTCGGAGACCACGACGTCGATCACGCCCTCGTTGAGCGCCGCCACCACGGCCTGGCGGTCCTCCTCGGTGCGCAGGGGCGGCGAGAGCTTGCAGAAGGTGCGGTAGTGGCCGATGTCGTTCTCGTTCAGCACCAGGTTGTTGACCGAGACGCCGCAGGTCACGGGCAGGCCCGCCTCCTTCGCCCGGCGCACGATCTCGACCGAGTCGGCGGTTGAGATCATCGCGGCGTGGTAGCGCCCGCCGGTCAGGCGCACGAGGCGGATGTCGCGCTCGAGCAGGATCGTCTCGGCTTCCCGCGGGATGCCGTGCAGGCCCAGCCGCGAGGCCATCTCGCCCTCGTTCATCACCCCGTCGCCGACGAGCGTCGGCTCCTCGACGTGCTGCATCAAGAGGACGCCGAAGTCGCGGGCGTAGGTCAGCGCCCTGCGCATCACCTGGGCGTTGGTCACGGCCTTCAGCCCGTCCGTGAAGGCGACGGCGCCGGCCTCGGTGAGCAGGCCGAACTCGGTCATCACCTGGCCGGCCAGCCCCCGGGTGATGGCGGCCGTCGGCAGCACGTGGATGCTCGCGGTGTCGCGCGCCCGGCGCAGCACGAAGTCGACGATCGCCGGATCGTCGATCGGCGGGTTGGTGTCGGGCATGCACACCAGCGTCGTCACGCCGCCGGCGGCGGCCGCGGCGCTGGCGCTCGCCAGGGTCTCCCGGTGCTCGGCGCCGGGCTCGCCCACGAAGGCGCGCAGGTCGACGAGGCCGGTGGTGAGCACCTGCCCCCCGCACTCGATCACCTCCGCCCCCTCGGGCAGGACCGCGGGGGTGCCCCAGTGGACGTCGGCGATCGATCGATCGCGGACGAGCACCGCGCCCGGCCCCTCGCGGCCGGAGGCGGGGTCGATCAGATGGGCGTTGGTGAGGAGGAGGCAGGAGGGTGACATCGGCCTACGGAAGCGGGAGCGGATGAGAGGGGCGGGTCAGCCGGCGATCTCGTCGAGCACCAGGACCCGGACGAGGCCGCTGCGGGCCAGGCCGCGCCGCTCGGCGGCCCGGTCGACGGCCTGGAGCTGGGCGTCATCGAGGCCGAGATCGTCGGCCGGAGGCCTGACCGCGACGGCGACGTGGCCCGACGCGAGGGCACCGGCGACGTCCGGGTCGGATCGCAATGCCTCGATGGAGCGGGGCACCGGGAGGACGACGCCGTCCTCCGGCGCCAGGGCAGCCCACTGGTCCAACGTTTCGGCGGCCTGGGCCAGGGTCTCGCCGGCCGCCGCGCCGGCGGCGATGCAGCCCGGCAGGTCGGGGAACCAGAGCCCCCACAGGGTGCCGGGCTCCTGCTCCGGTATGCCGATATACGCCGTCACGGCTCCTCGCTCCCGTCCAGCCACCCGGCATTGCGCGCGATCGACCGGGCCGTCCCGGGCGGCAGGCTGCCGCGGCCCCGGGGCACCGCGACGTGCGGGCGTCCCGGCATGGTGTCGATGTCATGCGGGCCCTTCGATGGCCGGATCCGCCACCCCTCCCGCTCGAGGCGCCGCCGGATCGCCTGGATGTCAAGGTCGAAGTCCCGCGGCGGCATGTCAAGCGGCGGACGGCGTCACGCGTTCGGCAGGTGCGTGGCCAGCGCCTCCAGCACCGCCATGCGCACCGCGACCCCCATCTCGACCTGCTCCCGGATCAGCGACTGCGCGCCGTCGGCGACCTCGGAGGAGATCTCGACGCCGCGGTTCATCGGGCCCGGATGCATCACGAGGGCGTCGGGCCGGGCGTGGCGCAGCTTGTCGCCGTCGAGGCCGAAATAGCGGAAATACTCCTTCACGGACGGCACGAAGGAGCCGTTCATCCGCTCGCGCTGCAGCCGCAGCATCATCACGATGTCGGCGTCCTTCAGGCCCGCCCGCATGTCGGTGAAGACCTCGACGCCGAAGCGCGCGAGCCCCGGCGGCAGCAGGGTCGAGGGGCCGATCACCCGCACCCGGGCGCCGAGCGCCATGAGCAGGATGATGTTCGAGCGCGCGACCCGCGAGTGCAGGACGTCGCCGCAGATCGCCACCGTCAGCCCCTCGATCCGGCCCTTGTTGCGGCGGATGGTGAGGGCGTCGAGGAGGGCCTGGGTCGGGTGCTCGTGGGCGCCGTCGCCGGCATTGACCACCGCGCAGTCGACCTTGCGGGCGAGCAGGTGCACCGCGCCGGCCTGGTGGTGGCGCACCACGATGATGTCGGGCCGCATCGCGTTCAGTGTCGCGGCGGTGTCGATCAGGGTCTCGCCCTTCTTCACCGACGAGGAGGCGACCGACATGTTCATCACGTCGGCGCCGAGGCGCTTGCCGGCCAGCTCGAACGAGGACTGGGTCCGGGTCGAGGGCTCGAAGAACAGGTTGATCTGGGTGCGCCCGCGCAGGGTCGTGCGCTTCTTCTCGACCTGGCGGCTGATCTCGACGGCCTCGTCGGCACGGTCGAGGAGCGCCACGATGTCGAGGGGCGAGAGGCCCTCGATGCCGAGGAGGTGGCGGTGCGGGAAGCCGGGGGGTGCCGAGGTGCTCATCCTGAGCCGAGCGCTATAGGAGCCGCGGGGGCGGGCCGCAAGGATGCCAAGACGGATGGCATGCGATGGTCGCCGGTATTTGACAACCGCCGCGTCATCACCCACTTGTCCGCTTCGCCGCGCGAAAACCCGCGCCGGCCGCCCCGCACAAGTTGAAGCCCGATCTGCCGCGGTGTGCTCTTCGAAAAGGCAAGCCGTCTATGAAAGTCGTCGTTGTCGAGTCGCCGGCCAAAGCCAAGACAATCAATAAATATCTCGGCCGCGACTACGAGGTGTTGGCCTCGTTCGGACATATCCGCGATCTTCCGGCGAAGGACGGCTCGGTCGATCCGGAGCAGGACTTCCATATGTTGTGGGAGCTGGAGGATCGCGGGGCGAAGCGCGTCGCCGAGATCGCCAAGGCGGTCAAGGGCGCCGACACGCTGATCCTGGCGACCGACCCGGACCGCGAGGGCGAGGCGATCTCCTGGCACGTGCTGGAGGCGCTGCAGGCGCGCAAGGTGCTCAAGGACGTCGCGGTCGAGCGCGTCACCTTCAACGCCATCACCAAGGACGCGGTCGAGACCGCGATGGCCCAGCCCCGGGCGATCGACCAGGCCCTCGTCGACGCCTACCTGGCGCGGCGCGCCCTGGACTACCTCGTCGGCTTCAACCTCTCGCCGGTCCTGTGGCGCAAGCTGCCGGGCGCCCGCTCGGCCGGCCGGGTGCAGTCGGTGGCGCTGCGCCTCGTCTGCGACCGCGAGCGCGAGATCGAGACCTTCAAGCCCCGCGAGTACTGGTCGATCGTCGCGACGCTGGCCACCAAGGGCGGCGGCGTGTTCGACGCCCGCCTCGTCGGCGCCGACGGCAAGCGCATCCAGCGCCTCGACGTCGGCACCGCCGAGGAGGCGGAGGCGTTCCGGCGCGACCTCGAACTCGCGACCTTCACGGTGGCCCAGGTGGAGGCCAAGCCCGCCAGGCGCCACCCGCAGCCGCCCTTCACCACCTCGACCCTGCAGCAGGAGGCCTCGCGCAAGCTCGGCCTCGCTCCGGCCCAGACCATGCGGGTGGCCCAGCGCCTGTACGAGGGCGTGGAGATCGGCGGCGAGACCGTCGGCCTCATCACCTACATGCGGACCGACGGCGTCGACATGGCGCCCGAGGCCGTCGCGCAGGCCCGCCAGGTGATCGAGGCGGAGTACGGCGCGCCCTACGTGCCGGGGGCGCCGCGCAAGTACAGCGTCAAGGCCAAGAACGCCCAGGAGGCGCACGAGGCGGTGCGCCCGACCGACCTCGGCCGCCTGCCCAAGGACGTCGCCCGCTTCCTCGAGCCCGAGCAGGCCCGGCTCTACGAGCTGATCTGGATCCGCACCGTCGCGAGCCAGATGGAGTCGGCCGAGCTGGAGCGCACCACCGTCGACATCGCCGCGCAGGTCGGCCCGCGCCGCATCGACCTGCGCGCCACCGGCCAGGTGGTGAAGTTCGACGGCTTCCTCACCCTCTACCAGGAGGGCAAGGACGACGAGGAGGACGAGGAAGCCCGCCGCCTGCCCGCGATGGCGGCCGGCGATCCCCTCACCCGCGAGCGCATCGCCGCGACCCAGCACTTCACCGAGCCGCCGCCGCGCTACTCCGAGGCGAGCCTGGTCAAGCGGATGGAGGAGCTCGGCATCGGCCGGCCCTCGACCTACGCCGCGGTGCTGCAGGTGCTGCGCGACCGCGAATACGTCAAGATCGACAAGAAGCGTCTGGTGCCGGAGGACAAGGGCCGGATCGTCACCGGCTTCCTCGAGAGCTTCTTTCGCCGCTACGTCGAGTACGACTTCACCGCCGACCTCGAGACGCAGCTCGACCGGGTCTCCAACGCCGAGATCGACTGGCGCGCGGTGCTGCGCGACTTCTGGCGCGACTTCTCCGCGGCGATCGCCGGCACCAAGGAACTGCGCACCGCGGAGGTGCTCGAGGCGCTCAACGGGCTTCTCGCCGAGCACATCTTCCCGGCCAAGGCCGACGGCTCGAACCCGCGCGCCTGCCCGAACTGCGCCAGCGGCCAGCTCTCGCTCAAGCTCGGCAAGTACGGCGCCTTCGTCGGCTGCTCGAACTATCCCGAGTGCAAGTACACCCGCCAGCTCAACGCCACCGGCCTCGACGGCGAGGGCGAGGGGGCCGGCGAGGGCGGCCAGCCCGGCGTGCGGGTGCTCGGCGACGACCCCGAGACCGGCCTGCCCGTCACCCTGCGCGACGGCCGATTCGGCCCGTTCGTGCAGCTCGGCGAGGCCTCGGCCGAGAAGGGCGCCGAGAAGCCCAGGCGCTCGTCGCTGCCCCGAGGTCTGTCGCCGTCGGCGGTCGACCTCGAGAAGGCCCTGAAGCTCCTCTCGCTGCCGCGCGAGGTGGCCCGCCACCCCGAGACCGGCGAGCCGATCCTCGTCAATATCGGGCGCTACGGCCCTTACGTGCAGCACGGCAAGACCTACGCCAACCTCGGCAAGGACGACGACGTGCTGGAGGTCGGGGCGAACCGCGCCATCGACCTGATCGTCCAGAAGGAGCAGGGCGGCGGGCGCCCCGCGCAGGATCCCGGCCGGCTGATCGGCACGGCGCCGGACAGCGGCCGCCCGGTCACCGTCAAGGCCGGCCGATACGGGCCCTACGTCACCGACGGCGAGATCAACGCCACCCTGCCCAAGGGCGCCGATGCCGGGGCCGTTACCCTCGACGAGGCCCTGCGCCTGATCGCGGCGCGCCGCGAGGCCGGTGGCGGGACCAAGAAGAAGGCGGGCGCGCGCAAGGCGGCCGGCGGCAAGACGGCCGGCAAGTCGACGGCTGCCAAGGCGGCGACCGCGGCCGGCGAGGAGGACGGCGAGGCCAAGCCCGCTGCCCGGAAGTCCTCGGCCAAGAGCGCGGCAGCCAAGACCACGGCTAAGAAGGTGCCCGCGAAGAAGCCGGCCGCCAAGGCCGCGGGCAAGAGCGCGGCGGGGGAGTGACCCGCCTCGCAGCCCGAGGCAGGTTTCCGAGGGCGCCGTCGTGCGCCTGCGCCTACCGCAGCAGCGTCGCCCGCACCCACCAGCCCGGCTGGGCCGCCGCGATCGCCCGGGCGGCGCGCCGGGCGGCCGAGCGGTGGGCGAAAAGTCCGAAGACCGTGGCGCCGGAGCCGGACATGCGGGCGAGGCGGCAGCCGGGCTGATCGCGCAGGGCCGCGAGGGTGTCGCCGATCACCGGCGCGACCGTGAGGGCAGGGGCTTCGAGGTCGTTGCGGGCCGGGGCGATGCGGGCGAGCAGGGCTTCCGGGCCGTCGAGGCCCGCGATCTCCGGGTGGGCCTGCCCGGCGAGGGGATGCGCCTCGCCGACCGCGAGCCCGAGGGCGCGGAAGACCGGCGCCGTCTCGACCGGCACGCCGGGATTGATCAGCACCGCCGGCAGGGCCGGCAGGCCCACCGCCGGGCCGACCGCCTCGCCGGCGCCGCGCATCATCCGCGCCTGCGGGTCGAGGCACACCGGCACGTCGGCGCCGGTGCGGCGGGCCGCCTCCATCAGCGACGGGGGGTCGGGCGAAAGGCCGTTCAGGCGCCCGAGGAGCCGCAGGGCCGCCGCCGCGTCGGACGAGCCGCCGCCGATCCCCGCCGCCACCGGCAGGCGCTTGACGAGGCGGAAGTGTCCCACCCGCAGCCCGGGATGCTCGGCGGCGAGGTGGCGGGCCGCCCGCATCACCAGGTTGTCGTCGGTCCGGCCCGCCGGGCCGGCGGTCGGGCCGGAGACCGAGAGGGCGAGCGCCGGTCCGGGCTCGAGGGAGAGGAGGTCGCCGGCTCGCGGCCCCGCGAAGGCCACCAGGCTCTCGAGGGCGTGGTAGCCGTCGCCGGGGCGGCGGCCGAGGACGTGCAGCGTCAGGTTGATCTTGGCGGGCGCGCGGGTGGCCAAGGGCGGCGGAAGGGGCGGCACGTTCACGTCTCTCGAAACAGGCGTGGGTTCCGAAACAGGAGTGGGTCTCGAAACAGGCATGGGGCGCGGCGCCTCTCCGGCGCCGCGCCCGCGGGTGTCATCTCGACTGCGCGATCGACGGGGCTCAGCCGCCGCTCTTCGTCTCCGTGCCCATCGCCGGCGGCTCGCTCGGCGCGGGGGCGCCCTTCGGCATCTCGGGCTGGGCCGGGGGCTGGCTGTCGGCGGTGGCGGCGGGCTTCTCCAGCTCCGGCAGCCCGTCCTTCAGCTTCGCCTCGATCTTCGCCAGGTCCTCGGGCTCGGGGTTCAGGTCCTTGGCGTGCTGCCACTGGAACTTGCCCTCGAGCCGCCGGCCGCTGCGCCAGTAGGCGTCGCCCAGGTGGTCGTTGATGGTCGGGTCGCCGGGCTTCAGCTCGATCGCCTTCTCGAGCTCGCGCACGGCGTCGTCCCAGCGGCCGAGCCGGTAATAGGCCCAGCCGAGGCTGTCGATGATCATGCCGTCGCGCGGCTGCAGGTCGACCGCCTGCTTCAGCATGCGGAACGCCTCATCGATGTTCTGGTTCTGGTCGACCCAGGAATAGGCGAGGTAGTTCAGCACCTGGGCGCGGCCGTTCGGCTGCGTCGCCGGCACCAGCTCGAGCGCCTTCTTCAGGTCGGCCTCGGCCTTCGGCCACTCCTTGGCCCGCTCGTAGGCGGTGCCGCGGAAGTAGTACAGCGTCCAGTAGTTGCGCGCCGGCTGGTCGCCGATCAGCTCGATCGCCTTGGTGTAGGTCTGGGCCGCCTCGGCGTACTTCTTGCGCGAGCGCTGGACGTTGCCGAGCGCCGAGATCACGTCGATGTCGTTGGGATAGGTCTTGGCGACTTGGTCGAGGTGGGCGATCGCCTCCTCGCCCTTGCCCATCTGCTCGAGGTTGAGGCCGATCTGGATGTCGGCGTTGAGCTTGAGCGGCGAGTTCGCCGGCATGCGGGCGAAGGTCTCGTTCGCCCGGTTGGGCGCCTTCATCCGCTCGAGGGTGTCGGCGAGCGTCAGCAGCGCGAGGGAGTGCTCGGGCGCCAGGTGGAGCGCCAGGCGCAGGTAGACCACCGCCGGCAGCTCGTCGCCCTGCGAGGTCCCGGCGGAGCCGAGGCCGTAGAGCACCTCCGCCGCACCCTCCTGGGCCGAGGCGATCAGCGGCGTGAGCGGCTTGCCGGCCTTGAGCTTGTCGAGGGCGTCGCGCACGATCGGGTGGCGCGGCAGGACGTTGTCGAATTCCTGGTAGGCCGCCACCGCGAGGTCGGGCCGGCCCGATTCGGCCTCGAAGCGCCCGTAGGCGTCGACGATGCGAAGCGTGTTGCGGTCGGCGTCGTAGGCCGCCTTGAGCCGCCGCTCGGCCTCGACCTTGTCGCCGACGAGCGCTGCGATCAGCCCCGCGTGATAGTCGCGGAAGACGTTGTAGTAGCGCTCGCCCTTGAGCTTGTTGATCGTCTCGAGCGCCTTCTTGCCCTCGCTGTTGCCGGCGAAGGACCAGGCGGTCAGCAGCGTCGAGGTCAGGTCCGCCGCCGCGCCCTTGCCGCCGCGCTGCAGGTTCTGGCGCGCCGCGGCGAACTGCTTGGCCTTGATCTTCTGCACCCCGAGGGCGAGCTGGGCCAGGCCGTTGGCGCCGTCCCGGGCGGTCAGGCGCTCGGCGGCCCGGAACGCCTCGGGCAGGGAGCCGTCGGCGAGGAGCGCCACGAAGGACCGCTCGAGGAGCTCGGCGTTGCGCGGGTCGCCCTTGACGGCCTCGCGGTAGTAGGTAGCCGCGGCGGCCGTGTCGCGGGACGCGCCGGCGATGTACGCCGCCAGGAAGTTGCCTTCCAGGGAATCCGCCGGTTCGTAGGCCTGCGCGGCCGCGACCTCCCGCGCCGGCAGCCGCGCCGCGAGGGCCGGCGCCGTCGAGGCGGCGAGGAGGAGGGCCAGCGCGGCGAGCGCGCGTCCGCGGCGGAGGGCGGGGAGTCGAGTCGTGGGCACCAAGCGCTGGCTCCGTGGTCGCACCGGCCGCGGCGCCGGTGCGCGAAATCGGCGCGACATTGGACCCTGCGCGGGGCAGCGGCAAGACCAAACGGCGGCGGCGATGTGTCGGCGCCCCGCGGCGGAACGGCTGGGACCGGGGGTGCCGCCGCGCCGCCGGAGCGTGCCGACGCGCATCGCTCCGTTTTGTAAGGGCTATCTTAAGCGATGCGCACGAATGGTGGCGAAGATCTCGATTATCGTTCTCTGAGCTGCCGGACATGTCGCTGCGTAGACAAATTTTCCTGATCTTGGGTCTGATCGGCTGCCTGCTGGTCGGGCTCGCCGGTTATCACGGTATAGATGCGTGGCAGCGGGCTGAAATCATGCGGCGGGCGGCGGAAGCCAACAGTGTGACTGACAGTCTCGCGGCCGCGGCCGCGTCCCTCGCGGCCGAGCGCGGCCTGACGAACGGATGGCTGGCCAAGCCGCCGGCGGCCTCCGAGCGATCCGTGCTCGCCAGCCTGCGGGAGGAGGGCGACCGCCACCTCGCCGCCGCCCTGCCGCGGTTGCGGGAGGACGAGACCGTGTCCCGGGCCGCCGCCGCCCTCGGCGCCGCGCGCCAGGACCTCGCGGCCCTGCGCCGGCGGGCCGACCAAGTCCTCTCGGGCACTCCCGATCCCGACCTCGCCGCCACCTGGTTCACTGGCGTGACCGGCGTGATCGCCCGCGAGCAGGCCCTGTTCGACGCCGTCCGGGCCGGCATCGTCGGGGCCCTGCCGGGGGAGATCCATCGCGGTCTGGACGTCAAGCGGGCGCTGTGGGACGCGAGCGAGTTCGCCGGCCGCGAGCGCGGCCGCCTCAACGCCGCGATCGCCGGGCGCCAGGGCCTGCCGGTGGAGCAGGTCCGCGCCCTGGCCGTCCTCGCCGGGCGCGTCGACGCCGCCCTGGACCAGGCTCACGCCTCCGGGGCCGCCCTCGGCCGCGACGTCACCGAGGCGCTGGCCGCCGCCGGCCGCCGCCTCGAAGCGTTCGAGGCGACCCGCGCGGCGGTCTACCGGGCCGGGGCCGCCCGCGAGCCCTACCCGGTCACTGCCGAGGAGTGGTTCCGCCAAGCGACGGAGGTCATCACCGGCCTCAACCAGGCCCGCACCGCCGCGACCGCGTCGCTCGGCGCCATCGTGGCGGCGGAGAGCCGCGCCAGCGAGGTCCGGTTCCTCGGCGCGCTCGCGATCCTCGCCGGCGCCTGCGCGGCGGTCGGCGGCGGCGCCCTGCTCCTCGTGCGCGGCGTGACCGGGCCGCTCGCCCGGATGATCGAGGCGATGCGCCGCCTCACCGCCGGCGATCTCGCCGTCGCGGTGCCGGCCGCCTCGGCCCGCAGCGAGATCGGCGCCATGGCGTCGGCGATGCGCCAGCTCCGCGACGGCCTCGCGCGCAGTGCCGTCCTGGAGCAGGAGGCCGCCGGCGCCCGTGCCGGAGCCGAGGCGCAACGCCGCGCCGCCCTGCGGGAGCTCGCCGACCGGTTCGAGGGCTCCGTCGGCGCCGTCCTCGTCGCGGTGACCGCTGCCGCGTCGGAGATGGAGGCCACCGCCCACGGCATGACGGAGATTGCCGGCCGCACGGCGGACCAGGGCACCAGCGTCGCCGCCGCCGCCGAGGAAGCGTCCTCGAACGTCGCGACCGTCGCGGCCGCGGCGGGCCAGCTCGGCGCCTCGGTGAACGAGATCGGCCGCCGGGTCGGCTCCTCCGCCGAGATGGCGCGGAACGCCGCGGAGGCCGCGGGCGACACCGCCCGGCTGGTCCACGACCTGCGCCAGGGCGCCGCCCGGATCGGCGACGTGCTCGGGCTGATCTCCTCGATCGCCGACCAGACCAACCTGCTCGCGCTCAACGCCACCATCGAGGCGGCGCGGGCGGGTGCCGCCGGCCGCGGCTTCGCGGTGGTGGCGGCCGAGGTCAAGGCGCTCGCCGGCCAGACCGGCCGTGCCACCGCCGAGATCGCCGAGCAGATCGCCCGCATCCAGGGCTCGACCGAGCAGGCCGTGGCGGCGATCGGCGGCATCGCCGGGCAGATCGGCGAGATCAGCGCCGCCTCGACCGCCATCGCGGCGGCGGTGGAGGAGCAGGGCGCGGCGACGCAGGAGATCGTCCGCAACGTCGCCGAGGCGGCCAAGGGCACGGACGAGGTGACCGGCAGCGTCGTCCAGGTCGCGGGCGCCGCCGAGGAGACCGGCACTGCGGCCGTCCAGGTCCTGTCCGCGGCAAGCGAGCTGTCGCGCCAGTCCGAGCACCTGCGCGGGGAGATGGGACGGTTCCTGACGACGGTCAGAGCGGCGTGAAAATCACATCGCGGGATTTGGCTTGGTAATACCTCAGAGCCCGGTTGAATTTCTGGATAGTATTAGCACTCTCTTCGTCATCCCGGCGCCGCGCAGCGGAGCCCGGAATAACATGCAGGGTGTCAAATCTATGGGATCCAAACAAACAGGCTCTCAGCCTCACCTGGTCATCCCAGGGGTTGCCTGAGGCGAGAGCCCGGGATCCAGAGCCTCGGGCAGTACAGAACGCAGCCGATCGTCGACGATTTCATTCGGCAAAAAGCCGCGGTTCTGGATGCCAGGCTACGCTTCTCGCCCCCGGAATGACTTGACTACGTAGAAGAAGGGCGGGCCCAAGAACAGGGCCCGCCCTCTTCCTCACATGTTCACGTAGTTCGGCCCACCCGGACCTTCCGGCGTGACCCAGTTGATGTTCTGGTTCGGGTCCTTGATGTCGCAGGTCTTGCAGTGGACGCAGTTCTGCGCGTTGATCTGGTAGCGCGGTGACCCGCCCTCCTCGATCCACTCGTAGACGCCGGCCGGGCAGTACCGGGCCGAGGGCCCGCCGAACACGTCGTGCTCGGAGGATTTCTGCAGGCCCATGTCCTTGACCTGGAGGTGGACCGGCTGGTCCTCCTCGTGGTTGGTGTTCGAGAGGTAGACCGACGACAGGCGATCGAAGGTCAGCACCCCGTCGGGCTTGGGGTACTTGATCGGCGTGACGTCCTTGAGCGGCTTGGTGCAGGCATAGTCCGGCTTGCCGTGGCTGAGCGTGCCGAACAGCGACAGGCCGGCGAGCTCGTTGAGCCACATGTCGAGGCCGCCTAAGCCCACGCCGACGAGGGTGCCGTACTTCGACCACAGCGGCTTGACGTTGCGCACCCGCTTGAGGTCGTAGCCGATCGGGCTCGCGCGCCAGCCTTCCTCATAAGACGTCAGCTCGTCCTGGGCCCGGCCGGCGACGAGCGCCTCGTGGATCGCGCCGGCCGCCTGCATGCCGGAGAGCACCGCGTTGTGCGAGCCCTTGATCCGCGGCACGTTGACGAAGCCGGCAGAGTCGCCGACGAGGCAGCCGCCCGGGAAGACCAGTTTGGGCACCGACTGCCAACCGCCCTCCATGATCGCCCGCGCGCCGTAGCCGATGCGCTTGGCGCCCTCAAACACGTCCCGGATCATCGGGTGGGTCTTGAAGCGCTGGAACTCTTCGAACGGCGACAGGGTCGGGTTCTCGTAGTTCAGGTGCGTCACGAACCCGACCGAGACCAGGTGGTCGTCGAAGTGGTAGAGCCAGGAGCCGCCGCCGGCCTTGTTCGGCAGCGGCCAGCCCATCGAGTGCTGCACCAGCCCCGGCCGGAATTTCTCCGGCTTGACCTGCCACAGCTCCTTGACCCCCAGGCCGTACTTCTGGTGGTCGGAATGCTGGTTGAGGCGGTAGCGGTCGATCAGCTTCTTGGTCAGCGAGCCGCGGGCGCCTTCGCCGAACACCGTGTACTTGGCGCGCAGCTCCATGCCGCGGGTGAAGTCGTCCCGCGCCTCGCCCGAGCGGGCGATGCCGAGGTCGCCGGTGGCGACGCCGACCACGGCGCCCGCGTCGTCGTAGAGGATCTCGGCAGCCGGGAAGCCCGGATAGATCTCGACGCCGAGCTCCTCCGCCTTGCGGCCGAGGTACTTCGTGACGTTCGAGAGCGAGCCGACGAAGTTGCCGTGATTGCTCATCAGCTTCGGGAAGGCGATGTTCGGCAGGCTGACGCCGCCGGCCGGCCCGAGGAACATGAACTCGTCCTTCACCACCTCGGTCTTGAGGGGGCGGTCGGGGTCCTGGCGCCACTCGGGCAGCAGCCGGTCGAGGCCGCTCGGGTCGATGACGGCGCCCGACAGGATGTGCGCCCCGACCTCGCTGCCCTTCTCCACCACCACCACCGACACCTCGGTGCCGGCCTCGGTGGCGAGCTGCTTCAGCTGGATGGCGGCAGCCAGCCCGGCCGGGCCCGCTCCGACGATCACCACGTCGAAGTCCATCGCCTCGCGTTCCGGCAGCTCCATCCCGTTCCTCCCTCGACTCTGCGATGGTTCACATATAAACGATCTGGAAACGCCTCAAGCGGTTCCAAGGTGGGAACCGTGCGACGCCGTGTCCCCGGGCGCAAGCCGCCGGGCGGTCCCTCGCCCGCGAGAACGCGCCCGCGCGCAGTGTCGCGGCGGTTGTCCACAGCTGCGCGACACGCCACATCCGTCCCATGACGACCGACGCTCCCGACAGCCGCGACCTCCTCTCCTTCCTCGACTTCCACGTCGAGGCCGGGGTCGATGCCGCGCTGGACGAGACGCCCCACGACCGCTTCTCCGAGCCCGAGGCCCCGCGCCGGGCCGCCCGGGCGGAGCCCGCGAGCGAGGAGCCGCACCGCCGTGCCGCGCCGGCGGAGCCCGCCGGTGCCCCGCGTCCGGAGCCGGTGCGGCCGGATCCCGCCCGGCCAGATCTTGCCCGGATGGAGCCCGCCAGGGCGGAGCCGCCCAGCACCTACGGCCGCTCGGCCGCCGCAGCCCCCGGCGAGGCCGCCGGCGACGCCCGGGAGCTCGCCGCCACCGCGGCAAGCCTGGAGGAGCTGGAGGGGCTGCTCGCCCGGTTCGAGAGCTGCGCGCTGCGCTTCACCGCCAAGAATCTCGTCTTCGCCGACGGCAACCCGCAGGCCCGGGTGATGTTCGTCGGCGAGGCGCCGGGCGCCGACGAGGACCGGGTCGGCAAGCCGTTCATGGGCCGCTCGGGCCAGCTCCTCGACCGGATGATGGCGGCGATCGGCCTCGACCGGTCCAACGCCTACGTCGGCAACGTCGTGCCCTGGCGCCCGCCGGGCAACCGCAACCCGACCCCGCAGGAGATCGCGACCTGCAAGCCGTTCATCGAGCGGCAGATCGCGCTGGCCGACCCCGATTTCCTGGTCTGCCTCGGCGGCGTCGCCACGCAGTCCCTCGCCGGCACCAAGGACGGCATCCTGAAGTCCCGCGGCCGCTGGTACCCCTACCGCACCGGTCGGCGGGAGATCCGGCTGCTGGCCACCCTGCACCCGGCCTACCTGCTGCGCCAGCCGCTGCAGAAGCGCCTCGCCTGGCGCGATTTCCGGGCCCTGCGGGCGGCTCTCGACGAGGGGGAGCGGTGAGCGCCGGCCAAGCGGAACCGTGCCGGCGCTGGTCGATTACCCTTGAGCCTTAAGCCTGCGCCGCGTAGCCGTCGCGGCCAAGGTTCACGGGCCAACGGGTAGCTGACCATGCGCTGGGAAGACTTTCGTACCTCCGACAACGTGGAAGACCGTCGCGGCGAGGGCGGAGGTGGCGGCTTCGGCTTCCCCGGGGGCGGCGCCGGCGGCCTCGGCATCGGCACGATCGTGATCCTGTGCATCATCGGCTGGGTCACCGGCATCAACCCGGCGATCCTGATCGGCGGCGCCGAGACGGTGACGCGCCAGCGCGCGCCCCAGGAGCAGGGCCAGCAGCCCGACCGGCGCACCGGCGCCCCCTCCGACCAGACCGGCAAGTTCGCCGCCGCGATCCTCGGCAACACCGAGGACGTGTGGAAGGAGGTGCTGCCGAACCAGACCGGGCGCCAGTACACCCCGACCACGATGGTGCTCTACACCGGCGGCACCCGCAGCGGCTGCGGCCAGGCCCGCGCCGCCATGGGCCCGTTCTACTGCCCGCTCGACAAGAAGGTCTATCTCGACACCTCCTTCTTCAAGGAGATGGAGCAGAAGTTCCGGGTGAAGGGCGACTTCGCCTACGCCTACGTCATCGCCCACGAGGTCGGCCACCACGTCCAGGACGTGCTCGGCATCCTGCCCAAGGTGCAGAAGCGCCAGCAGCAGGTCGGCGAGCGGGAGGCGAACGCCCTCTCGGTGCGCGTCGAGCTGATGGCCGACTGCCTCGCCGGCGTCTGGGCCAAGAACTCGAACGACCGCTTCAACGCGCTTGAGCCGGGCGACATCGAGGAAGCCATGCAGGCCGCGAGCGCCATCGGCGACGACCGGCTGCAGAAGCAGAGCCAGGGCTACGTGGTGCCCGACTCCTTCACCCACGGCTCCTCGGCCCAGCGCATGCGCTGGTTCCAGACCGGCTACCGCAGCGGCCAGACGCAGTCCTGCGACACCTTCCGGGCGGCGCAGCTCTGATGGCCGGCCTCGACACCGCCCGCGTCTTCGTGCCGCTCGGGATCGCGGTGCTCACCGTCTCGGACACCCGCACGCTCGCGGACGACCGCTCCGGCGACACCCTGGCCGAGCGGCTCACGCAAGCCGGCCACCGCCTCGCCGCCCGGGCGATCGTGCCGGACGAGGTCGAGGCGATCCGCGGCCAGGTGAAGGCCTGGGCCGAGGATCCGGGGGTGGACGTGGTGATCACCACCGGCGGCACCGGCTTCACCGGCCGCGACGTGACGCCGGAGGCCCTCGAGCCGTTGTTCGAGAAGCGGATGGACGGGTTCTCCGCCATCTTCCACCGCATCTCCTACGACAAGATCGGCACCTCGACGCTGCAGTCGCGGGCCACCGCCGGGGTCGTGGCCGCGACCTACGTCTTCGTGCTGCCGGGCTCGCCTGGGGCATGCCGCGACGCCTGGGACGGCATCCTGGCCGCCCAGCTCGACTACCGGCACCGGCCTTGCAACTTCGTCGAGATCATGCCGCGCCTCGACGAGCACCTGAAACGCGGAGCCCCCGCCCCGCAAGGGGTGCCCAGGGTCCAAACGCGATCAGCTTGACAGTGCGACAGGCTGTTCCGGGTGGGGAGCGGGCTTCGGCGCTGCTGCCGAAACCAGACGTTCAAGCCGGTCGAGATCGGTCCAGTGTGAGTGCACCCAAGCTGGACCAGCCTGTCGGCGTCTTCGGCTCATTTCCTGCCGGTCACCTTCATGCTGCAATCAATCGACAGCTGACCCAGCGGGACGAATGACGAACCAAGGCACGCCCATCGCTGATGTGAAGGACTGGCAGCGGCGCTGGCACGCCATCCTCGACCGCAATGGTATCGAGCTGGAAGGCAGGACCGATCCGGCGCAGCTCCCGCCCATCGAAGAGGACTTCCGGCTTCATTTCGCCTTCTGGACCCTCGACACGGACCAGGGTGTCCGTATTCGCGGCGAAGCTCTCGGTCTCCTGCCGCATGGAGATGCGATCGCGGGCCGGATCGAACGCCACCTTCGAACGCCCCGGCACCTCATGGAGGAAAGCGAGGCCGAGGCCATTCTGCGCAGCGGCCTGCGGGCCGTTCGGAGCGACGGCGTCGACGCGCCCGACGAGACGAGCGCCGTCCGGTTCATGGATGCCAGCACCATCTCCTATCTCGAGGCCTTCAGGGAAGCCGACACGCCATTCGAGGGTTTGGGAGACACCTTGTCGGCTCGAGCAGGGCGACGGAGCGGCGCCATTGGTCGACAAGCCTATTTTTTTCTCTCAGAACCATTATACAGGCTTGCCTCCTTCTACACCGTGCGCGATTGGGCGATGTGGCCTCTTTGCTCCCATGAAGACGAACCGGATTTGACCGAGTCGGGCTGGCGTCTTTTCAAGGGAGGCTGGGTGCCGGGGTTGGATGCGAACGGCTTGTTTCTTTATCGCTTGCCGGATGAAAGATAATCCCGAAATCCTAAACTATTTCTATCAATAGACATCGATATCGAGAAGAAATAACTGCATTATAGGTTTGTTATTATCTGTACTGCCAGACAATAAATTTGGATCGAAGATTATCATGAATTTGATCATTTGTCTAATATTTGTTCATCCATAGAGATATGATGCTGTGGAATGCCCTGAAGCGGACATCGCGAGGGCCCACATTGAGTCGAAGGCCGAATTTTCTTTCGAGTCGTCCACGAAATATTCAGTCGCAGGATGCATGCTGAGCGCGATGATGAACTCTGACGGCACCCATTGGTCCACCGACATGGCGTTGTTCGCTGCCCTTCCGGGTGGGCGAGCGGTGATCGACTGGTTCGGCTTCGTTCCGTCCTTCCATGACGCAGAACTGGATCGGCTGGAGTTGGCGAGAGGTGCGGCCTCAATGGCGCTTCGAGCCTTCCGCATGACGGAGGCCGTGGACGCGAAGGGCTTCTTCGTGCTCGACAAGCACGCGGTTGTGACACTTCACTTTTCCGATGTGACAGGCGTGCATCTCACGGGCATTGCCGCATCAATCCTCTTAGAAGTTGGGATTCGTCGGGTTGCGGTCGCCCCGACTGGTTTCAGCACCTGCGGGGGACCCAATGTCGGTGATATCGAGGTGGGCTTCGAGACCAGTTACGGCTTGGAGGGGTCGATCTACGCACGTGAGGTAAGCTTCAGCGTCGATCCCGTCCGCTAAGGGGCACAAGCAGTCCCCGAACGGGCAGGCTGGTTGGGTTTCTGACCCTAGCCCCGCAGCAGCGAGCACCGCAGGGGCCTGACCGGCGCGCGGGCGCGCAGCGGCAAGCCCGCCTGCAGGGCCTGCGCTCGGACGAGATCGCCGGCCCGGACCCGTCGGGTGCCGGTCAGGGCCTCGCGCCGGGCCGCGATCCGCTCGAACAAGGGGGCGTGCGGGCGGCGCAGGCGACCGACCGCCTCTGGCGTCGCGGTGGCGCCGAACCGGTCGAGCACCCGGATCCAGCCCTCCGCCGGTACGTCGCCGGCCTCCAGGCACAGCATCCAGGGTCGGCGCGCCACGGCGGCCGCGGCGACCCAGGGGGAGTGGCCCCGCGCTACCAGGGCCGCCCCGGTGCTCTCCGCCATCGTGCCGATCTCCGGGTCGTCCGGATGCGCCGCAGCGATTACGGCGTCGCCCACCACGCCCGCCGCCACGCCGGCCACCAGGGCCGCCAGGGTGTCGGCGAGGGCGTCGATGCGCTCCAGATCGATCGCGCCCGGAAGATGAATGGCAGCCGTAAACATGATCGCGCCATAGCGGATGGGAGGCGGCGCGTCCTGCCTTGATCGTTGGCACTTGCGCTTGTTCCTGTTTTGTTCAAAGCTCGGCCGCAATCAGTGCGGAGGCAGGGATGGAATCGGGATGCGGGCGGGGTGACGGCCGTCACCTCGCCGGATCGACCCCGGCGGAGGAGCGCCGCCGCGGGCGCGGAGCCACCGCCAACCCGACCGGCCGGTTCGAGGCGGCGTCGCACGAGGCCTTCGCCGACGGCTGGGACCGCGAGGAGGAGCTGCCGCCCCTGCGCACCGAGGTGACGATGGAGCGGGCGCGCAGCATCATCACCCGCAACGATTCTCCCGACATCGGTTTCGACCGCTCGATCAACCCGTATCGCGGCTGCGAGCACGGCTGCGTCTACTGCTTCGCCCGGCCGAACCACGCCTATGCGGGCCTCTCGCCGGGTCTCGACTTCGAGACCAAGCTCTTCGCCAAGCCCGACGCCGCCGCCCTGCTGGAGCGGGAGCTCTCCGCCCCCGGCTATCGCCCGCGCACCATCGCGCTCGGCACCGCCACCGATCCCTACCAGCCGATCGAGCGGCGCTACCGCCTGACGCGCAGCGTGCTCGAGGTGCTGGCGCGCTTCCGCCATCCGGTCGGCCTCGTCACCAAGTCCGACCTCGTGCTGCGCGACCTCGATGTCCTGGGTCCCATGGCGGGGGAGGGGCTGGTGAAGGTGGCGCTCTCGATCACGACCCTCGACCCCGACCTTGCCCGCCGGATGGAGCCCCGCGCCCCCCGGCCCGAGAAGCGTCTCGCGGCGATTCGGGCGCTGGCCGCGGCCGGCGTGCCCGTGATGGTGCTGGTGGCGCCGCTGATCCCGGGCCTCAACGACCACGAGATCGAGGCGGTGCTCGCCCGCGCCCGGGAGGCCGGGGCGAGCGAGGCCGGCGGCGTGCTCCTGCGCCTGCCGCACGAACTCGCCGACCTGATGCGCGACTGGTTCGCCGAGCATTATCCCGACCGGGCCGGCCGCACCTTCTCGCTCCTCAACCAGGCGCGCGGCGGCAAGGTCTACGACGCCGCGTATGGCCGCCGCTTCACGGGCACGGGGCCCTATGCCGAGCTGCTCGACCGGCGAATGCAGGCCGCGATGACCCGGCTCGGCTATCCGGCGGACAGGCTGCGCCTGAGGGCCGACCTGTTCCGGGTGCCGGTGCGGGTGGGCGGGCAGTACAGCCTGTTCTGACGGGAAGGGCTCGATTTCCTCAAGGGAAAGCCGTGGTAGCCTGCTGCCATGACACACAGGCTTTTCCCGGTTCTGGAAACCACCCGCCTGCGACTACGCCTCGTTGTGCCCGAGGATGCGGTCGTCACCGCCACCCTGATGACCCCGGAGGTGAGCCGCTGGGTCGCCAGCTGGCCGGTGCCGTTCACCGTGGCGATGGCGCAGGAGAGGATTGCCACGGCCCGCGCCCAGGCCGAGTCGGGCGAGGCCATCTCCTTCGCCGTGACGCTGCGCGGTGACGGCACCGTGCTCGGCTGGGCGATGGCGCACCGGATGCCGAACGATCCCCGCTGCGGCACGATCGGCTACTGGCTCGGCGAGGCGCATCATCGCCAGGGCTACCTGCGCGAACTGGCCCCCGCGCTCCTCGCCACCGCCTTCGTCTGGCTCGATCTTGATGCCGTCGAAGCCAGCGCGCATCCGGAGAATGCCGCTTCCTTCGCCGTCATGCGGCGCTGCGGTCTGCGCTTCCGGCGCGAGGCGGTGATCCACGCCCCGGCCCGATCGCGCGACGAGGCCGTCCATATCTACGGGATCCGGCGCGAGGAGTGTCACGCCTGATTGTCGGCACCGCCCGCGGGCGGCGCGAGCCGTGTCGGGGCAGGGCTTTGCCGACCCAAGCGTGGAAGGATCAGGCCGACAGCCACGTCTGCGGCTTGGCCAGCAGGACCCTGGTCCGCCGGCGTGCCCGGATCCAGCACCCGAGCAGTTTCGGGAGCCTGTCGGGCGGGAAGAACGCGAGGCCGCCGCTCGCCGGCCTGTGGACGATCGCGTTCGCGCGGATCAACGTCAGGATCTGCGTCGTCGATGCCCTGCGGTCGCCGACCTTGTGCCAGAAGTAATGGCAATTGGTTATTCGGGTCGAGAGGCGGTCCATCTCGGCACTCTCGTTCTTGCAGCCGCCGGACTGAATGTTGAGATGGATGATCCCGCATTGGTGGTCGAGGACGATGGTTCCGCCGCCTTGCCGGACCCGGTGGCTCATCTCCGCGTCCTCGCCGACCGCGCCGCCGGTGAAGTTCTCGTCGAAGCCGCCGGCGCGGAAGATCGCGTCCCGGCGGTACGACGCGTTGCCCCCCGGGGCGAAGCCCGGTTCCGGGATCGGGTGCCGCCCGGCCCGGCGCGGTGCGTCGCTCAGCGACGGGTGGTCCCTCGCCTCGAAGATCGGTCCCGTCACGATGTCGGCGCGAACGGCCTCGTGGGCCGCCCGGTGACGCGCGACGATGTCCCGAACGCCGGTGACGTCGTCATCCAGGTACAGGACGATCTCTCCGGCCGCGATCCGGGCGCCGATGTTCCGGGCCCGCGGCAGGTTCTTGATCGGGGTGTGGACGTAACGGAGGCGCGGGTCCTCGCAGGACCTGTCCAGATTCAACGGCTCGTCGCTTTGGTCGACGACGATGATTTCCAGCAGGGATGCGGGATCGCCTGAAAGGAGTTCCCGAATCGTCTTGAGGACGACGTCGTATCGATTCAGCGTCGGCAGTACGACCGAAACGGTTCCGTGCAGCATGGTTCGGCCTTGGCGACGACGTGATCCCCGGAAATTTAGCACGGTGCCGATATTTCCGGGAATCCACGAAATCCTGCCGCAGGGTCGGCGCCGGACCGCTTCCGGCGCTGGCCTGCCGCGATCCGGCGAACGAGACCTGCGTAGGGATGGCCGCGGAGATCAGTCCCGCACCGTCTCCAGGCACAGCTCGAAGGTGATGCAGGCGGCGTTGGCGCCGCGCAGCAGCACGCCCTCGTGGATCGCCCCGCCGACATCCACCACCGTGATGTCGAGCCGGGCTTCCGGCGCCCCGTCCGGTCCCGGCCGCACGGTGCCGTCGCGGATCAGCACCTCGCTCGCGTCGGTCGGGATCACCCGGCCGTCAGCGAAGGCCGGTCGCACGATGCTCCCGATACCGCGCACCCGCGCTGCCGCGATGCCGTGCGCCCGGCAGGTCGCCTCGATCGCGTGGTGGACCTCCTCGTTCGGCTGGAGCTTCAGGAGCAGGCACCCGGCGCCGTCTCGGCGCAGGGGCGCCGGGGTGAACAGCGAGAAGTTGGTCTCGGCGTCCGGCTCGACCCGCCAGGCGGCCTCCGCCGTGCCCCAGGCCTCGGCCCGGACGCCGTGCGCCACCACGACCTCCGCCGGCAGGAGGTGGCCGGCGCGGCGGCGACCGTCGGCCTCGGTCCAGACCCCGTGCACGTGCAGGAAGGCCGCGCCGTCGCGCTCGCCGAAGGTGACGCTCGCCCGCTCCAGCCGCGTCTCGCCCGGCGGCCGGAAGGTCTCGCTGTAGTAGGCGGCGAAGCGCGGCTCGGTGGAGAGGGCCGGCATCACGTAGGCGAAGGGCGCGAAGCTCCCGCCCGCCAGGTGCACCACGCCCCCGCGCATCCCGGCCTCGGCGAGCGGCCCGGCGACGGCGTCGAGCAGCGTGCGCCCCCCCGGCGCCAGGTCGAAGGCGCGGTGGATCGAGGCGCCGCCGGCGGCGAGCCGGCGCTCGGGCCGCGCCGGTCCGGGCTGGGCGAGGGTGGCGAAGCGCGGCGCCGGCTCAGGCCGCATCGGTCTTGCGCCCCTCTTGGATCCCCTGGCCGAGGAGGCCGGCCGCCTCCAGCTCCTCGCGCACCATCTTCTTGGTGATCTTGCCGTAGCCGGATTTCGGCAGCGACTCGCGCAGGATGACCCGCCGGGGCAGCTTGTAGCGGGCGACCTTGTCGAACAGGAACGCCATCACGTCCTCCTCGGTCAGCGCCATGCCCTCGCGGGGCACGCAGACCGCGACGCCGATCTCGCCCCAGGTCGGGTCCGGCACGCCGAGCACCGCCGTCTCGGCCACTGCCGGATGGGCCAGGATCTTCTCCTCGATCTCCCGCGGGTAGATGTTCGAACCGCCCGAGATGTACATGTCAGACGCGCGGCCGGTGATGTACAGGAACCGCTCGGCATCGAGGTAGCCGAGGTCGCCGGTGCGGAACCAGCCGTCGCGAAAGGCCTCGGCATTGGCCTTCGGGTTCTCCCAGTAGCCGGCGAACACGGCGGGACCGCAGACGCAGATCTCGCCGGCCTCGCCCGGGGCGACCTCGCGGCCCTCCGGGTCCTGGATCTGCACCTGCATCCCGGTGCGCTCGAAGCCGCAGGTGCCGATCTTCACCGCCGGCCCGTCCTCCGCCTCGTGCAGGGCGGGGGGCAGCACCGTGATGTTGCCGGTGACCTCGCCGAGGCCGAAATACTGCACGATCACCTTGCCCAGGCTGCGCAGGGCCCGCTTCTGGTCCTCGCGGTACATCGGCGCGCCGGCATAGATGATGTAGCGCAGCGAGGAATGGTCGTTGGCGTCGACCGCCGGATGCTCGACCATCATCTTCAGGATCGTCGGCACCGTGAACATGTTGGTGATGCGGTGGCGCGCCACCAGGCCCCAGACCTCGGCGGCGTCGAAGCGCTCGGAGCCCGGCAGCACCGAGGTGACGGCGCGGGCGACCTGCGCCACCGCGTGGACGCCGGCCCCATGCGAGAGCGGCGCCACCACCAGGGAGGCATCGGTCTCCGGCGTCGTGCCGGGCATCAGGTCGCAGAGGTGGTTGGTGATGACGAAGGCCATCTGGCCGTGGGTCAGCACCGCGGCCTTCGGCTTGCCGGTGGTGCCGGAGGTGTAGAAGAACCAGCACGGGTCGTCGTGCTCGACGGCGGCGTTCGCCACCGCCCGGCCCTCGCCCTCCGCCACGACGTCCTCGTAGGCCTCGCCCTGCGCCGGTCCCTCGCCGACGACGATGACGCGGCTTAGGGACGGGCAGGCGGCTCGCACCGCCGCGACGTGGTCGGGATAATCGGCGTGGCACAGGAAGGCCGTCGCGCCGGATTGCTGGGCCAGGTAGGCGACGTCGTCCGGCATCAGCCGGAAGTTCGTCGGCACGAACACGGCGCCGAGCCGGAACGCCGCGTACATGATCTCCAGGATGGCGTTGCCGTTGCGGGCATGGACCAGCAGGCGGTCGCCCTTGCGCACCCCGCGGGCGGCGAGCCCCGCCGCGAGGGCGGAGACCCGGGCGTCGAACTCGGCCCAGCTCCAGCGCCGCTCGCCCCAGACGATGGCGGGGCGGCCGGGATGGCGCGCGGCGGCCTGGGTGAGGGCATGGGCGAGGTTCATCACCCGGCGCGACATCGGCGTCATCATCGGGCAGCCCTCCGGCGGCTCATCGTGCTCACGCGGCATCTCCTCCCTGGCGGCGCCGGCCGTTCGGCCCGTGCGCGCTGCATCGCGGGAGCTTACGACGGTCCGGGCGCCGAGCGGAAGCGCGGCGCGCGCATGCGCGCCGTCACGAGGCGCGGGAGCGGAAGCTCAGGCGATGATGCCGGGTGAGGCCCTGCTCCAGCATGGCGGCCCGGTGGGCCGCCGTCCCGTAGCCGACGTTGCGCTCCCAGGCATAGGCCGGGTGACGCCGGGCGAGCGTCCGCATCAGCCGGTCGCGCACCACCTTGGCGACGATCGAGGCGGCGGCGATCTGGGGCACCAGCCGGTCGCCGCCGACGAGGGCCCGGCAGGGCAGGGGCAGGCCGGGGGGCACGTCGCGCCCGTCCACCGCCACCTCCGCGGCGATCCCGAGCCGCCCGACCGCCCGCCGCATCGCGTCGAGGGTGGCGGCGCGCACGTTGATCCGGTCGATCAGCGCCCGCGAGGCGCCCGCCAGCGCCACACGCGCCGTGGCCTCGATCCGCGGGGCCAGGCGCTCGCGGGTGGCGGCGTCGAGGCGCTTGCTGTCGTCGAGGGCCTCGAGCAGGTCGCCCGGCAGGGCGACGGGGTCGAAATGCACCGCCGCCACGATCACCGGCCCGCACAGGGCGCCGCGGCCGACCTCGTCGCAACCGATGAGGACGGGATAGCGGGCGGCGTGGCGGGCATCGAACGGGCGCATCATCCGGTTGTGCGGCCCGGCTCGTTGAGAAATCCTAACATTGAGAAATCCTAACATTCGCAAATGCCGGCCCACCCGCCGCAGACAACCTGGGGTTTCTGCCTGGATCGCAGCGCGAGACGATCGCCGTCAACGAAGTGCGGCGACGCGCCCGTCCCCGGACAGGAGGAAGGCCTGCGCCGCGATGACGCGCTCACGCTTGGCACGCCGCATGCCGCTCCCGAGATCCGGTGTCCCTTCGGCCCGGATTCAACCGCAGGAGGTACGCCGCCCATGAAGGTCGCCCTCGCCGTTGCCGCGCTCTCCCTCGTTCAGCCGACGCATTCCTGGTACCCTTACGAGTGCTGCTCGGACCAGGATTGCGAGCCGATCTCCGACGCCGTCGAGGTGCCGGGCGGCTACCAGACGCATGGGATCTTCGTGCCGATGGCGAAGGTGCGGCCGAGCCAGGACGGGCGCTTCCACTGGTGCCACCGCGGCAGCTACGTCTTCTGCTTCTTCGCGCCCCTGGCCGGCTGACGCGGCCCCGCCGGCACCGGAGGGGCGCCGCGCGCGTTCCCCGGGCCAGGGCGGCCCGCGCCGCCCGGAACGAGGAGGATGCATGACCACCCCGCCGCGGCAGAACCGCTTCCTGGCGCTCGCCTACCCGATCGCCTTCCTGGCCGGAGCCCTGGTGATCGGGTTCTGGACGCTCGACGAGATCCGGATCAACCGCACCCGCGCGCTCACCGCGCAGATGTGGTCGCAGCCGTAGCGGCCCCCGGCCGGCTCAAAAAAGGGACCGCGCTCCGAGGAGGCGGCCCTGAAGTGTGGGTCTCGAAACCTCTGGAGGAGGCCCGTCCCGCCGGCATCGCGGGGGCTGGGGGGCTGGGAACCGGAGGGGCCGGCGGAACGGGCCGAGAGGTCCCTTCTCCTCTACGCGCGCATCAAGGCCGGCGCGCGGCGCGATTACGGCGGTTTGTGGGCGAAGGCCGCCGATCCCGCGCGTTTCCGATTCGTTACGATGCGATACCGGTAACCTGTCGCCCCGGCGCAACCCTTGCGAGGCCGTTTGCGGGATCCCATCATGGTCCTGACGGGCCGCCCCGGCGTCCCGCGCCGCGCCCCGTCCGGAAGCGCGAATCACCCCGACAGTCAGGAGACGCGATGAGCGAGGGAGAGACGGCCGAGAGCTGGACCGCCGGCGCCGGGGCCCACGTGGTGCCTTTCCCGCGCGCCGCCCCGCCGCAGGTGTCATTCCATCGCGACGAGCTGCGCCTCATCCTGAACCTCTACGGCCGCATGGTCGCCGAGGGCGAGTGGCGGGACTACACGATGGATTTCACCCGCGAGAAGGCGGTGTTCTCGATCCACCGCCGCACCTCCGAGCGGCCCCTCTACCGCATCGAGAAGGATCCCCGCCTCGCCCGCCGCCAGGGCGCCTACGCGGTGATCGCCGAGACCGGCCGGATCCTGAAGCGCGGCCACGACCTCGCGCAGGTGCTGCGGGTGCTGGAGAAGCCGCTTCGGGTGGTGTGAGACGTCTCCCGCCCTCTCCCGGGCGTGCGGCCTCCGCCGCCCGGGAGAGGGGAGGGCGCTCCCCGGCGACGCCCCTGGCGCCGACTTCCGCATCGGCGCGCAACCGCTCCTTAACGCTCCCGCGCGCCACCCCGCCCTTCACCCGCCAGCAAGCATCTTTGCCAACCGGAACGACAGGTTTCCGGGCGGATTATCGCTCTGCTCAAAAGGTCACGCTTCGAGGACCGCAGGGATGCACAGGCAGAGTGGATGGGCCGCGGCGGCGCTTGCTGCGGCAATGCTGACGGCCGCGCCGGCGGCGGCGCGGGAACTGGTCGCCTTCGACGCCGCGGCCGAGCCCGGCACGGTGGTGGTGCGCACCGCCGAGCGGCGGCTGTACTTCGTCAACGGCGACGGGACGGCGATCCGCTACCCCGTCGCGGTCGGCCGGGCCGGCAAGCAGTGGACCGGCTACGCCCGCATCGACGGGAAATACCTGCGGCCGGCCTGGTCGCCGCCCGCCGAGGTGAAGCGGGACAATCCCCGCCTGCCGGACGTGATCGCCGGCGGCTCGCCCAGCAACCCGATGGGCGTCGCGGCCCTCACCCTCGACCGGGGCGAGTACGCGATCCACGGCACCAACCGGCCGGGCTCGATCGGGACCTTCGCGTCCTATGGCTGCATCCGGATGTACAACCAGGACGTGGCCGACCTGTACGGCCGCGTCCAGGTCGGCGCCACGGTGGTGGTGACGCGCTGAGGCGGCCTCAGCCCTCGCGCCCGTGCACCTGCGCGGGCGGCGAGGTCGCCTCCACGGCGGTGAAGGTCTCGAGGATGCGATAGGTGTGCTGCGCCCCGGCCGGGACCAGCCAGGAATCGCCCGGCTCCAGCCGCACGGTCTGGCCCTCGACCAGCAGCTCGGCCCGGCCCGCGATGACGTAGCCGACGGTCTCGTAGTCGCGGGCGGCGCTGGGCTTGTCGTCGGTGGGCGGCTCGTCCACCCACAGCCGCATCGCCACGTGCTTGCCGGAGGCGAGGTAGCGCTGGCCGTCGGGCCCCTGCGGCGAATGCCCGCCGGACACCTTCTTGATCGTCGTGTCGCCCATCGTCCTGCTCCAGTAAGGGATCTCGCGACCCCAACGGGAGCCGGCGAGCGGCGTTCCCCGCGTCACCGGCGGGACGACGGCGTCACCGCAGGGAGGCGGCGATGGCCCGCTGGATGCCGCGGATGTCGGCCCCGCGCTTGAGCGTGCGGGCGATCGGGTCGGGCCGGCCCGAGACCCAGATCGTCAGCTCCGAATCGAGGTCGAAGTTGCCGGCGTTCTCGATCGAGAACGAGGTGATCGCCCGGTAGGGCACGGTGAGGTACGAGACCTTCCGGCCGGTCACGCCCTGCTTGTCGACCAGGATCAGCCGGCGGTCGGTGAAGACCATCAGGTCGCGGATCACCCGGAACGCCACCTGCACGGTCTCGCCCGGCACCAGCATCCCGTCGAGTTCCTGGGCCACCGCCTCCGGCGCCGCGTCGCTGCCGTGGCCGAGCAGGCCGTCGAGCAAACCCATGCCGCTCTCCCCTCAGAAATCCGTCGCCAGGCCCTTCACTTCCCAGTCGTCGTAGCGCACCGGCTCGAGGCCGCCGCGCCCGTTGATCTCGCGCTCGCGCCGGATCTCCTCGGCCCGGGCGTCGATCGCGGCCCGGCGCGCCTCGGCCTCGGCGAGGGCGCGCTGCGCCTCGGGCGACAGGGGCTTGCGGGGTGTGGCCTCGCTCTCGCTCATCGGTCGGCTCTCTCGAAGGATCGGCTCTGTTGACGCTTGCATCTCGGGCGGCCGGATGCCACCCCGGCTCGAGCGGATGACGTCCCCGAGGTGGAGGGCGGAAGAGGCAGCGTCAAGGTCACGGCCCGGCAACGGGCTCGCGGCCCGCGGGCGCAGTGGAGTGAGGATGGACGGACAGCGCACCGAGGTCGCCGGCTTGCCGGCGCGGCGCCTCGCCTGGGAGACCGTGGCGGATCTCATCGGCAAGAACCGCGGCACGGCGCTCGAGGACGTGATGGAGCCGGCGGCCCACCGCGCCGCGCTGCCGCCGCAGGATGCGGGCCTCGCCCGCGCCATCGCCACGACGACGTTCCGGCACCTCGGGGTGATCCGCCACGCCCTGCACCAGCGCCTCGCCAAGGGCCTGCCGGAGGACCAGCCCGGCCTCGTCGCGCTGCTCGCCACCGGTGCGGCGCAGATCCTCTACCTCAACGTCCAGGACCACGCCGCCGTCGACCTCGCGGTGCGCCTCGCCAAGGCCGAGCCCGGCCTGCAGCACCTCGCCGGCCTCGCCAACGCGGTGCTGCGCCGGATCGCCCGCGAGCGCGACGCGATCCGCCGCGAGGGCGACGCCGAGCCGCTCCGCCTCAACACGCCGGGCTGGCTCGCCGCCCGCTGGATCGCGGCCTACGGCGAGGAGACCGCCCGCGCCATCGCGGCCGCCAACGCCCGCGGGGCGGGGCTCGACCTCACCCTGCGCCCCGGCGCGCCGATCCCCGAGGGGCTCGACGGCCGGCGCCTGCCGGGATCCTTGAGCCTGCGCCTCGACGATGCGCGCACGCCGGTACCCGAGCTGCCGGGCTTCGCGGACGGCGCCTGGTGGGTGCAGGACGCCGCCGCGGCCCTGCCGGCCCACCTCCTCGCGGCGCGGCCCGGCGAGCGGGTGGCCGACATCTGCGCGGCGCCGGGTGGCAAGACCGCCCAGCTCGCCGCCGCCGGCGCCCAGGTGCTGGCAGTCGACCGCTCGGCCCCGCGCCTGCGCCGCCTCGAGGCCAACCTGTCCCGCCTCGGCCTCTCGGCCGAGATCCGGGCCGCCGACGCCTTGGCGCTGCCGGACGACGAGACCTTCGACGCGGTGCTGCTCGACGCGCCGTGCAGCGCCACCGGCACGGTGCGGCGCCACCCGGACGTGGCCTGGGCGAAGCGCGAGGGCGACCTTCCCCGCCTCACCGCCCTTCAGCACCGGCTCCTCGACAAGGCGGCGCGCCTCGTGCGTCCGGGCGGGCGCCTCGTCTACTGCACCTGCTCGCTCGAGCCGGAGGAGGGCGAGGCCCAAGCCGCTTCGTTCCTCGCCCGCCACCCGGACTTCGCCCGCCGGGCGATCTCGCCCGACGAGGTCGGCGACGCGGCCCTCGTCACCGCCGCCGGCGACCTGCGCACCCTGCCGTCGCACTGGCCCGACGAGGGCGGGCGCGGCGGCCTCGACGGCTTCTATGCGGTCCGGCTGGAGCGCGCAGGGGCATGAGCGGGGCGCGGAACCTGTTCACAGGGCCGGCCGGCGGTTTGACCGCGCGATGATCCTTGACCATTCCTTGACGAGAGTGGCCGCCTGCGGGCGACGGCCGGCACGCCGCCCGGGAGGTTGCCTCCGGGGAGCGTGCCGCACGCCCGCGCGGCGCCTGAGCGAGGACGGGATCCGCGTCGCGACGCGGGCGGCCGGGTTTCGCGGGCCGGGCAGGAGGTGGCGTGGGTTGGGGGCCTGACCGCTGGCGATTCTACCGGCTCGTCGGGCACGAGGCGGGGCGCAGCTTGCGCGCCGCCGCCGTCCGGGCCACGTCGCGCCCCTCGGCGCTCGCCCGCCTGCGGCCGACCGGCCTGGTGATCGCGCCGCAGGACCTGCGCACCAGCGACGCCACCATCGCGGCCGACATCTATGCCGGGCTGTTCGTCTTCGCCGGCCGGGCCCTCGCCACCGGCGGGCGCTCGCCGTTCGACTTCGCGCCGCCCTCGGTGCAGTGGGGCGAGGACCTCTACGGCTTCGGCTGGCTGCGCCACCTGCGCGCCGCCGAGAGCGCGCTGTCGCGCTCCAACGCCCGCGCCTTCGTGCAGGACTTCATGGCCGGGCGCGGCGACCAGGCCCTGGCGCAGCGCCCCGCCGTGGTGGCGCGGCGGCTGATCTCGCTCCTGTGCCAGTCGCCGCTGGTGCTGGAGGGGGCCGACCACGCCTTCTACCAGGCCTTCCTGAAGCTGATCGGGCGCTGCACCCGCACCCTCGACCGGGCCCTGCGCCGCGGCGTCCTGCCCCGCGACCGCCTCGCCGCCGCGGTGGCCCTCGCCTATGCGGGCCTGTGCTGCGAGGGGTTCGAGCCGGTGCTGCGCCGGGGCACGCGGCTGCTCCACCGGGAGCTGACCCGCCAGATCCTCCCCGACGGCGGCCACCGCAGCCGCGACCCGGGCTTCGCCAAGGACCTGCTCCTCGACCTCCTGCCCCTGCGCCAGAGCTTCCTGAGCCGCGACATCGCCCCGCCGGAGGCGCTGCTCAATGCCATCGACCGGATGCTGCCGCTGCTGCGCCTGCTGCGCCACGGCGACGCCTCGCTGGGCCACCACAACGGGATGGGGGCGACCGCCGCCGACCAGCTCGCCACCCTGCTGATCTACGACGGCGCCCTGGCCCAGCCGCTGATGCACGCGCCGCATTCCGGCTACGCCCGCCTCGAAGGCGGGGGCGGCACCCTGGTGGTGGCCGATATCGGCCCGGCCCCGCCGCCGGCCTACTCGGCCGCGGCCGGGGCCGGCTGCCTGTCGTTCGAGCTGTCCTGCGGGCCGCAGCGGCTGGTGGTGAATTGCGGCATGCCGGCCACGGGCGAGGAGATGCGGGAGCTCGCCCGCACCACCGCGGCCCATTCCACCGCCTGCCTGGCCGACAGCTCGTCCTGCCGCTTCCTCGCCCTGCCGCAGCCGGGCCTGATCCACCCCCTGGCGTCCTGGCTGAAGCGCCGGATGGGGCCGATCGTCGTGCGCGGGCCCGCCGAGGTCACGGTGGAGCGCGGCAGCGACGCGGCCGGCGCCAGCGTGCTCGCCGCCCGGCACGACGGATACGCCCCGACCCTGGGCCTGCGCCACGAGCGGCGCTGGCGCCTGCACCCGGACGGCGCCCTGCTGGAGGGGCACGACGGCTTCGTGCGCGACGCCGGGCACCGGGATCCCGCCGCCCGCCGCGGCCCCGTCGAGGCGGCGATCCGCTTCCACCTCCACCCCACCGTGCGGGCGAGCCGGGTCGGGCGGGGCGTGCGGCTCGTCGGCGCCGGCGCGCCCTGGCTGTTCGAGGCCGACGAGATCGATCCGGTGATCGAGGAGAGCGTGTTCTTCGCCGCCCTCCACGGCGCCCGCCGCACCGAGCAGATCGTGCTCCACCTCACCGCCAGCGACGGCACCCAGGTGGCGTGGCGCTTCCGCCGGCTGGCCGCTTAGCCGCGACCGGACATTTTCCTGCGGCGTCACCCGTTTGGGGGTGCCGCAGCGATCATTGAACAGTTTTCGGTCAGGCTGCCGTGCTAAGGTGCGCCATCGAAGCGGCGCCGGGGGAACCACGGGGATGAATCTGGATGCGCCGACCCTGGTGACCGTGACGGTCTTCGTGACGGTCATCATGGGGGCGCTGTTCCTCCTCTCCTGGAGCCAGGACCGGCAGACCCGCGCCCTCGGTTTCCTCGGCGCCGCCCAGATCATCGGCGCCCTCGCGGCGGCTTTGTTCGGCCTGCGCGGCATCATCCCGGACTGGATCTCGATCGGGCTCGCCAACGCGGTGATGCTGGCGGCCTTCGGGCTGATCTGGGCCGGCGCCCGCTCGTTCCAGGGGATGCGCGTCTCGCCCGCCCGGGTCGGCGCGGGCGCGCTCCTCTGGCTCGCCGCCTGCTTGGTGCCGCCGTTCTACGCCTCCCTCGGCGCCCGGGTGATCCTCTCCTCGACGGTCGCCGGCCTGTACTGCGCGCTCGCCGCCCGCACCCTGTGGCACCACCGCGGCGAGGTGCTGCCGTCCCGGGGCCCGGCGGCGATCCTGCTCGCCAGCGAGGCGCTGCTGTGCTGGGCCCGGGTGCCCGCCACCCTGGCCCTGCCGTCGCCGCCGGTCGGCAGCCCGACCCAGACCTTCTGGGTGGCGGTCCTCTGCTTCGTCGCGCTGCTCTACACGGTGGCGGTCTCGGTGCTGTTCATGGCGCTCGCCAAGGAGCGGCTCGAGGCCGAGCAGCGCCGCGCCGCCGAGACCGACCCGCTCACCGGTGTCGCCAACCGCCGAGCCCTCGTCGCGCGGGCGCGCCGCGACCTCGCGGCGGGACCGGCCTGCCTGCTGCTGTTCGACCTCGATCACTTCAAGCGGGTCAACGACACCTTCGGGCACGCCGTCGGCGACGCGGTGCTGGTCGGCTTCTGCGCCGCCGCGCGCCAGGTCCTGCCCGAGGAGGCGGTGCTCGGGCGCCTCGGCGGCGAGGAGTTCGCCTGCGTCCTGCCGGGCGCCGGCGCGGCGCAGGCCCAGGCCGTCGCCGAGACCGTGCGGCTCGCCGTCGGCGCGATGCGGCCGGACCTGCTCCCGAGCCTCGCGGTCACGGTCAGTGTCGGCGTCGCCCGGGGCCGCGGCGACTTCGAGGCCCTGCTCGGCCTCGCCGACCGGGCGCTCTACCAGGCCAAGGCCCAGGGGCGGGACCGGGTGGTGCTCGCCGGGCCAGACCTGCGGCAGGCGGCCTGATGCCGCCCGCCCGGGATGCCGGCGCATCGACGCCGGCCTCGGGCAGGCCCGGGACCGACGCTCCCGATCTCGGGCAGGCCCGAGATCGGTGGCCGGCCTCCCGCCGGGTCAAGGCGTCGGGCGCGGGCCGGCCCGGCGCCGGGCCGGGTTGTCCGGCCGGTTTCGGAACCTAAGACATCCCCGTTCCGCGGCAGCCCGGGAGCGCAGCCTTGCCGCCCGGCCAACGGATGAGGGATCGAGCATGGAGTATCGGCAGTTCGGGCGGTCCGGCCTCAAGGTTCCGGTCCTGAGCCTCGGCACCGGCACCTTCGGCGGCAACAACGAGTTCTTCCAGCGCTGGGGGCAGACCGACGTCGCGGAGGCGAGCCGGATGGTCGACCTCTGCCTCGACGCGGGGGTCAACTTCTTCGACACCGCCGACATCTACTCGCAGGGCGCCTCGGAGGAGATCCTGGGCCAGGCGCTCAAGGGCAAGCGCGACCGGGCGCTGATCTCCACGAAGGCGACCTTCCCGATGGGCGAGGGCCCGAACGACAAGGGCTCGTCGCGCTACCACCTGGTGCGCGCCTGCGAGGCGAGCCTGCGCCGGCTCGGCACCGACCACATCGACGTCTACTTCATGCACGGCTTCGACGCGCTCACCCCCGTCGACGAGACCCTGCGGGCCCTCGACGACCTCGTGCGGGCGGGCAAGATCGGCTACATCGGCGCCTCGAACTTCTCCGGCTGGCAGCTGATGAAGGCGCTCGGCACCTCCGAGCGCTACGGGCTCGCCCGCTACGTCGCCTACCAGGGCTACTACTCGCTGGTCGGCCGGCACTACGAGTGGGAGCTGATGCCGCTCGGCCTCGACCAGGGCGTCGCCCTGATGGTCTGGAGCCCGCTCGGCTGGGGCCGCCTCACCGGCAAGATCCGGCGCGGCGCGAATGCCAGCGGGCGCATCGCCGCCGGTGGCGCCGAGGGCGGTCCGCCCGTGTCCGACGAGGCGCTGTTCCGGGTCGTCGACGTCCTCGACGTGGTGGCGGCGGAGACCGGGCGGAGC
Source organism: Methylobacterium variabile (assembly GCF_001043975.1). Taxonomy (GTDB): domain Bacteria; phylum Pseudomonadota; class Alphaproteobacteria; order Rhizobiales; family Beijerinckiaceae; genus Methylobacterium; species Methylobacterium variabile. The sequence goes on from NZ_LABY01000178.1 coordinate 81,030, forward strand.
GTGGCGCAGGTCGCCCTCAACTGGCTGCTCAGCCGCCCGACCGTGGCCAACATCGTGGTCGGCGCCCGCAACGAGGAGCAGCTCAAGCAGAATCTCGGCGCGGTGGGCTGGTCCCTCGACCCCCAGCAGATCGCCCGCCTCGACGCCGCGAGCCAGGAGACGCCGATCTATCCCTACTGGCACCAGAAGGGCTTCGACGAGCGCAACCCGAAGCCCACGACCTGGTGAGAATCGCAACCTGAAGACGATCATATGAGATTGTGCAACTCCGGTTTCGTGCATCGCACGGCCCGGCGACCTGCGCTATGACATGAGGTTCGAAGCTCCCCGGCTCGGCCGAGCCGGGGATGGGTGGTCCCATCCCGGCGGCCGTCCGCGCGAGTCCCAAGGTGCCTGATGGAGCATGCCGGCGTTCACGATCCCGTCCTCGTCGCGCTCTCGATCGCGATCGCCATACTGGCCTCCTACGTCTCGCTGGACCTCGCCAGCCGGATGAAGGCCGCTGCCGGCTGGCCGCGGCGGGCCTGGCTGGTGACCGCCGCGCTGGTCCTCGGCGGCGGCGTCTGGTCGATGCACTTCGTGGCGATGCTGGCCTTCCGCCTGCCGGGGATCGAGATCACCTACGGCGTCGGGCTGACGCTCCTCTCCCTCTTCCTGCCCGTCGTGGTGACGGCGGCGGGCCTCGCCATCGCCCAGCAGCGGGGCGCGGGACCGGGGGCGATCGCCCTGGCGGGCCTCGTGACCGGGCTCGGCATCGTCTCGATGCACTATACCGGCATGGCGGCGATGCGCCTGCCGGCCGGCCTGCGCTACGACCCGGCCTGGGTCGCCGTCTCGGTGCTGATCGCTGTCGGGGCCGCCACCGTGGCGGTCTGGCTCGCGGTGCGCGAGAGCGGGCTCGGCCTGCGGGTCGCGGCCTCCGGGATCATGGGCCTCGCCATCGCGGGCATGCACTACGCCGCCATGCAGGGCGTGTCCTTCCTCCACCCGGGCGACGCGGCGCAGGCGAGCGTGGCGGCGGGCTTCGACCAGGTCCGCCTCGCCGCCGGGATCACGGCGGTGACCTTCCTGGTCCTCGCCCTCGCGCTCTCGGCCGCCACCATCGACCGCCGCTTCTCGCAGCGCGCCGCCCGCGAATCAGCGGCGCTCCGCGCCAGCGAGGAGCGCTACCGCCTGCTGCTCCAGAGCGTGACCGACTACGCGATCTTCATGCTCGACCGCGACGGCGTGGTGGCGAACTGGAACGCCGGCGCCCGCCGCATCAAGGGCTACGAGGCCGACGAGATCATCGGCCGGCACTTCTCGCGCTTCTACACCGAGGAGGACCAGCGGCAGGGCGTGCCGGCCCGGGCGCTCGCCACCGCCGCCGGCAGCGGCAAGTTCGAGGCCGAGGGCTGGCGCGTGCGCCGGGACGGCACCCGGTTCTGGGCCAGCGTCGTCATCGACCCGATCATCGGCGAGGACGGAACGCTGGTCGGCTTCGCCAAGGTCACCCGCGACATCACCGAGCGCAAGCAGGCGCAGGAGGCCCTGGAGCAGGCGCAGGCCGCCCTCGCCCAGGCCCAGAAGATGGAGGCGGTGGGCCAGCTCACCGGTGGCGTCGCCCACGACTTCAACAACCTCCTGATGGCGGTGCTCGGCAGCCTGGAGCTCCTGCGCAAGCGCCTGCCCGACGATCCGCGCCTGCTGCGCCTGCTCGACAACGCCGTGCAGGGCGCGGAGCGCGGGGCCGCCCTGACCCAGCGCATGCTCGCCTTCGCCCGGCGCCAGGAGCTCAAGCCCGAGCCCGTCGACCTGTCGCGCCTGGTGCGCGACATGACCGACCTGCTGCAGCGCTCGATCGGCCCGAGCGTGCGGATCGAGACGCGCTTTCCCCCGGGGTTGCCGCCGGCCCTGGTGGACGCCCACCAGCTCGAGCTCGCGCTCCTCAACCTCGTGGTCAACGCCCGGGACGCGATGCCGGAGGGCGGCACCGTCACCATCGCGGCCCGTGCGGGCGAGGGGGAGCCCGGCGAGGCCGGCCCGATGCTCTGCCTGTCGGTGACCGACACCGGCACCGGCATGGACGCGGCGACCCTCGCCCGGGCGCAGGAGCCGTTCTTCACCACCAAGGGCGTCGGGAAGGGCACGGGCCTCGGCCTCTCGATGGTGCACGGCCTCGCGGCGCAGTCCCACGGCCGCCTGGTGCTGCTCAGCCGGCCGGGGGCCGGCACCACGGCGGAGATCTGGCTGCCGGTCGCGGCGCCGTCGGCCGCGGGCGCCGGGACCGAGGCGCTGCCGGCCCGCCGCCCCGCCGCGTCCCACGCCCTGACCTCCCAGGTCGTCCTCATCGTCGACGACGACCCCCTGGTGCTCGAGAACAGCGCCGCGATGCTGGAGGATCTCGGCCACCGGGTGATCGAGGCCCGCTCCGGCCCGGAGGCCCTCGAGTTGATGCGCCGGGCGCGCACCCTCGACCTCGTGCTCACCGACCACGCCATGCCGGAGATGACCGGGCTCCAGCTCGCCGCCCGCATCGCGGCCGAGCGGCCCGGCCTCAAGGTGATCCTGGCCACGGGCTACGCCGATCTCGGCCCCGACGAGGCCGCGAGCCTGCCGCGGCTCGCCAAGCCCTACGACCAGGCGGCGCTCGCCCGGATGATCGAGGCGGTGCTGCGCGGGACGGCCGGCGACGGGACGGTGGTGCCGTTTCCGAGGAGTGCCTGACCCCGGAGGATCCGCCGCGGAGCCCCGGCAGGGCGGCCGGTGCCTGTGCCGGGAGCCGGCGCCTACGGGTTGTCCGTCTCGGGCGCCCCGGCGCCCTTGCGATGCGCCGCCTCCTCCTCGGCCCTCCGGCGCGTGTCTTCCGCAGCGCGCGCCTCTTCCGCCGCCCGGGCGGCCTCCGCGGCACGGGCCGCTTCGGCAGCGCGGGCCGCCTCCGTCGCACGCGCTGCTTCTGCCGCACGCGTGGCTTCCGCGGCGCGAGCCGCCTCCGCCGCGCGGGCCGCTTCAGCGGCCCTGGCGGCGTCCTCGGCCCGCTGCCTGGCCTGCCGCGCCTCCTCGGCGGCGCGGGCGCGGTCCATCTCCAGACGGCTGCGGCGCCGGGCGAGTTCGTTGCGGTCGGCCTCGATGGTCTCGATCTTGTCGAGCTCGCGCTGGAGCACCACCGCGGCCAGCAGGTTGCTGAGCGGGACCAGGTCGAGGTCCCGCTGCGGCCGGGCGAGGGAGCCGGCGAGCGCCAGGCCGAGGGTCGGGGCCGGCGCCGTCCAGGTCCGGGGCGTCACCGTCGCGGTCAGGGTGCCGCGTGCGTCGAGGCGCCAGGACTTGGCGTCCACCTGCACCAGGCCGGACCAGGAAGCGGGGCCGAGGTCGAGGGAGAGGGTGCCGGTGCGCAGCACCCCGCCGACCATCGAGGCCGGCACGGAGACCGGCCCGGCCAGCACCAGCGATCCGCGATCGAACTCCTCCGACACCACCCGCTCGACGCGGCCGGCCCGCAGCGGGTCCTCCTCCGCGAGCAGCCGGCCGAGGGCCCGCTGCACCGCGGCCGGGTCGAGGTCGCGCAGGCTCAGGCCGGCGAGCTCCAGGTTGCCGCTGCCCGCGAGGTTGCCGACGAGGGCAGCCGGGCTGTCGCCCGCCGCGCCGAGGCGCAGGCGCAAGGAGACTTGGCCCCGCACGGCGTCGCCGCCGGTCAGCGCCGGGAGCGCGGCCGCCGTCAGGCTGCCCTCCACCGCCAGCGTCGCCTGGGCGCCCTGGCGCGCCAGGGTGGCGCTGCCGGCGAGGCGCCCGCCCGCGAGGCCGGCCTCGAAGTCGCGGATCGCGAGGCCGTCGGGGCCGAGGCCGAGGCCGAAGCGCGCCCATTCCGCCGCGAGGCCGCGGCCGAGCTCGAGCCGCCGCGCCGTCAGGGTCACGTGCCCGGTGGCCGGCAGTGCCGGGGGCGGGCCGAAGCGGGCGGCGGCCCAGGCCCCGGCCGTCCCGGAGGCCGGGGCCGCGCCGGAGTTCAGCACCAGCGCGTCGGCGAGCCAGGGCAGGGCGAGGCGCTCAAGGGCGACGGTGCCGGCGACGTCGCCGCCCGCATTCCGGGTCAGGGTCGCGTCGATCCCGGATCCCGCCACCGTGCCGGCCACGGCGAGGCGGGGCGCCTCGCCGGTGCGGCCGAAGCCGAGGGTCAGCCGCGCCGGCACCGGCTCCGGCGGGATGGCGGCGCGGCCGAGGAGGCCGGCGAGCGGCCGCAGGTCGGGGGAGGCCAGCGTCAGCGCGCCGTCCTGGAGCGGGCCTCCCGCCGCGGGCAGGAGCAGCGGCCGGGTGGTGCCGATGGCCGCCCCGGCGATCTCGGCCTCCAGGGTCAGGCTCAGGGGACCGTTCGCCTCCGCCCGGCGCCCGCCGAGGCGCAGGCTCGCCGGTGCCGCCAGGCTCGAATCGTCCGGCCGGCCGAGCCAGCGGCCGGAGGTCACGCCGTCGAGGCGGGCGTCCAGGCTGTCGAGCCGCCCGGCCCGGGCGGCGAGGGACAGGCCGAGGCGGCCGCCGGCGGTGCTGCCGCGGGCATGGCCGCGCAGCCGGCCGTCCTCCGTCGCGCCCGGCTCCCGCTCCAGCGTCACGTCGAGGGCGACCGGGCCGTCGCGCAGGAAGGCCGGCAGCACCCGCGCCTCGTCCACGAAGGTCCGGGACACGAGGTCGATCAGCGGCGCGGCCACCGGGGCGCTCACCCGCCCGGCGATGCGCCCGGCGCCGTCGGCGCCGATCCGGCCCGAGAGGCTGGCCTGGGCCCCGGCGAGGTCGCGCACCTCCAGGCTGTCGAGGCGCAGGGCTGCGCCCTCGGATTGCAGGCTGGCGGCGATCTCGCCGGTGCGGGTGCCGGTCGGGCCGTAGCGCAGGTCGCGGGCGAGGAGGGTCAGCCCGACATCGTGGCCCTGCAGGGCCGCGACCGCGCCGCGCATCGGTGGCAGCTCGGCGACGTCGAGCCCGTCGGCGATGATCTGGGCGTCGAAGCGCGGGCGCGGGACGTCCGGCCCCGCCGGGCTGTAGCGGGCGCTGCCGGTGACCTTCGCGGCCCCGAGCGCCAGGCGGGCGTTGCGCAGGGAGAGCACCGGCAGGGCCGCCGCCACGTCGGCCTCGGCGGAGAACGGCCGGCCGTCGAGGAGGCCGAGCAGCGGGCCGCCGAGGCCGAGGCGGTCGATCAGGCGGGCGAGCCGCTCCGAGGCCGGGGCGTCGATGGCGGCGTGGCCCGAGAAGCCGCCGCTCGGCGTCACGTCGCCGGTGAGCCCCAGCCGCAGGCCGCCCGCGGCCGTGCCGCCCAGCCGGCGCAGGGACACGGCGCCGGAGGGCCGCAGCACGGCCCCGAGGCCGGCGCCGCTCCACTCCTCCCGGGCGAGCACCAGGCTGTCGACCGCGACGTCGAGGGCGAGGGTGCCGGGCAGCGGCCCGGTGCCGAGGCCCCGGCTCAGCAGCGCCTGACCGGCGGCGCTCATCAGGAACGCGTCGAGGTCGAGGCGGCGGGCCTCGAGGCTCAGGGACGCCCGCGCCGCCGCGAGGTCGAGGGTGCCGCGGCCGGAGAACCGCAGGGGCGCCTCGCCCGGCACCTCGACGCTGAGCCCGTCGAGGGTGGCGAGGCGGCCCCGCGCCTTGAACCCGCCCTGGAGCGAGAACGGCAGGCCGGGCCCGGCGACCTGGGCCGGCGGTCCCACCACCAGGCGGACCGTGCCGCCGGCCTCCGGCACCCCGCCTCCCTCCGGGTCCGACGCGACGGACACCCTGGCGTCGAGATCGAGGCGCGGCACCGTGTCGCCGCCGGCGCCGAGCTTCACCGGCACCGCCCCGTCCGGGCCCGGGGCGCCGGTGGTGAGGCGGAACGGCACCGCCTCGACGCTGCCCTCGGCCCGCCAGGGGCCGGCGAGGCGCGGCGCGGAGAGCCGCACGTTCTCGGCATAGACCTGGTCGGTGCGCCCGGTCGCCGCCACCCGGGTGGTGAGGAGGAGCTGCGCCACCCGCAGGTCCTCCACCGCCAGCTCGCGCCCCGGGAAATCCCCGCCCTCGGCGCGGCCCGGCGGGCGCAGGAAGCTGCCGGCCTCGGTCATCGGCAGGGTGACCTCGCCGCGGCCGATGCGGGTCTCGGTGAAGCGGATCTCCCCGGAGAGGAGCGGGGTGAGGGCGATCTCGGCCTTGACGAAGCGCGCGTCGAGGGAGGGCCGGTCCCGCCCGGTCGAGACCACCAGGTGGTCGATCCGCAGGCGTGGCGAGGGCAGGAGGCGGACTTCGAGGCGGCCGTCGCTGCGGGCCTCGACCCCAAGGGAGCGGCTGAGCGCGGCGTCGAAGGCGGTGCGGTACGATTCCCACGGCACGAAGGGCGGCGCGACCAGCGCCGCGGCGAGGATCAGGATGACGAGGCCCGCCAGGGCGGTCAGGATGTCGCGCACCGTGCTGTCCGTGCCGCCCCGCGAGGAGAGCGCCGCCTCATGTTCGTCCGACGGCCCGACGGGCCGTACCCCGATGACAGCGCTAGCATATCGGCACCCGCCCGCGGCCGAAATCCGCCCGGAGCACGGAGCGAGGGCGCTCCCCCGATGCGCCGGCGCAACGCTGAGTCCCGGCCTGACACCGCGGGCCGGCGCTGTTAGATCGGCGGCGTGATGCAGGGGCTTCGCTCCCGCCGCCGATCGATCGCCTCGTCCGAAGAGCCGGTGCCGGCTTCGTCGGGCGAGGTCCAGAGCCCCGGACCCGATGCGCTACTATCTCGGCCTCGCCACCACCTTCCACGACCCGGCCCTCGCCCTGGTCGGCCCGGACGGCACGGTGCTCTTCGCCGAGGCGACGGAGCGCTACCTCCAGTACAAGCGCGCCCCGAACTGCGAGCCGGACTCGGCGCCCCGCATGGCGGGCCTGCTCAAGGCCCACCTGCCGCCCGGGGCCGAGCTCGTCGTCGCCACCAGCTGGGGACCGGATTTCAGCCGCTACCTCGCGGGCCAGGCCGCCACGGGCGCCTTCGCGCTCGACGCCCTCTCGGCCCATTCCCCCGCCCTCAACCGCTCGCTGGTGCCGGAGCGGGCCGAGCGCACCTTCATCGCCGAGCTCGCCCTCGCCCAGGGCCGGGCCGGCTACGGCACCCTGCTCGGCCTCGACCGGGCCCATGGCGGCCGCTCGCGGATCGCGGGCCTCAGGCGCTACCCCCACCACCTCACCCACGCGGCCTACGGCCTGTGGGGCTCGCCGTTCCGGGACGCCACCTGCCTCGTCGTCGACGGCATGGGCGAGACCGGCGCCTCGGCGATCTACCGGATGGAGGCGGGGCGCCTGGCGGAGGTGAAGCGCCACCGCGGCCGCGAATCGGTCGGCTTCTTCTTCGGCCTCGTCACCGACCTCGCCGGGTTCGACCAGGCCAAGGGCGAGGAGTGGAAGATCATGGGGCTCGCCCCCTATGGCCGGCCCGATCCGGAGCTGATGGCGCTCCTGCGCCGGCTCTACCGGGTCGAGGGCGGCCGCCTGCGATTCTCCGACGCCGCCACCGTGCAGGCGGTGGCCGACGAGATCCGCGCCCGGCGCCCAGCGGAGGCCGACGACGAGGGCTGGGCCGACCTCTCGGCCTGCGGCCAGGCGGTCTTTTCCGAGATGATGGACGTGCTGGTCGCCGAGGCCTGGCGGCTCGCGCCCCACGAGAACCTCGTCGTTACCGGCGGCTGCGCCCTCAACTCGTCCTATAACGGCCGACTGCTCGGGCGCTGCGAGTTCCAGCGCCTCCACGTTCCGTCCGCGCCCGCCGACGACGGCAACGCGCTGGGGGCCGCCTGGCTCGCCTTCCAGGAGGACAACCCGGACTGGACCGGGCCGGGGGCACTCGCCACGCCCTATCTCGGCTCGCGGGTCTCGACCGAGCCGCTGGAGCGCATGGTCGGCTGGGAGCCGCGCCTGCGCCGCCTCGGCCACGACGGCGTGACGCAGGCCGCCGCCGACATCCTGGCGGCGGGCGGCCTCGTCGGCTGGGTCCAGGGGCGGGCGGAGTTCGGTCCGCGGGCGCTCGGCAACCGCTCGATCCTGGCCGACCCGCGGCCGGCCGACGCCAAGGCGATCCTGAACGCGAAGGTGAAGTACCGCGAGGCGTTCCGGCCCTTCGCGCCCTCGATCCTGGCCGAGGCCGGGCCGGACTGGTTCGAGGACTACCAGGACAGCCCCTACATGGAGCGCACCCTGGTGTGGCGGCCGGAGATGCGGGCCCGGGTGCCGGCGGTCGTCCACGAGGACGGCACCGGGCGGCTCCAGAGCGTGACCGAGGACCGCAACCCGGCCTACGCCGCCCTGATCCGCGCCTTCGCCGCGCGGACCGGGGTGCCGATCCTGCTCAACACCAGCTTCAACGTGATGGGCAAGCCGATCCTCCACACCGCCGAGGACGCGATCCTGATGTTCTCCACCACCGGGCTCGACGCCGTGGTGATCGAGGACTGGATCCTGGTGAAGGACGGGGTGCGGGCATGAGAAGGGCCGGCCCCGTTCCCGGGTGCCGGCCCTTGCCGTGCGGGACGGTCTCGCGCGAGGATTACTCGCAGACCTCGACGCGCTTGTAGGTGAAGGATTCGTCGTCGAGCCAGACCTTGCGGCGCTCGAAGTGGCAGATCGGGCCGCGGCGCGGGCGCACGATCACGGTCTCGGGCTCCTCGACGTAGACCCGCCGCGGCGGCGGCACGACGTAGGCCGGGGGCGGCGGGGGAGCCGCCTGGGCGCCGTTGATGAGGGCGCCCGCCGCGACGCCGCCGAGCACGCCGGCGGCCGCGCCGCCGAGGATCGCCGCGCCGACATTGTCCCGTGCCCGGGCCTCGGGGGCTGAGACGAAGAGGGCGGCGACGAGCGCCGCGCCCGCGCCGAGACGCGGAAGGCCGTGAGAGGGCAGAGCGCGCACGCTGAGGATCTCCGAAAGGGTGTTGGCGCGAGGATGCAAGTGAGTGCTTAACGAAGTGCCAAACTTGCCGCCTGAACGAGCGTCGGATGACACGGCCCGGGGCCAACGAATGCCTCGCGCCGAGGCCCGATCTGTGACGGCGGTTTACGGCGATTTCCGGGTATGCTCACGGTTGCGCCGGGGGTGTGTATTTCGGGTGACGGTGCCGGCCCGGACGCGAGGAAGGTCCATCCGGTGGGCGGCCCATCGATCACGCGAAAAGGACCGCCCCGTGGGGCGGTCCTCGGCGAGCCTCACCGGGGTGAGCCTCACATGTTCATCAGGGCGCTGCGGTGCCGACCACCGTCATGGCGAGGCCGCCGGCCAGGACACCGATCATGCCGTAGGACACGGCGCGCAGGAGCTTCATCTCGCTCATCTCAGGTTCCTCAGCAGCGGTACCCGCCCGAGGTCTGGCCGTACTGCTTGACCGGGAAGTTCTGCTGGTTGGCGTTGCCCTCCGAGGCCGAGCTCATCGGGCAGGCGCCGTAGAACGGCCGGGTGCCGTTGCCGAACGGGTTGCCGAGCGAGCCGGTGGTCTCGACATCCTGGCTCCAGAACGGGCCGGCTGGGGAGTTCGCGCTGAATGCCATGGCGGACGAGATCGGAGCGGCGCCAAGGACGAGGGCGGTGACGACGGCGGCGATACGGGTCTTCATATGGTATTCAGTCTCCTGTTGGGGGAAGATTGGTCTGGATCGACCTGCTTCCGTTGGGATGACTGGAATATAGATTGCAGCTTCCCGCCGCGATGTGTCCTCGCGCACGCGGCCGAACGGAATAAAAATTGGTCCGGATGCGGCCAGTCAGCAGCGGAAGCTGTGCCATTCCGCTGCGCGAGGTGCCGTCCTTTGTGGCGCCGAGCCGGTCGCCTGCCGGCCCGGGCGCGCACCCGCTGTGCCGCTCACCCCTCCATCGCGATCAGCGCCGCGTCGCCGCCGGCCGCCGCGGTGTTGATCGTCACGGTCTGCTCGGTGGCGAAGCGGGTGAGGTAGTGCGGCCCGCCGGCCTTCGGGCCGGTGCCGGAGAGGCCGTGGCCGCCGAAGGGCTGAACCCCGACCACCGCGCCGATCATGTTGCGGTTGACGTAGATGTTGCCGGTGGAGAGGCGCGACACCACCCGCTCCACCGTGGCGTCGATGCGGGAATGGACGCCGAGGGTCAGGCCGTAGCCGGTGGCCTCGATCTGATCGAGCACCCGGTCGAGGTCGGAGGCCCGGTAGCGGGCGACGTGCAGGATCGGGCCGAACACCTCCTCGGTCAGGGCACCGGGGCCGGGGATCTCGTAGATCTGCGGCGCCACGAAGTGGCCCTTGCCCGGGACCTCGCCGACGTAATGGGCCGTGGCGGCTCGGCGCATGGCGGCGCCGTGCTGGTCGAGGCGGGCGCGGGCCTCGGCGTCGATCACCGGGCCGACATGGGTCGCCGGGTCGGCGGGATCGCCGAGGCGCAGCTCCCGGGCGGCGCCCGCCACCATGGCGATGACCCGGTCGGCCACGTCCTCCTGCACCAGCAGCAGGCGCAGGGCCGAGCAGCGCTGGCCGGCGGAGCGGAAGGCCGAGGTCACCACGTCGTCGGCGACCTGCTCGGGCAGGGCGGTGGCGTCGACCAGCATCGCGTTGATGCCGCCGGTCTCGGCGATCAGCGGCACGATCGGACCGTCCTTGGCGGCGAGCGCCCGGTTGATGTGGCGCGCCACCTCGGTCGAGCCGGTGAAGACCACGCCGGCGACGTGCGGGTGCGCCACGAGCGCCGCCCCGACCGCGCCGTCGCCCGGCACGAGCTGGAGCGCGGAGGGCGCGACGCCGGCCCGGTGCATCAGGCGCACGGCCTCCGCGGCGATGAGCGGCGTCTGCTCGGCGGGCTTGGCCACCACGGCGTTGCCGGCCATGAGCGCCGCGGCCACCTGGCCGACGAAGATGGCGAGGGGAAAATTCCACGGCGAGATCGCCACGAACACCCCGCGGCTGCGCAAGGACAGGCGGTTGCTCTCCCCGGTCGGGCCCGGCAGGGCTTCGGGCGCGCCGAAGAGCTTCCTTCCTTGAGCCGCGTAGTAGCGGCAGAAATCCACCGCCTCGCGCAGCTCCGCCACCGCGTCGTCCAGGGTCTTGCCGGCCTCGGCCTGGAGCAGGTGGATCAAGCGTCCGCGGGACGCCTCCATGGCGTCGGCGGCCCGCTCCAGGGCGGCGGCGCGCTGCGCGGCGGGCAGCAGGCCCCAGGCGACCGCGCCCTTGCGGGCGGCGACCATCGCCGCGGCGGCAATCTCGGGCGAGGCCTCCGCGACCGTGCCGACGACCGTGCGGGCGTCGCTCGGGCTCACCACGTCGCGCCGCGCTCCGCCTTTCGCGACGCCGTCGATCACCGCGGCGGCGTCCGCCGGTCCGCGGGCGGCGGCCACCGCCTCGGTCAGGCGCTCCAGGGCCGCCCGGTCGCCGAACTCGACGCCGGCGGAATTGATCCGCTCCGGCGCGAACAGGTCGGCGGGGCGGCGCAGGCGCGGGTGCCGGGCCCGGTCGGGATTGCCGACGCTCTCGGCCGGCCGGCGCAGCAGGGTCTCGACCGGCACCGCCGGGTCCGCGGCCTGGGAGACGAAGGACGAGTTGGCGCCGTTCTCGAGCAGCCGCCGCACCAGGTAGGCCAGCAGGTCGCGGTGGCCGCCGACCGGCGCGTAGGTGCGGCAGGCCGCCCCCGGCACGGTGGCGAGGAGGCGCGCGTAGAGGGCCTCGCCCATGCCGTGCAGGCGCTGGAACTCGTAGGTCCCGGCTTCCGGCCCCGCGCGCTCGACGATGGCCGCGACGGTCAGCGCGTTGTGGGTGGCGAATTGCGGGAAGAGCCGCGGCCGGTGGGCGAGCATCCGCTCCGCCGCCGCCAGGTAGCTCAGGTCGGTCATGCTCTTGCGGGTGAAGACGGGGTAGTCGGGCAGCCCCCGCTCCTGGGCCCGCTTCACCTCGGTGTCCCAGTAGGCGCCCTTGACGAGGCGCACCATCAGGCGCCGGTCGAGCCGGGCTGCGAGGTCGGCGACGTGGTCGATGACGGTAAGACAGCGCTTCTGATAGGCCTGGACCGCGAGGCCGAAGCCGTCCCAGCCGGCGAGCGAGGGATCGCTGAGCACCGCGGCGATCACCTCGAGGGAGAGCTCGAGCCGGTCCGCCTCCTCGGCGTCGACTGTGAAGTTGAGGTCGTAGCTCTTTGCCGCCCTGGCGAGGCCGAGGAGCACCGGCACCAGCTCCGCCATCACCCGGTCGCGGCTGACGGCCTCGTAGCGCGGGTGCAGCGCCGAGAGCTTGACCGAGATGCCCGGCCGGTCGGGCAGCGCCCGGTTGCCCGCCGCGCGGCCGATCGCCTCGATGGCACTCGCGTAGGAGGCGGCGTAGGCGCGGGCATCCTCCGCCGTGCGGGCGCCCTCGCCGAGCATGTCGAAGGAGTAGCGGTAGAGCCGGCCCTGTCCGCTCGCCGAGCGCTTGAGCGCCGCCTCGATCGTCTCGCCGAGCACGAAGTGCCCGCCCATCACCCGCATCGCCTGGCGGGCGGCCTGGCGCACGGCGGGCAGGCCGAGGCGCTTGGCGAGGCCCGCCAGGATGCCCTCCGGGGTGTCGCCGGGTTGAATGATCCGGGCCGAGAGGCCGAGCGCCCAGGCCGAGGAGCGCACCAGGAGGGCGTCGGAGCGGGTGGCGTGCTGCTCGAAGCCGCCGAAGCGCAGCTTGTCCTCGATCAGCCGGTCGGCGGTGGCGGCGTCCGGCACCCGCAGCAGCGCCTCGGCCAGCACCATCAGGGCCAAGCCCTCCTTGGTCGAGAGCGAGTACTCGCGCAGCATCGCCTCGACGCCGCCGAGGCCCCCGGTCTCCTGCCGGATCGCGCCGACGAGGTCGCGGGCCAGCGCATCGACCCGCGCCTCGCGCTCCGGGGTGAGGCCGCCGCGCTCCAGGAAGCAGCGGGCGAGGGCGGCGTCGTCGGCCGCATAGGGAGCGTGGAACACGGGGAGCGGGGCGGGCATCGGGGCGGTCCGGGCGAGGCGCTTGAACGATTCTCAGCCTAGAGGGCCTTTCGCCGCGCTTCGATGGCGCATATCCGGGGTCGGCCGCAGAATCGGCGGCAAAACCGGGCTTTGGCAGCGAGAATGACGGACGGGCTCGACCGGGTCGACCGGCAGATCCTCAGGATCCTCCAGCGCGAGGGCCGGATTCCCAACGTGGAGCTGGCCGAGCGGGTCGGG
>NZ_LABY01000179.1 GCF_001043975.1 Methylobacterium variabile
CCCCTGCCCCGCCTCCCGCGCCGGGGCGAGCCGATCTATCGCTTCAACGCGCGCATCTCCCAGGATAGTAGTCCCGGGAGACAGTGCGGTGACGCGCCGCACGCTCCAGCTCGAGCCTTGACCGTGCGCTCGCGCACGGGAAGCCGTCGCGCGAGCTGCGGGCGACCACCGAACCGTGCGATAGGTCGTTGATATTGCCAGTTATTCCCTCGCGGGAGGATACCCACGCGACCCCGAATTGCTCTAGGATTGCGGCACGGATCGCTTCCAGAGACGCCACGGTATGACCCAGCCGACGCCGCCAGTCGCCCTGATCGCGGATGATGACGACTTCTTCCGCCTCGCCGTGGTGGCGATCCTCACGCGCAGCTTCGGATTCGCCGAGGTCGTCGAGACCGGCTCCCTCGACGCCGCCCTCGACCAGCTCTCCACCCGCCGGGGCGCCGTGACCCTGGCGCTGTTCGATCTCGCGATGCCCGGGATGGAGGGGCCGGGGAGCCTGAGCGCCGTGCGCGAGTGCTTCCCGGCGGTGAAGGTGGCGGTGGTCTCGGCCTCGACCGAGCGCAACAAGATCCTCACCGCCCTGGAGGTCGGCGTCCACGGCTACGTGCCGAAGGGAATCGGCTCGGCCGAGCTGACCCGGGCCGTCGGGATGATCCTGGACGGCCAGATCTTCGTGCCGGCCTCCCTCGCGGTGCTCGACGGCGCAGGCCCGCGCCCGACGGCCGAGGCGCGGCCCGCCCTCGACGGGCGCCAGGCCCGCATCCCGGACCTGACCCCGCGCCAGCGCGACGTCCTGGCGCTGCTGGTCGAGGGGCGCTCGAACAAGGAGATCGCCCGGCGGCTGCAGCTCGGCGAGGGCACCGTCAAGGTCCACATGGCGGCCCTCCTGCGCAGCCTCGGGGTGCAGAACCGGGCCGCCGCCGCGGTGGTCGGGGCACGGCTGCTGGCGGGGTGACTCGGGGACCGGGGCCCGTCCCGAACAAGACCATGCCCGAAACCGATGTCGGCTTTCGTCGATCGCGGCCCCCGTGACAGTGCAGACATGATTCCGCAACCATATCCTCCGCGCCATCCCGCCATCTTACCCCGGCCCTCGGGAATCCATTCGGCATAAACGTCGGCGCCCTGTGGAAGGAGAGCCTCTCGATGACTTCCATGTGGTGACGCTAGGTCAATAATGGGGAATTTTTCATCACTTGACACTGATACCGTCTGCCGTAAGACCTGATAGGTAGCGGATCAGACGACGTTGTGCGTCCGGCTCGCCGTTCGAATGCTCGGCCGTCCGGGAGCGCGACGACGTCGCATCGCAGGAGCAACCCGGATCTGCCACGGAGCGGGGCGCCACGGGATTGAGTGATGGATCGGGAAGCGATCGGGACCGAGAACATCCACGCCGCCCTGGATGCCCTGCTGAACCTGCCGCCATTGAAGAAGTCGCCGCAGCTCTCCGCCTTCCTGACCTACGTCGTGCGCGAGAGCCTGGCCGGGCGCGGCAGCCTGCTCAAGTCCTACACCATCGCGACCGACGCCCTCGGCCGCTCCAGCAGCTTCGATCCGGCGACGGACGCCATCGTGCGGGTCGAGGCCCGGCGGCTGCGGCAGGTGCTGCAGCAGATCTACGCCGACCCCGCCTGCCCCCTCACCGTGCGCATCGACCTGCCCCTCGGCCGCTACGAGCCGAGCTTCCGGCAGATCGCGCCGGCACCGGCCGGAGCGCCGCCGGCGAGCCCTGAGGATCCGGCGCTCGACGGCGTTCACGAGAGCGAGCAGCGCTACCGCGCCCTCGTGGAGGCGAGCGCGGCGGTGGAGTGGCGCGCCGGCCCGGACGGCGGCCTGACCCAGACCTTCGGCCTGAGCGCGCGGACCGGCCTGTGCGACACGAATCTCCAGGGCTTCGGCTGGCTCGCGACACTGCACCCGGACGAGCGCGCGCGCATCGAGGCTCAGTGGCAGGCCTGCTGCCAGAGCGGCACGCCGCTCGATGCCACCTATCGGGTGCGCCATCGCGGCGGTCAGTACCGCTGGATGCTCGGCCGCGCGGTGCCGCTGGAGAGCGCCGACGGCGCGATCCGCGAGTGGGTCGGGACCATGGCGGACATCGACGAGCAGGTCCGGGCGGCGGAGGCCCTGCGCACCAGCGAGGAGCGGCTGCGCCTCGCCCTGTCGGCCGCCGAGATGATGACCTGGGACATCGATCCGGCCACCCGGCACGTCACCTGCTCGGACATGGGGAGCAGCCTGTTCGGCGCGACGAGCGGACCCCTCGACGAGTTCCTGGCGATGATCCTCCCGGAGGACAAGCCGCGGGTCCTCGCGACGCTGGAGCCGGCCCTGCGCGGCGAGGGGCCGTACGATGCCCAGTACCGCATCCTCGACCACGAGGGCCGCCTGCGCTGGCTCTCGGCCCGCGGCAGCCTGGTGCCGGGGCCCGACGGCGGCTTCCGGCTGATCGGCGTCGCCTGCGACATCACCAGCCGCTACCTCGACCCCCACCGGACCGGCGGGCAGCGGATGTCGGCCTGACCGCCTAGTCCGGGCGTCAGGCCGCCGCCTTGGCGGCCCGAGGCCCGCGGGGCGCGGCAGCCCGCTTGCGGGGCGCCCTGGCGGCGGCGACCGGCGCAGGCGCCGGCGCGCGCTCGCCACCGTGCCACCAGCCCTGCCAGCTCCAGCCGCCCGGGCCGGTGACGGCGTAGAGCACGAAGCCGGCGGCGAGGCCGAGCTGGGCGAGGAAGAGTTCCTGCTCGATCCGGGCAACGGCGCCGGAGAAGTCCCAGAACCGGTGCAGCAGCAGGCCCATCACCACCGCGTGGACGGCGAGCCCGAGGCCGACGAGGCGCGGCACGAGCCCGAGCCCGAGGAGCAGCGGCCCGAACAGCCCGATCACCACCGAGGCGGTCGCGACGGCGTTCGGGTAGGGCATCCCGGTCGCCGCCAGGGTGAGGGCGAAGCCCGAGGGGTTGAGCGCCCGCCCGATCGCCGCCGGCAGCAGCGCGGCCGCCAGCAGCAGCCGCCCGGCAAGCAGGATTCCGTCGTTGCGCGCAGCCATCCCGAGACACCCCCGTCCTGTCGCCGGACCGTCGCGCGGGAGCCTTGAAGGGAGGGTTAAGGCGCCGGCCCTACGGCCCGGTCCCGAACAGGCGGCCGCGCTCGGTCCACAGCACCATCGCGAGGCTCAGGCCGCTCAGCGCGCAGTAGCCGACCGCGAGCGGGATCACGGTGCCGTCGAAGGACTGGCCCACTAGCAGACCGCAGAAGACCGCGAGCAGCGTGGTGTAGAAGCCGATGAACGAGGAGGCGGTGCCGGCGATCGCCGCCAGGGGCTCCATCGCCAGGGCGTTGAAGTTCGGCATCGCGAAGCTCATCAGGAACTGGCACGCCGCCAGGGTGGTGAGCAGCAGCCACAGGGGCGGCCGGCCGGCGAAGGCCAGGATCAGCGCGAGCTGGAGGCAGGCCGCGACGAACAGCCCGAGATTGCCCGCATGGGCGAGCGGCCGCATGCCGAGCCGGCGCACCAGCCGGGCGTTGATCAGCGTCGCGACGCCCATCGCGCCGGCGATCAGCGCGAAGGCGACCGGGAACAGCGCGCCGAGATGGTAGAGGCCGGTGTCGAAGATCGCCTGGGCCGAGCCGACATAGCCCATGATGCAGCCGGTGGTGAGGCCGAGCGCCGTGGCGTAGCCGAACGAGGTCCTCGTCCGCACCGTGACCGCGATGCCCGACCCGATCGCCCGGGCCGAGACCGGGCGGCGGAAGGCCGGGTGCAGGGTCTCGGGCAGGCGCCACCCGAACCAGGCCAGGGTGATCAGCGCCAGCGCCAGCATGAGGCCGAAGATCAGGCGCCAGCTGCCGGCGAGCAGGACGGCGCCGCCGATCGACGGGGCGAGGATCGGCACGATGAGGAAGACCATCATGCAGAACGACATCACCCGGGCCATGTCGCGCCCCTCGTACCGGTCGCGCACGATGGCGACCGCGAGCACGCGGCCCGCCGCGCCGCCGACACCCTGGATCGCGCGGGCGAGGAGCAGCACCTCGAAGGTCGGCGCCAGCATGGCGAGCACGCTGCCGGCGAGATAGATGCCGATCCCGACGATCAGGGCCGGACGCCGCCCGGTCCCGTCCGAGACCGGGCCGTAGAGGAGCTGGGCGGTGCCGAAGCCGAGCATGTAGACGTAGACGAGGAGTTGGAGCCGGTTCGGATCCGCGACGGCGAAATCCCGCTGGATCGCCGGGAAAGCCGGCAGGAAGCTGTCGATGGTGACCGCGGTCAGGCCCATCATCAGGGCCATCAGGGCTACGAACTCGACGAAGCCGGGTCCGGCCCAAGCGGCCCTGGCAGAATTCTCGTACGTCTCGTCGGCTGCGGGGCTCGCCATGATCGTCCCGGTGCGCCGGCCTGCGCGATGCACCGGCATGAGCCATCCCTGCAAGACCGGTATGGCGCCCGCAAGGCGCAACCGAACATGGCAGCGATGCAGCGTTCCACACGTGGAGGGGACAGGTTACCGGAATTGCAAACCTGGCTACCATGATCGGCACCGATCCGCATGTCTGAGGCGGCAGGTGCTGCTGCCAGGGGGCATCGTGCCACCGTGTGGCGCTCGAAATACGATAGTTATATCATATTTGGATTTTCAGAAATTTCTGACCATACATACTCCCTCGCGGACACTGCATACAGACGACCATAGTTTTTGTAATAATGAAATCTTTCATGAGTGGGCATTATAAGTCGTATTTTCGCGCACTAGAGAAACATACGGAGTGTCGGACCGCCTAAATCGCCAGCATGTTGGTGTATGATGGGAGACGGTGTATGAGGTCCACGAACCGTATGATGGAGCACACCTGACAGATGGCAACCGGGAAAGTCGCGCTCATCACTGGCGTAACGGGACAAGATGGAGCTTATCTATCAGAACTTCTCATCAGCAAAGGATATACGGTCCACGGAATCAAGAGAAGATCGTCGTCGTTCAATACTGGTCGAATTGAGCATCTCTACGAAGATCCGCACGTCGATAATCCAAAGTTTATACTTCATTACGGAGATATGACAGATTCCACCAATCTAATTAGAATCGTTCAGGAGACACAACCTGACGAAATTTATAATCTTGCCGCGCAAAGCCACGTTCAAGTCTCATTTGAGACTGCCGAATACACGGCAAACGCTGACGCTATCGGCACGTTGAGGCTTCTCGAAGCGATCCGGCTCCTCAAGCTGGTCGACAAGACACGATTTTATCAGGCCTCGACCTCGGAGCTTTACGGGAAAGTACAAGAAGTCCCGCAGTCCGAAACCACGCCGTTCTACCCGCGCAGTCCTTATGCGGCCGCAAAGATTTACGCCTACTGGATCGTTGTCAATTATAGAGAAGCCTATAATATCCATGCGTCCAACGGCATCTTGTTCAATCACGAAAGCCCTTTGCGGGGCGAGACGTTCGTAACGCGGAAAATCACGCGCGCCGCCGCTGCAATCCATCTTGGTCTTCAAGATAGACTGTATCTCGGAAATCTGGATGCCAAGCGAGATTGGGGACACGCGCGAGAATACGTTCGCGGAATGTGGCTCATGCTGCAGCAGGACAAAGCGGACGATTACGTGCTCGCGACGGGTGAGACGCACACCGTGCGCTCGTTCGTGGAAAAGGTGTTTGCAAAGGTCGGAATACAGATTGAGTGGAAGGGGCAAGGCGTCGACGAAATCGGGATCGATGCTTCCACAGGCAAGGTCTGCATCCAGATCGATCCGAGATACTTCCGTCCGACCGAAGTCGATCTTCTGCTCGGCAATCCGGCGAAAGCCCGCGAGAAGCTTGGCTGGAGCCATGAAGCAAAGATCGACGATCTCGTGGCTGAGATGGTCCGAGAAGATCTCAAGCTGATGGCGCGGAGCGTGCCGAATCCGAATACGAATCGAGGCCTCGTTCATGTCTGACGCGCACTTCGATCTGCTCGGCAAGAAGGTCTGGGTTGCCGGCCATCGCGGGATGGTCGGCAGCGCGATCGTTCGGCGCCTTGCCCATGAAAACTGCGAAATCGTTACTGCGGATCGGAGCCAGCTGGATCTCCGTCGCCAGGCTGATGTCGAGCAGTGGCTCGATCGTAACAAGCCGGACGTCATCTTCCTGGCGGCCGCGAAGGTCGGCGGCATTCTGGCGAACGCCACCTATCCGGCGGAGTTTTTGCACGACAACCTAGTTATCGAGACAAATATAATTCACGGGGCGTTCAAGTCAGGCGTCGAGAAACTTCTGTTTCTCGGATCGTCGTGCATCTATCCGAAATTTGCCGAACAACCGATCCGTGAGGAGTCTCTCCTCACGGGGCCACTCGAGCCTACGAACGAATGGTACGCCATCGCCAAAATCGCAGGCCTGAAGCTCGCGGAAGCGTATCAGAAGCAATACGGCTGCTCATACATATCGGGCATGCCGACAAACCTTTATGGCCAGGGCGACAATTTCGATCTCAACACAAGTCACGTGATGCCGGCGCTGATCCGCAAGATCCATGAAGCTAAAATTCGAGGAAACCCCCAAGTAACGATCTGGGGCTCAGGCACGCCCATGCGTGAGTTTCTTCATGTTGATGATTGTGCCGATGCCTGCATTCACTTGATGAAGTTTTACTCTGGCACTCAGCATGTCAACATTGGGTCCGAGCGAGAGATCTCGATACGCGATCTGGCTTTAACGATATGCTCCATCATTGGGTATGATGGCGAGCTCATCCTGGATCGGACGAAGCCGGACGGCACTCCCCGTAAGATTATGGATTCTAGCAAATTGAGGGACCTAGGGTGGAAACCCAAAGTTGAACTCGAAGAGGGAATAGAGTCTGTCTACAAGTGGTTCCTAGCGCAAAATCCGTAAGCTGAATTATCCCGCCCGATAGAAATATAGATAATACCGCCGCGCCTTCGAACGGAACCGTTCGGAGGCGCAAGGCAAGCCCGAACGGGCGCCGGCGCTGATGCGCCGGACGCCTTCGCATCGACGTGTCGATGCCAAGGCGCGAGGGTATAAAACAGCACGATTTGCATAAAATGAATGACAGAGACCATGCTGCAGATAATATATTGTCAACTCTGAATTTTTGCATTATAAGTGCACGTTCTATTCTAGGAGAACGACAATCAAATGG
>NZ_LABY01000018.1 GCF_001043975.1 Methylobacterium variabile
CGGCAAGGGTAGCCTCAAGGGGCCACATCCGCCGGGGGGGCGGAGCGAGCCGAAGGAGCCGTGAACGACGGCTTCCTCGCCCGCTGGTCGCGGCGCAAGCGCGACGAGGCGCGCCGGCCGGCCGAGGCGCCGCCGGCAGCGCCCGCCGCCGAAGCCACTCCGCTCTCGCTCGCCGAGGAGGCGGGCACCCTGAGCCCCGAGGAGCTGGCCCAGCTCCCCTCCCTCGAGGCGCTGACCGCAACGACCGACCTCGCGCCCTTCCTGCGCGCCGGCGTGCCGCGGGCCCTGCGCAACGCGGCGCTTCGCCGGATGTGGTCCCTCGACCCGGCGATCCGCGACTTCGTCAGCGAGGCCCGGGAATACGCCTACGACTGGAACACCCCCGGCGGCGTGCCCGGCAGCGGCGGGCTGATCCCGGTCGAGGAGGTGCGGGCGATGGTCGAGCGGGTGTTCGGGGGCTCTGGCGGGAAGGAGCAGGGAGCGCCCACCGAGGACTCACCGGAGGCGTCCTCCGGCGACGCGAGCGGCGGCAGCCCTCCTCCCCCGGATCGGGGCGAGGACGCGAAGGGCCCGCACGGGCCTGAAGGCTCGCGCGAGGGTGCGGCGCCTCCGGAGCCGGAGCCGAGCGGCCTGCCGGCAGCAGGGCCTTCCGTTCTCGGCGCCGGACCGCCGCCATCCACAGGCGGGCTCGAAGGTCCGAGCGGGATCTTGGGTTCGAGCGGGATCTTGGGCCCGAGCGGGATCTCGGACGCCCCGCCCCTCTCCCGATCGGCGGAGGGGATCCCGCGTCCCTCGCCCGACCGTCGCGAACCCGAGCCCTCCTCCCCGTCCCGCCTGCGACGCCATGGCGGGGCGCTGCCGTTTTGAAGCGTTAGAAAGTAGAATTGCGCCCTACCGGTTCTTCGGTATGGTGCCTTCGGAGCGCCGCCTCCTTCATTTGAAGGAGGGCACGAGAGCCGGCAGCCACCGAGGGTACAGTCCGCGTTGCATGAGGTCATGGTGAACCAGGAGCCCGATCCGATCGACGAGATCGACGCTCTGCGCGCGCAGGAATACGACCTCCTGGCCGCCGTTCTCGGCCGCGCGCCGGCTCCGGACCTGCTGGCAGCTTTGCAGGGTCTCGACGGCGACGCGACGGCGCTCGGCCACACTCCCATCGGTCGGGCTCACGCCGCCCTCGGCCGCGCCGCCCGGGACGCCGACCCGCGCGAGGTCGGGCGCGACTACTTCTCCCTGTTCGTCGGCGTCGGGCGCGGGCTGATCATGCCCTACGCCTCCTACTACCTCACCGGTTTCCTCAACGAGCGCCCGCTGGCCCGGGTGCGCCAGGACCTGGCCGCGCTCGGGATCGAGCGGGATCCCTCCTCGAGCGAGCCGGAGGACCACGCCGCCACCCTGCTCGAGGTAATGGCGAACCTCGCCTCGGGCCGCCTGCCGGCCGCGCCGGGGGCCGATCACCGCTTCTTCGAGCGGCATCTCAAGCCGTGGATCGGGCGTTTCTTCACCGACGTTGCCGCGCAGGCGGCGACGCCGTTCTACCGTGTGGTCGGCGAACTCGGCGAGGTGTTCACGACGATCGAGACGGAGGCCTTCGCCATGGAGGCGTGAGCCGGCCGCAAGCTCGGGGGCGTGAGCCGGGACCATGCAGGCGTGAGGCGGGGCCGACCGCGGGATCAGAGCACGGACACGAGAGGAGAGCCGCGATGCGGCAGAACAAGGACGACGACACCCGGATCGGACGGCGGCAGTTCTTCAGGACGCTGGGCGGCGGCACCGCCGCCGCGGCGGCTGCGGTCGCCGCCGTGCCGCTTACGCCCACCGAGGCGAAGGCCTACGACCCCGGCACTGCCGAGACCCGGTCGCGCTACCGCGAGACCGACCACGTGAAGGCCTTCTACCGCACCAACGGCTACGAGACGCTGAAGAAGTGAGACCGGCATGCTGACCAAGCGCAGGAGCGGCGATGCAGGCCGCGGCCGCCACCAGGCCCTCGCCGCGGGCCTGACCGCCCACACCCTCGATCGCCGCGGCTTCCTGCGGAAATCGGGGCTGGCCGCCGGCGGGCTCGCGGCCCTCGGCACGGTGCGGCTCGGCGCGGTGCGGCAGGCTGAGGCCGCCGGCTCCTCGGCCGATCCGGCGCAAGCCGTGATCCGCAAGAACGTCTGCACCCACTGCTCGGTCGGCTGCACGGTCACGGCGGAGGTCGTCAACGGCGTCTGGGTCGGCCAGGAGCCGTCCTGGGAGAGCCCGATCAACCGCGGCGCCCACTGCGCCAAGGGCGCGGCGATCCGCGAGCTGGTCCACAGCGACCGCCGCCTGCGCTATCCGATGAAGCTCGCGAACGGCGAGTGGCAGCGCATCTCCTGGGACCAGGCGATCACCGAGATCACCGACAAGCTCCAGGCGATCCGCGCCAAGTCGGGCGCGGACTCGGTCTATTGGCTCGGCTCGGCCAAGTTCACCAACGAAGCGTCCTACCTGTTCCGCAAGTTCGGGGCGTTCTGGGGCACCAACAACGTCGATCACCAGGCCCGCATCTGCCACTCGACCACGGTGGCGGGCGTCGCCAACACCTGGGGCTACGGCGCCCAGACCAACTCCTACAACGACATCCGCAACGCCAAGACGATGATCATCCTCGGCGGCAACCCCGCCGAGGCGCACCCGATCTCCATGCAGCACGTGCTGTCGGGCAAGGAGATCAACCGCGCCAACATGATCGTCATCGATCCGCGCTTCACCCGCACGGCGGCGCACGCGACCGAGTACGTCCGCATCCGCTCGGGCACCGACATCCCGGTGATCTGGGGCATCCTCTGGCACATCTTCCAGAACGGCTGGGAGGACAAGGCCTTCATCGCGAGCCGCGTCTACGCGATGGACGACGTGCGCAAGGAAGTCGCGAAGTGGACGCCCGACGAGGTCGAGCGCGTCTCCGGCGTGCCGGGCGAGCAGCTGAAGCGCGTCGCCGAGCTCTTCGCCAAGGAGAAGCCCGCGACCCTGATCTGGTGCATGGGCGCGACCCAGCACACAGTCGGCACCGCCAACGTGCGGGCTCTGTGCATCCTGTGCCTGGCCACCGGCAACGTCGGCAAGCCGGGCACCGGCGCCAACATCTTCCGCGGCCACACCAACGTCCAGGGCGCCACCGATCTCGGCCTCGATGTGACGACGCTGCCGCTCTATTACGGCCTCGTCGAGGGCGGCTGGAAGCACTGGGCCCGGGTCTGGGAAGTCGAGTACGACTGGCTGCAGTCGCGCTTCGACGAGGTGCCCGCCAGCGCCGGCCGCAAGGCCCGCTCGCGCAAGGAGAACATGGAGACCCCGGGCCTGACCTCGACCCGGTGGTTCGACGCGGTCAGCCTGCCCGCCGAGCAGGTCGACCAGCGCACGCCGCTCAAGGCCATGATGGTGTTCGGCCACGGCGGCAACACCGTGACCCGGATGCCCGAGGCGGTGAAGGGCATGGCGGAACTCGAGCTCCTCGTCGTCGCCGACCCGCACCCGACCACCTTCGCGGCGATGGACGCGCGCCGGGACAACACCTACCTGCTGCCGATCTGCACCTCGCTCGAGATGGACGGGTCGCGCACGGCCTCGAACCGCTCGCTGCAATGGGGCGAGCAGATCGTGAAGCCGGCCTTCGAGTCGAAGAACGACTACGAGGTGATCTACCGCATGGCCCAGAAGCTCGGCTTCGCCGAGCAGATGTTCAAGAACATCAAGGTCGTGGACGGCGTGCCGTCCGCCGAGGACCTGCTGCGGGAGATCAACCGCGGCGGCTGGTCGACGGGCTATTGCGGCCAGAGCCCCGAGCGCCTCAAGGCGCACATGAAGAACCAGCACAAGTTCGACCTCGTCACCTTGAGGGCGCCGAAGGACGACCCGGAGGTGGGCGGCGACTATTACGGCCTGCCGTGGCCGTGCTGGGGCAAGCCGGAGATCCGGCATCCTGGCACCCACATCCTCTACAACACCGCGCTCCACGTGAAGGAGGGCGGCAGCACCTTCCGGGCCCGGTTCGGCACCGAGCGCAACGGCCAGACCCTGCTCGCCGAGGAGTCGTTCACGCGCGATTCCGACCTGACCGACGGCTACCCCGAGTTCACCTTCGGGGTGTTCCGCAAGCTCGGCTGGGACAAGGACCTGACGGCGGACGAGCTCGCCACGATCCAGCGGATCGGCGGCAACAACCCGGACGCCGTCAGCTGGGCCACCGACCTGTCGGGCGGCATCCAGCGGGTCTGCCTCGACCACGGCGTGATCCCGTTCGGCAACGGCAAGGCCCGGGCCAACGCCTGGAACCTGCCCGACCCGGTGCCGGTCCACCGCGAGCCGATCTACTCGCCGCGGCCCGACCTCGTCGCCAAGTACCCGACCCGGCCCGACGAGCGGCAGTTCCGCATGCCCAATGTCGGCTTCTCGGTGCAGAAGGCGGCGGTCGACCGCGGCGTCGCCAAGCAGTTCCCGATCATCCTGTCGTCGGGCCGCCTCGTCGAGTACGAGGGCGGCGGCGAGGAGACCCGCTCGAACCCGTGGCTCGCCGAGCTGCAACAGGACATGTTCGTCGAGGTCAACACCCAGGATGCGGCGGAGCGCGGCATCAAGGACGGGCAGTTCGTCTGGGTCTACGGCCCGGAGAATACCGCGAAGGCCAAGGTGAAGGCCCTCGTCACCGACCGCGTCGCCAAGGGCGTGGCCTGGATGCCGTTCCACTTCTCCGGCTGGTACCAGGGCAAGGACATGCGCGGCTTCTACCCGAAGGGCGCCGACCCGGTGGTGCTGGGCGAGAGCGTGAACACCGTGACCACCTACGGCTTCGATCCCGTGACGGGCATGCAGGAGACCAAGGTGACCCTCTGTCAGATCAGCGCGGCGTAAAGGGAGGGGATCCTCATGGCGCGAATGAAGTTCCTCTGCGACGCGGACCGCTGCATCGAGTGCAACGCCTGCGTCACCGCCTGCAAGAACGAGCACGAGGTGCCCTGGGGCATCAACCGTCGCCGGGTCATCACCCTCAACGACGGCAAGCCCGGCGAGCGCTCGGTCTCGATGGCCTGCATGCACTGCACCGACGCGCCCTGCGCGGCGGTGTGCCCGGTGAACTGCTTCTACACCACGGCGGATGCCGTGGTGCTGCACTCCAAGGACCTGTGCATCGGCTGCGGCTACTGCTTCTACGCCTGCCCGTTCGGGGCGCCGCAATACCCGCGGGTCGGGAATTTCGGCTCCCGCGGCAAGATGGACAAGTGCACCTACTGCTCGGGCGGCCCCGAGGTCGATCTCTCGGTCGCCGAGTACGAGAAGTACGGCTCGAACCGCCTGGCGGAAGGCAAGCTGCCGCTCTGCGCCGAGATGTGCTCGACGAAGTCGCTGCTCGCCGGCGACGGCGAGATGATCGCCCAGATCTACAAGGAGCGGGTGATCAAGCGCGGCTACGGCTCGGGCGCCTGGGGCTGGAAGACGGCCTACCGCGAGACGATCGCGATCTAAGGGAGTGAGACGCCGATGCGGCGCAGGCTGACCTCCATCGCCCTCCTGGCGGCGACCCTCGCGCTGGCGGCCCCCGCCGTCGCGCAGGTGCGCGCCCCCGACGGCGCCCCGAACCCGACCGCCTCCTCGGTCAACGAGGAGATGCTGTTCAAGCAGGATCCGAAGATCCACGGCCGGATCTCGATCCCGAACCAGACCGCTGCCAACCTGATCCAGCCGCAGGGCCGGGAGTGGCGCGAGTTCCGCGAATCCTGGATGCCGTGGATCGGCGCGCTCGCCGTGCTCGGCATGATCGCCGCGCTCGGCCTGTTCTACTTCACCCGCGGGCGCATCCGCCTCGAGCACAGCGAGGAATCGGGCAAGAAGCTCCTGCGCTTCAACAGCTTCGAGCGCTTCTCGCACTGGATGACGGCGAGCTGCTTCATCGTGCTGTCGCTCTCAGGCCTCAACTACATCTTCGGCAAGCGCCTGCTGATGCCGCTGATCGGCCCCGAGGCGTTCGCGACGCTGGCCCAGTACGGCAAATACGCGCATATCTATCTCGCCTGGCCGTTCATGCTCGGCGTGCTGTTCATGCTCGTGCTCTGGGTGCGTGACAACATCCCGGGCAAGATCGACTGGATCTGGCTCAAGCAGGGCGGCGGCCTCCTCGGCGACGCGCATCCGAGCGCCGGCCGCTTCAATGCCGGCCAGAAGATGGTCTTCTGGATGGTGGTCGGCTTCGGCTTCGCCATGGGCGCCACCGGCCTGATGATGATCTTCCCGTTCGCGGCGACGGACATCAACGGCATGCAGATCATGCAGGTGATCCACTCGCTGATCGGCGTGGTGTTCATCGCCGGCATCCTGGCCCACATCTACATCGGCAGCCTCGGCATGGAGGGCGCCTACGACGCCATGGGCAGCGGCGAGGTCGATCTCGCCTGGGCCAAGGTGCATCACGACCTGTGGGTCAAGGAACAGCAGGCCAAGACCGCGAGCGGGCCGCAGCTCGGCCGCGGCCAGGTCCCGGCCGAGTAAGCAGGGTGCGGAGAGAGCGATGAAAGCCTTCCTGGTCGCCGTGGCGGCGGCCCTGGTCCTGGCCACCGCGGCGAGCTTCCTGCTCGCCGAGAACCAGCGCTTCGCCTATCAGGCCTTCGCCACCTCGGGCGCCCGGGTCTCGGATCCGGGCACCAACCTCGTCGGCCCGCGTTGGACCGGCGACATCAAGGAGCCGGGCCAGGGCAACCACAAGCCTGCCGGCCACAAGGCGGAGGCGGGCTCGTGAGCCGGACCAGCATCATCCTCGCCGCCGTCGGCCTCGCCGCGACCGTGAGCGCGGCGCAGGCCGCCGGCCCGCCGGCGAACCTGTGCCAGGAGCTGGTCGCCTTCGTGCACCCGAAGACGCCGGACGCCCCGGCGGGCGGCGTCGGCCAGCCGGCGCCCGCCGCCGTGCAGGCGCCGGACCGCGGTGCGGCGCAGCAGCCTAGCAGCGGCGCCGGGGAGACGCAGCAGAAGTCGGGCCTGAGCGGCCCGGTGGCCCAGAACGGGCCCGGCGCCTCCGGCCCGCAGGGCCAGGCGCAAGCGCAGTCCCAGGCCGCCCCCGCCCCGAGCGGCGCGCCGGCGCAGAAGGGACCGAGCCCGGAGCAGATCGCGCAGGTCGACGCCGCGGCGGGTGCCAACGACATCCAGGCCTGCCGGGCGGCGGCGCAAGGCATCCGCCGCGCCGGCGTGGTGATGCCGGCGCCGCTGCTCGCGCTCTCGGCGCTGGATCCGAAGTTCTTCGCAGCGCAGTGACGAACGCCGCTCCTCCCCCCTTGGGGAGGAGCCGGAGGTGGGTGGTGGTGCAGGAGGCACCGCAGGCACTCTTACGCGGCACACCCTTGCCCCCGCCCCCTCCCACGGGGGAAGCGCGCCGTAATCTCCGACAGACCAACCCTCACGCCGGGATCTGCTCCACCCCCGCCGGATCCCGCTCCGCCACCCCGTTCTCCCGGTGCCGGAAGGCGCTCAGCGCCTCGTAGACCTGGAGGCGCGCCCGCATCACCGAGC
Source organism: Methylobacterium variabile (assembly GCF_001043975.1). Lineage (GTDB taxonomy): Bacteria > Pseudomonadota > Alphaproteobacteria > Rhizobiales > Beijerinckiaceae > Methylobacterium > Methylobacterium variabile. The sequence goes on from NZ_LABY01000018.1 coordinate 7,525, forward strand.
CCAGCGGCCGGGTCGCCGCGCTGTCGGGCACCGCGCCGAGCTTCGCCACGTAGTCGCCGAACCGGATCGGCGCCTGGCTGAAGTAGCTGTCGCTGAGCGGATGGCTGACGGGTGGCCGAATCAGTAGGT
>NZ_LABY01000180.1 GCF_001043975.1 Methylobacterium variabile
CACAGCCTGGGTGGGGAGCGGACCCTGCCCCGCTGCCCGAGAGCGGACATTCCGTTTCCGACCCTTCTCGGAAGCTGAGAGCGTCTCGTCGTATGCCGGAAAGCTGCCGTTCGGTTGCATGAGGGGCTTTCCGGTCGTACATTGAGGTGGAAGCGTAGAGGAGTGCAGCCGTGAACAGCAGGATGAGCAACGCGATCCGCCTTGTCTCGACACCTGCCACGGTTGACCATGTCTGCCTTCCTCACGCTCGATTCCGTCTCCGCCCGGACGCCTGACCGCTCGCTTTTTCAAGACCTGACCTTCGCAATCGGGGCGGAACGCGTCGGGCTCGTTGGCCGCAACGGCTCAGGCAAATCCACTCTCCTGCGCATCATCGCCGGTCTTGCCGAAGCGTCGTCTGGCGTCGTTCGGCGGACCGGAACGATCGGCGTTCTCCGGCAGGACATGCCGCAAGAGTGGACCCTGGCCGAAGCGCTCGGCGTCGCGGATCCGGTGGAAGCGATCGGCCGCGTTCTGGCCGGTAACGGCACCGCCGACGATTTCGACGCCGCAGACTGGACGCTGGAGACCCGCGTCAGTGCGGCGCTCGCGCTGGCGGGTCTTCCCGATCTTCCGCTGGACCGTCGCCTCCAAACCCTGTCGGGCGGCGAGCGGACGCGTGTCGGGATTGCTCGCCTCATCGTTGAGGCCCCGGACCTTCTGCTTCTTGACGAACCGACGAACAATCTCGACGCCGCCGGCCGCGACGCAGTGCGAGCCCTGGTGCGGGATTGGCGCGGCGGCATCCTCGTCGCGAGCCATGACCGGGAGCTTCTGGAGGACGTGGGCCGCATCCTCGAACTGACGACGATCGGGGTGCGCAGTTTCGGCGGGGGCTGGTCGGCCTTCGCCGCTGCGCGCGACGAGGATCGACGACGCGCCAGCGCCGAGCTTGAGCGCGCCGATGCGGGCGTTCGCGCCGCGCGCCAGGCCGCGCAAGCGCAGCGCGAGGCAAAGGAGAGGCGCGACGGAGCGGGACGCGCTTTCGCGGCCAAGGGGTCCGAACCGACGATCCTTCTGGGTGCGCGAGCCGAGCGCGCGCAGACCAGTGGCGGGCGCGCACAGGCCATCAACGACCGGCGGGCGAGCGCTGCCCTTGCCGAGGTGGACGAGGCGCGTTCGCGCGTGGAGGTCCTGACACCCCTGACGATCAGCCTGCCGCCGAGCGGAGTACCGTCCGGCGCAAGGGTCCTTGCCATGGACGGCGTTCTGGCCGCGGCCGGCGATCGATGCCTTGGCCCGTGGACCCTGCATATCGACGGGCCGGAACGGATCGCCCTCAGGGGAGCGAACGGAGCCGGGAAGACGACCCTCCTGCGCATCGCGGCAGGTTTGCTCGCTCCCGTTGCCGGCACGGTGCGCCGCGCCGAAGGGCGCATCGTCATGCTCGATCAGCACGTCGCCTTGCTGGATCCCGACCGCAGCATTTTAGACAACATTCGCCGTCTGAACCCGATTGCGAGCGACGAGGAGGCCCACGCGATCTGCGCCCGGTTCGCCTTCCGCAGCCGGGATGCGAACCGGGTCGTCGGCACGCTGTCCGGCGGCGAGCGTCTGCGGGCGGGGCTCGCGGCGACCCTTTCCCGTTCCACCCCGCCCTGGCTCGTCATTCTGGATGAACCGACCAACCATCTCGACGTCGAGTCCCTCGAACTTCTGGAGGACGCCCTGCGAGGCTTCGACGGCGCACTCCTTGTCGTCAGCCACGATCCATCCTTCTTGGCGCGGATCAGGCTCGATCGCGTTTTCCAAGTCTGACCTCCAAGGGATCGAGCGTCGGCTTCTGCCTAATTCCGTCCGGACGCGGACAGACCGCAAACCGCCCGACCCAGTCGTAGATCTCCGCCTCATCGGTAGCCCGGAAGTGGACATTCCCAGAGCCTGCACGGGGTCCAGGCTGTGTGGAAACGGCGCCGGTCCGCGGGAGTGTAGAACGATCTACTGCACGGCCTTCGCCGGAGCGTCTCGCCTGCCACTCTAATACCCTCGCGCCTTCGCATCGACACGTCGATGCGAAGGCGTCCGGCGCATCAGCGCCGGCGCCCGTTCGGGCTTGCCTTGCGCCTCCGAACGGGTCCGTTCGAAGGCGCGGCGGTATAATACCGTCGCGCCTCCGGCGCGATGTGCTGGGTCCGTCGCCGACGGCCGGGTGACGCCCTCGGGCTCGGCGCCTCGCCGTGAGGCGCCGAGTTCCCGGTCCTCAGCCCTGCTGCCGCTCGGCGCGCGGGCGCCACGGCGCCATGCTGGCGAACACACCGTCCCGGCGGATCAGCCCGTGCATCAGGGCCGCCCCGAGATGGGCCAGGATGACACCGAACAGCGCGTAGGCGAGCACGGTGTGCAGGACTCGCAGGCCCGCGTAGAGCATCGGGCTCCCCGGCAGGATCGGCGGCAGCACCAGCGGGCCGACGAGCGCCACCGGGTAGCGGGCGGCCGAGAGCATGGCCCAGCCGACGAGGGGCAGGGCGAGCATCAGCCCGTAGAGTGCGAGGTGTGAGGCGTGCGCGGCGCGCTGCTGCCATCGCGGCAGGTCCGCGGGCAGGGGCGGCGGCGCATGGCGCCGGCGATAGGCGAGCCGCAGCAGCGCGAGCGCCAGGATCAGGATCCCGAGGGGCCGGTGCAGCGAGACCAGCGCGTGGTACTCGCCCAGCGACGTCACCATCGCGGCGCCGATCAGCAGCATGGCGAGGATCAGGGCCGCCATGCTCCAGTGGAGCAGGCGCGCCGGCAGGGTGAAGCCAGAGGGGCTCGTCACAGGGCGGCTCCGTGGTGCGGCGTGCCGGTGACGGCGGAGGGGGATTTCTCCTCGCCGGCGCGACGGGTGAAGGACTGGGAATAGGCGGCCGAGCGGGCGCTCAGCAGGGGATCGTCGGAGGGGGCGATCCCGTCCGGCAGGACGAGCGGATCGAAGTTGATGTCCCGGCAATTGCCCGCGGCCTCCGGCGCCGCGCCGGTGAGCGTGAGCGTGCCGGCATCGACGGTCTCGCGATCCGCCGGCCAGGGCTTCGTCGCGTCGTCGGTCGGATCGCCCGGCCAGCCGAGCGTAACGACGAGGTGCCAGCGCAGCGTGTCGCGCCGCAGCGCCGCCGCGAGATCGTCGAACAGGAAGTTCTTGTCGGCGCCCGCCTCCGGCGCGCCGTGCTCCGGGGCTGCCGGCCGGTCGGGCAGGTAGGCGAAGCGCACCGGCGTGGCGCGGCCGTCGGACGCCACGAACCGGAAGGCGTTGAGGCTCCAGTAGGTGCTGTCGGCAAATCCCGAGGTGATCGCCCGGGCCTTGATCAGGGCCGCTGCCGCCGCGCTCTCGGGATGGGCCGCGAAGAAGGCGTGCAGCCGCCCGGGGTCGGGCTGGCCGGTCGCCGGGTCGGGCCTGGCGGCGAGGAGCTGCTCGGTGAGGGCCTCCGGCGTGCGGACCGGGAAGACCGGGATGTCGTTCATGCCCGTGCGCCATTCCTCGCCGTCCGGCAGCCGGAAGCGCAGGGCGAGGCTGCGCACGGTGGTCCCGGCATCCGCCGCGTAGGGCTGCCCGCCCGCCAGCGCCACGCGGCCCTCGACCGGCGTCACCCGTCCGTCCGCGAACACGCCCGCCCGCGAGAGCCGTGCGCCCGCGCCGCTCGCCGCGAAGCTGCCCACGACGCACAGGCCCTTGGCGTGGTTGCGCCGGAAGCCGGGATGCGGCCCGTTCACCTCCTCGAAGCGGTCGACCACCCGCGCCGGGGTGAGGGCGCCCGGCGAGAGCCAGCCGCCCGCATAGGCGAAGGTGCCGGCAGCCCCGGCGAGCACCGCCCCGATGGCGGCGAGGCGCGAGAGGAGGGCGCGCCCCGTCAGTCCGGGAGGCGCTCCAGTCAGGTCGTTCAGCAGGCTCATGGCCAACCTCGGTGGTTCGTCGCGAGAATGCGGGGAGCCGCGTCGCTGAGAGGCCCGGCGGCTTCCGAGGATCGATGCCGGGAGCGGCGCCCGGGCGGACGCGAGCGCCGTCAGCGGGTCGCTGGTCCGCGGGGAGGCCTGCTCGGCCGTCGGGCTGCCCCTCGCCACGGCCCCGGGATCCTCCGGACCCCCGGGGAGCATCATATGATTTCCGGTTGATTGCGTCAGGCGACCGCGCAGCGGTCGCATTCGCGATGCGGAGATCGGCTTCGCTCAGGCGTGCGGAGCAAAGCTCCGCCGCGGCTGGCTGGTGAGATGCTGTCCGGACGATCACGTCCGGACATCGTATCACTCCGGGATCAAGGCGTCCGCCGGTCCGCCCGCATGGCTGCCGCTGTAGCGGTAGGCGGGGTCGACCACCCGTCGGGTCACCGGGACCGGCGTGCCGTCCGGGATGAGTGCATCGGCCGGCCCGCCGGCGTGGCTGCCCGACTGCGCGTAGGCCGGGTCCACGGACCTGCGGTGGACCGGCAGAGGGACACCGTTCGGGATGAGCGCGTCGGCCGGCCCGCCGGCGTGGCTGCCGGCATAGGCGTAGGCATCGTCCTTCGCGGCGGGCCGGCCGTGATCCTGGGCCGTCGCGGCGCCGGTCGACGCCAGGAGTAGGAGAACCGGGAGCAGATGTCGCGTCGTCATGACGGTATCCTCGATCGTGAGGCTGCGAGATCTCCGGCTGGAGATGCGATCGTTGTAACAACCGCGAGCCGTGCCCGCAGTCAGACCAGGATTTACGGAGATCACGACAAAGGACAGGGCCGTCATACCGAGGTATGACGGCGCCTCGCGGACCTTTCTCTCGATCGGGTGGGCAAGGCGCCGGACCGCGGTCGGGACCGCCCTTAAACCTCCGTATGGTTTCGGGGGATCGCGGCGCGGGGCATGGTCCGGCCCAGCCGTCATGGCCGGGACGGCCCGAACGAGGAGGCGGGGATGGACGTGGCGGTGCCGATCTCGGCGGGACAGCCGGCCGGCGAGGTCGCGAGGCGCTCCGCAGGCGCGCACCAGATCGCCCGCCACGATCTCAGGCAGCCCTTCCGGGTCACCCTGCTGGCGATCAGGGTCCTCGATGCGCGCGACGCCTAGAGCCGGGGCCCGCGCCGGGGCGGCCTCGCGGGCCGCGGCCCTCTCGATCGCGCTCGGCGTCTTCCTGTTCGACGTGCTCTCGCCCGTCGAGGGGGCGGTCGCCGTCCTCTACGTCGTGGTCGTGCTGATCGCCGCGAGGGCGTTCAGCCGGCAAGGCGTGATGCTGACCGCGGCCGGCTGCCTCGCCCTCACGGCCATCGCCTACTTCGTCTCCCACGGTCCGGAGGAGATGGGCGCACCCCTGCTGCGCTGCCTCGTCAGCCTCGCGGCGATCGGCATCGTCACGGCGCTCGCGCTGCGCCACAAGGCCGACGCGGCGATCCTGGCCGAGCAGGCCCGCCTGCTCGATCTCACCCACGACGCGGTCTTCGTGCACGACGCGCGCGAGGTGATCACCTTCTGGAACCCGGCGGCGGAGGCGGTCTACGGGTGGACCGCCGCCGAGGCGGTCGGCTGCGTCGCGCACGATCTCCTGCGCACCGAATTTCCCGCCGAGAAGGCGCAGATCCTGGCCGAGCTGCACCGCACCGGCCGCTGGGAGGGCGAGCTCGTCCAGCGCGTGAGCACCGGCGGCACCATCACGGTGGAGAGTCGCTGGGCGCTGCAACGCGACGCCGCGGGCGCGCCGGTTGCCGTGCTGGAGACCAGTACCGACATCACCGAGCGCGAGCGCACCCATGCCCGCCTCGTCGCGAGCGAGCGGCGCTACCGCTCGATCTTCGACAACACCCAGGTGTCGATCCTCCAGCAGGACTGGTCGGCCGTGAAGGCCGACCTCGACCGGCTGCACGAGGAGGGAATCCGCGACGTCGCCGCCGCCTGCGCGGCGGATCCGGGCTTCGTGGCGCGGGAGCGCCAGCGCGTCGCGATCGTCGACGTGAACGCGGCGACGCAGCGCATGCTGCGAGCCCCGGACCGCTCGGCCCTGCTCGGCCCCCTCGCCACCCTCCTGCCCGACGCGGACCAGACCTTTTCCCAGGCTCTCGCCGCGCTTGCCGCCGGAGCCAGGTCCTTCGAGGGCGAGGCGCAGCTGCGCGCCCTCGACGGCACCGCCGTGCCGGTGCTGTTCGGCGTGAGCTTCCCGGCCGACCCGTCCGACCTCGGCTGCGTGCTCGTCCACGCCCTCGACATCACGGATCGTCGGGAAGCGGAGGCGGCGCTGCTCACCATGCAGGCCGACCTCGCCCATGCGGCCCGCGTCGCGACGATGGGCGAGCTCACCGCCACCATGGCGCACGAGATCAACCAGCCGCTCGCCGCCGTGGTGACGAACGGCGAGGCCGCCCTGCGGTGGCTCAAGCGCCCGTCGCCCGATCTGGGCGAGGCGACGGACGCGCTTGCCCGCGCCGTGGCGAATGGCCGGCGGGCCTCCGAGATCGTGGCGCGCATCCGCGGCTACCTCAAGAAGGCCTCGCCGCGCCACGAGAGCCTCGACCTGCCCGAGATGATCGGCGAGGCGGTACAGCTCCTCGATCGCGAGCTGGCGCGCCACGCAGTGACCCTGCGCATCGAGGGCGAGCCGGGCCTGCCGGAGGTGCGAGGCGACCGCTTGCAGCTGCAGCAGGTGGTCATCAACCTGATGGTCAACGGCATCCAGGCGATGGCCGGCGTCCGCGACCGGGCGCGGGTGCTCACCGTGCGGACCACGCGGCAGGAGGGCGGGCAGGTGCGGGTGGACGTGATCGACACGGGCGAGGGAATCGGCCCGGACGCGATGGAGGCGATCTTCCAGCCCTTCTACACGACCAAGGCGGACGGCATGGGCATGGGGCTGGCGATCTGCCGCTCGACGATCGAGGCCCATGGCGGCCGGCTCTGGGTCTCGGAGGCCGGGCCCGGCGCCGCGTTCCACGTCCTGCTGCCGGCGCAAGGGGAGGGAAGGCCGTGACCCGCAACGCTGCTCCGGCCACCGCGGCCCCGACGGTGATCGTCGTGGACGACGACGCGGATCTGCGCGAGGCCCTCGCGGGTCTGTTCCGCTCCGTCGACCTCGCGGCGGCGACTTACGCCTCCGCGGCGGATTTCCTGGCCGCGAGGCGCACCGACGGCCCCGGCTGCCTCGTCGTCGACGTGCGCATGCCGGGCCTCAGCGGCCTCGACTTCCAGGCCCAGCTCGCGGACCACGGGATCCACCTTCCGATCATCCTCATGACCGGCCATGGGGACATCCCGATGTCGGTGCGGGCGATGAAGGCCGGCGCCGTCGATTTCCTGGCCAAGCCGTTCCGCGACCAGGACATGCTGGACGCCGTCTCGGCCGCGCTCGCGCGCGACGTCGAGCGCCGCACCCGCGACACCGGCCTGCAGGCCCTCCGGACCGCCTACGAGACGCTCACGGGGCGCGAGCGGGAGGTTATGGCTCAGGTTACCGCAGGGTTGATGAACAAGCAGATCGCCGGCAACCTCAATCTAAGCGAGATCACCATCAAGATACACCGCGGAAACGTCATGAAAAAAATGGCGGCCCGCTCGCTGGCCGACCTCGTCCGCATGGCGGAGGCGCTGGGGATCAACCAAACCTGAGTATGATTTTAAAGCGCCGACGGCGGGTTCATATCGGGGTCCGGCTCCCTCACGCTCGGTCAGCCAGCCCCTGACGGCGCAAGGCACACGATGTCCCACCCCCCGACGATCGCTATCGTGGACGATGACGAGGCCGTCCGCACCGCTACGGCGAGCCTCGTGCGCTCCCTGGGCTACGCGGCGCTGACCTACGCCTGTGCACAGGATTACCTGCGCGACGGACCGGGCTCACCGCCGGATTGCCTGATCACCGACGTGCAGATGCCCGGGATGACCGGAGTCGAGTTGCAGGAGCGCCTGCGGGCGGAAGGACACGCGCTACCGATCATCGTCGTCACGGCCTTCGCGAGCGAGGCCCTGCGCCAGCGCGCCCTCGCGAGCGGCGCCTTCGCCTTCCTCGAGAAGCCGGTCGGAGGCGACCTCATGGAGCAGTCGCTTCAGCTGGCACTGGAGGAGTGCCGCCGCCGACGGGCAGCCGAGCCGAGCGCCGATTAGGTCGAAACCTCGGCTGCGGCCCGTGAGGATGCCCGAAACCATCGCGCCCGATTGCGCGCGGCTGCCTTGAAGGGGCCGATCCTGCCGGCGGTCGAGAGAATCGGTGGATGCCGCCGTGAACGACGCGGCCGCGAACTTCTAGCGCGACCCTCGAAGGATCCTGCCAGCGTCCGCGCCACGACGGCGACATGGCCCTCCAGGGGCGGCGGAGCGGATCAATGTCGGCCTCAAGGCGGGCGAGAGGCGACCACACTCGTCGATCCCTCCATGACCTTTGACCTTTGGAGCGCCTCGTTGGCGACGCGGACCCGCGCCTAGGGACCGACGCAGCAGTCGGGCCGCAGCGCCGGACGAGGCCGGCCCTCAAGGGGATCGGGCCAGGTGCAGGCCGGCGAGCCAGCCGAAGGTGAGGGCCGGCCCCAGCGTGATGCCGGGTCCCGGATAGGTGCCGCCCATGACGGAGTTCATGTCGTTGCCGACGGCGTAGAGGCCGGGGATCGGCCCGCCGTCGCGGTCGAGCACGCGGGCGTTCTCGTCGGTCACGACCCCGCCGGCGGTGCCGATGTCGCCGGGATAGACCCGCACGGCGTAGAACGGCGCGGTCTCGACCGTGCCGAGGCAGGGATTACCGTCCTTGATCGTCGGGTCGCCGAGATAGCGATTGTAGGCGTCGCCGCCCTTGCCGAACGCCGCGTCGCGTCCCTCCCGCGCGCTGCGATTGAACGACGCGACGGTCTCGGCGAGGGCGGCGCCGTCGAGGCCGAGCTGACGTGCGAGGTCGTCGAGGGTGCGGCCCTCGACGAGGTAGCCGGCCTTCACGAGCTTGCGGAACGGGCGCCCGCCGGGGAGCACGAGGCCGAGGCCCCAGCGCCGGAGAAATACCGCGTCGCAGATCAGGAAGACCGGGATGCTCGGCACGCTCCGGTGGCTCTCGTGCATCGCGAGGCCGAACTCGTGGTACGAGGTCGACTCGTTGACGAAGCGCCGGCCGGCGCCGTTGACCGCGATCAGGCCCGGCTTCGCCCGCTCCCAGACGAGGTGGGGATAGCGCACAACCGTGCCGTCGGGCTTCGTGAGAATCGAGATCGGCGCGTGGAAGACGTTCGCGGCGTTCGCGCCCCGCACGACCGCGCCGGCCGCCTCTCCGAGCCTCAGGCCGTCGCCGGTGTTGCCGGCCGGCGCCATCGACCAGGGGCCGGCCGGATGCGGCAGCAGGGCGGCGCGGCGCTCCGGGTCGTGCGGGAAGCCGCCGGTGGCGAGCACGACGCCGCGCCGGGCGCGGATCGCGACCTCGCGCCCCTCGCGCGCCACCACGAGGCCGACGACGCGCCCGCCCTCGACGAGGAGGCGCTGCGCGGGACTGTCGAGCCAGACCGGGATCCCGCGATCGAGGACGCTCTTGTAGAGCCGCGCCGCCAGCGCGTTGCCGAGGACGAGGCGGGTGCCGCGGTGGTGGCGCAGGCGGTCGGCGGCGTAGCGGGCGACGAGCCTCATCCCGTGCTTCCACGAGGCGAGGGAGCGGGTCACGCCGAGGAGGTGGTAGACGTCCGTCATCGTCACCATCATGCCGCCGAGCACGGTGAACTCGGGCAGCGGATCGCGCAGGGTCGCGAAATGGGCACCCAGCTGCCGGCCGTCGAAGGCGAGCGGGTCCATCGAGCGCCCGCCGAGGGAGGCGCCCTCGGTGTCGGGGTAGTAGTCGGGCGAGTAGGCCCGCGCCGCGAGCCGCAACGCGGTGTGCCGCTCGAGGTAGTCGAGCATCTTCGGCCCGGCCTCGAGATAGGCGAGCTTCATCGCGTCGCTCGACCAGTTGCCGACGATGCGGTCGAGGTAGAGCTTCGCCCGCTCCAGCGTGTCGGGATGGCCGGCCGCCGTGCCGCGGTCGGTGTTCGGGATCCACACCGCCCCGCCCGAGATGGCGGTGGAGCCACCGACCTTGTCGGTCTTCTCGACGATGATCGCCGCGAGCCCCTCGATCGAGGCGGTGAGCGCGGCGCTCATGCCGCCGGCGCCGGCCCCGACGCAGATCACGTCCGTCTCGAGGTCGAAGGTCGCCGGGAGGGCGTCGGTCGCCGGCCCGCTCACAGGGCGTCGCCCCGGCGCGAGTAGTTGGTGACGCTCCAGCCGCCGTCGATCGCGAGCACGTGGCCGTTGATGTAGGCGGCCTCCTCCGAGCACAGGAAGTGGATCGCGTTGGCGACGTCCTCCGGACAGGCCGAGGCGCGGGAAGGGGATCGGGTCGATGTTGAGCGCCTGGAAGCGCGCATCCGTCTCGATGCGCTCGCGGGTGAGCGCCGTCTCGATCACGCCGGGGGCGACGGCGTTCACCCGGATGCCCTTCGGGCCGTAATCGGCCGCCATCTGGTGGGTCAGCCCGACGACCGCCGCCTTGGTGGCCGCGTAGGGCGCGACCCGGGGGTGGCCGAACAGCCCGAACACCGAGGCGAGGTTGACGATGACCCCACGGCCCGGCGCCAGGTGCGGCAGCGCCTCGCGCGAGAAGCGGAACAGCGCGCGCAGGTTGATGTCGACGTAGCGGTCCCACTCCGCGTCGCTCGTCTGGTCCGCCGCCTTGGCGTTGCCGATGCCGGCATTGTTCACGAGCCAGTCGAGGCGCCCGAAGTGCGCGAGCGCCGCGGCGACGGCCGAGGCCGGCGCATCGTCAGCGGTGACGTCCTTGACGAGGAGGGCGACCGCCTCCGGGTCGCCCGCCAGGCGGCGGGTCTCGGCGAGGCCCGCCTCGTTGAGGTCGAGGGCGAGGACGCGGGCCCCGGCGCGCACGAAGCGCAGGGTGGTGGCGCGGCCAATCCCCGAGCCGGCACCGGTGACGAGGGCGACGTAAGGGTCGGTCATGAGACGGCTCCCGGGACGGATCAGACGGCCGTGCCGCCGAGCGACTTGCCGCCGTCGACGAACAGGACCTGGCCGGTGATGAAGTCGGTACGGGGCGAGACCAGGAAGGACACGGCGTTGGCGACGTCCTCGGGCCGGCCGGCCCGGCCCGTCGGCTGCAGGGCGAGCTGGGCGGCGATCCGCTCCGGCGTCATCTGCTGCAGGAGCGGCGTGTCGATGAGGCCCGGCGCCACCGCGTTGACCAGGATGCCGCGCCGGATCACCTCCATGGCGAGCGCCCGCGTCAGGCTGACCACGCCCCCCTTCGAGGCGACGTAGTCGACCTGGTTGAGCGCCCCGAGATAGGCCCGCGAGGCGATGTTCACGATCCGGGCGCCGGATTCCATCCGGGCGAGCGCGGCCCGCGCGAGGAGGAACGGCGCGATGGTGTTGACCTCGTAGGCGCGCCGGAAGTCCTCGGCGGTGGTGGTCGCGATCGGCTTGTCGCGGAAGAAGCCGGCATTGTTGACGAGCGCGCGCAGCGGCGGGAGCGCCGCGACGAGGGCGGTCACCGCGGCCTCGTCGGTGACGTCGACCTGCCGCGCCTCTGCCGAGAGATCCTGCGCCCGGAGCGCGCCGGCCACCGCCTCGGCGCGGGAGACGTCCAGATCGGCCACCACGACGTGGAAACCGTCCTCGGCCAGGCGCTGCGCGATGGCGCGCCCGATGCCGCTGCCGGCCCCGGTGACGAGGGCGTAGGGTCTGTCGCTCATGTCGGTTCTCCGGGTTGGGTCTCCCGCCGGTCAGGCGCCGAGATAGGCGGCGCGCAGGCTGTCGTCGGCGGCGAGCACGGCCGAGGGGCCTTTCGCCACCACCTCGCCGTTCTCGAGGATGTAGGCATAGTCCGAGACCGCGAGCGCCACGGCGGCGTTCTGCTCGACGATCAGGAGGGTCAGCTTCTCGTCGCGGTGCAGCCGCACGATGATGTCGAAGATCTGCTGCACCAGGAGGGGCGACAGGCCGAGCGACGGCTCGTCGAGGAGCAGGAGCTTCGGGCGCGCCATCAGGGCGCGGGCGATCAGCAGCATCTGCTGCTCGCCGCCCGACATGGTGCCGGCCATCTGCCGGAAGCGCTTGGCGAGGATCGGGAAGTAGCCTGTCATCACCTCGATGTCGCGGGCGATGCCGGCCTTGTCGCGCCGCGCATGGGCGCCGATGACGAGGTTCTCGTGGACGCTCATGTCCCGGAAGATCTCGCGCCCCTCCGGCACCTGCGAGATGCCGGCGGCCACGATCGCGTCCGAGCCGAGGCCGCGCAGGGAGCGGCCGGCGAGGCGGACCTCGCCGCGCGTCGGCGCGACGATCCCTGAGACGACGTTGAGCGTCGTCGTCTTGCCCGCCCCGTTCGCGCCGAGGAGCGCGACGATCCCGCCCTCCGGCACGCGCAGGCTCACTCCCGACAAGGCCTCGATGCGGCCGTAGCCGGCGCAGATGTCGTCGAGCTCGAGGAGGTCAGCCATGCGCCGCCTCGCCATGCGCCGCTTCCCCCGGCTGCTTCGTGCCGAGATACGCCTCGATCACGCGGGGATCGCCCCGCACCGCCTCGGGCGTGCCCTCGGCGATCTTCTCGCCGAAGCTCAGGACCGTGATCCGGTCCGAGATCGACATGACGAGCTGCATCACGTGCTCGACCAGGAGCACGGTGATGCCCCGCTCCCGGTTCAGGCCGGTCAGGATCGTGTCGAGGCGCTCGATCTCGCGCGAGCGCAGGCCCGCGGCCGGCTCGTCGAGGAGCAGCAGCGTCGGCGACAGGGCCAGCGCGCGGGCGACCTCGAGGAGCTTCTGGCGCCCGAAATCGAGGCCGTTCGCCTTCGCATCGCGACAATCCTTCAGGCCCGTCCCCTCGAGGATCTCCTCCGCCCAGGCCCGGGTCTTGGGCGAGCGCGGCCAGAGGCGCTCGATCAGGCGCGTCTCGTGGCGCGAATAGGCCCCGAGCATCACGTTCTCGAGCACGGTGAGCTCGTTGAAGAGTTCGAGGTTCTGGAACGTGCGGGCGATGCCGAGCCCCGCCATGGCGTGGGCGGGCAGCCCGGTGACGTCGCGCCCGTCGAAGCGGATGCGCCCTTCCGTCGGCCGGTAGATCCGCGACACGCAGTTGAACACGGTCGACTTGCCGGCGCCGTTCGGGCCGATCAGGGCGTGGATCGTGCCGCGGGTCACGCCCATCGACAGGCCGTTCACCGCCGTCAGGCCGCCGAAGCGCATCGTGACGGCGTCGAGAGCCAGGAGGTCGTCCATCGCGTCCCTCACCGCCGGCCGACGAGCGTGAAGACGCCGCGCGGCGCATACATCATGACGAGGATCAGGATGCCGCCGTAGATCATCTCCTGGTAGGACGGCACCTGGCGCAGGAGCTCCGAGACGAGCCCGAACACGATCGCGCCGCCGAGCGCGCCCGTCACCGAGCCGACGCCCCCGACCACGATCATCGTCAGGACCAGGATCGTGGTCTGGAAGCCGAGGCTGTCGGGGTGGATGAAGGTCGAGAAGGTGGTGAACAGGCCGCCCGCCGCCCCGGCCAGGAAGGCCGAGAGGGTGAAGGCCAGGAGCTTGGTGCGCCGCACGTCGATGCCGACGGCCGCGGCCGCCACCTCGGATTCCCGCACCGCCCGGAAGGCGCGGCCGAGGCCCGAGGCGTGCAGGCCGGCGACGAGCGCCACGACCACCAGCGTCACCCCGGCGACGATCGGGAAGGCGGCCTTGTCGGAGAGGATCGGCTGACCGAGCACCTGGGCCGGCGGGATGGCGAGCCCGTTCGGCCCGCCCGTCACCGGGGTCCAGTTGAGGAAGACCCACTGCATCGCCTCGCCGAAGGCGAAGGTCGACAGCGCCAGGTAGATGTCGCGCATGCGCAAGGACAGGATGCCGATGGCGAGGCCGCACAGGGCGGCCAGCAGGCCGCCCGCCAGGAGGGCCGCCAGGAACGGCAGGCCCAGCACCTTCGAGCTCAGCGCCGCCGTGTAGATGCCGATGCCGTAGAAGGCCGCGTGCGCGAGGGAGAACTGGCCGGCCTCGCCGATGACGATGTGCAGGCCGAGCGACAGCACCACGAAGACCAGGAGCAGGTTGCCGATATAGACGACGTAGCCCGTGGCCAGCGCCGGCAGCGCGAGGCTGAGCCCGATGAGAAGGACCGCGACGGCGGCCAGCACGCGCACGCTCATACCTTCCTCACGCGGAGCCGGCCGCCGAACAGGCCCTGCGGCTTGAAGATCAGGACCAGCATGATGATCACGAACGGGGCGACGTTGATCGCCCGGGTGGAGACGAAGAGGCCGACGAGGTTCTCGGCGATGCCGATGATGAAGCCGCCGACCACCGCCCCCGGCAGGCTGGCGAACCCGCCGACGATCGCCGCCGCGAAGGCCAGGGTGACGACGCCTCCCATCTCGGCGGTCATCAGGAGCTTCGGCGCGATCAGGATCGCGGCGACCGCCGAGATGCCGCCGGCGAAGATCCAGACCAGCCGCTCGGTGCGGCCGAGATTGATGCCGACGAGCTGGGCAGCGCGGCGGTTCATGCCGACCGCACGCATCGCCCGCCCGGTGCGGGTCAGGTTGAAGACGGCGAAGAAGGCCGCCATCACCGCCAGAGCCGCGCCCAGGATGGCGAGGTCGAGGTAGCTCAGGGAGGCCTGGCCGAGCGTGACCGAGCCGTCGGGCACGACCGAGGGGAACGAGCGCGGCGTGTCGCCGAAGCCCGTGGCCCGCACGAAGCCCTTGAGCACGTAGGACAGGCCGAGGGTCGCGATGACGAGGTTGACCGAGACGCCCCGCGCGGCGGCGACCCGGCGCAGCACGACCCGCTGGAACAGGCCCGCCGCGACGGCGATGCCCACCACCATCGCGGGCGCCGCCGCCCAGATCGGCAGCCCGACGAGCGCGATCAGGAAGAAGGCGAGGTAGGCCGCCGCCATGTAGAACTCGCCCTCGGCGAAGTTCGCCACGTCGGTCGTGCGGAACACGATCACCAGGGCCAGCGCCAGCAGGGCGTAGACCGAGCCGGTCACGAGGCCGGAGGCGATGCCCTGCTGGAGGAACAGGAAGACGATCTCGGTATTCATGGCCTGAGCAGGGTTGGATAAGGGTGGCCGCCGATTTCGCGGAGCCTGCTTGCCTTGTCCTGACGGTCTCGACACCTGCCCCGTCATTCCGGTGCCGCGAGGCGGAGCCCGGAATGACGATGAGGGATTGAAAACCCGCACAGACGATCACGCAGGACCCGGACCGATCACTGGCCCTGGTAGGTCCAGCGGCTGGCGAAGCTGCCCGGCACGGCCGTCAGCCCCTCGCCGTCGAACTTGAAGTAGGTCGACGCCTTCTGGGCGGCGTGCTCGGTCTTCGTCAGCACGATCGGCCCGGCCATGACGCCGCTGTCGAAATCGGTGCGGTCGAGGGCCTCGATCACCTTGGCGCGGGTCGGGTTCGGCCCCGCGGCCTGGAGCGCCCGCACCACGGTCATCGCGGAGGGGATGCCGTAGGGCATGTAGACCTGTGGGTGGTCGGGCTTGCCGGCGAGATCGGGGTAGTTCGCCTTGTAGAGGTCGTAGATCCAGGCGAGCTTCTCCGAGCCGGGCTTCGCTGCCAGTACCTCCTCGATGTAGACGTTGCGGAAGGCGTCCTTGGAGCCGACGTTCTCGGCGAGCTGCTTCAGGTTGGCGATGGCGTTCACCGCGATGACGATCGGCTTGTTGAAGCCGAGCTCCTGCGCCTTCTTGAGGATGAGCTGGGCCGGCCGGGCGTAGGTGGCAATCACCAGGGCGTCGGCGCCCGACGCGCGCATCTTCAGGACCGGCGCGGTGACGTCGGTGATCGACGGGCTCACCGCCTCGGGCACCAGGGTGACCCCGTTGTCCTTGGCCTGGAAGCGGGCCCCCTCCAGGTTCCAGGCGCCGTAGGCGTCGTCGTGGTTGATGTAGGCGATCTTCTTCGCCTTCAGCTCCTTGCTGGCGAACTCGACCACCGAGCCGCCCATGGCGCGCTGCGAGATCGAGAAGGCGCCGTAGATGTTCGGCTGCGGCGGGTAGAGCGCGCCGTCGCCCGAGGCGTTGAGCATCACCCACGGCACGCCCGAGCGCACCACGTAGTCCTTGGCGGCGACGACCGGCGCCGAGCACGACCCGCCGTTCAAGAGGAACACGCCGTCCTGCTCGACGAGCTTCTTGACCGCCGCGACCACATCGTTGGCGTTGCAGCGGTCGTCCTCCTGGACGACCTCGATCTTGCGCCCGTGGATGCCGCCTTCCTTGTTGATCTTGTCGTAGTACATCCGGGCGGCGTTCATGACGTCGAAGCCGTAGGCCATCGAGGCGCCCGAGAGCGGGCCGAACATCCCGATCCTGATGGTCGTCGGCGTCAGCCCGGGCTCGTCGGCCCGGGCCGGGCCTGCCAGGCCTGCGAGCGCCGCCACGGCGAGCGCGATCCGGCAAAGGCTGTGCTTGGTCATCGCTTCCTCCCGTCCCGTGTCACGATTGATTTTTTATGATTGTTCTTGTCGGTCCCGGATCTACTGCATCCGATAGCCGCCGTTCACGTCGAGCGTGGTGCCGGTGAGATAGGCGGAGGCCGGCGAGGCCAGGAAGGCCACGGCCTCGGCGACGTCGCGGGGCTGGCCGAGGCGGCCCAGCGGCACGTTGGCGGCGGAGGCCGGCGTCGTGCCGGCGCCGCCGGCGGCGAGCCGCATCATGTCGGTGTCGATCAGGCCCGGCGCGACCGCGTTGGCGGTGATGCCGAGCGGCGCGCCCTCGCGGGCGATCGCCTTCGTCAGGCCGAGGACGGCCGCCTTGGCGGCGATGTAGGCGGCGCTGGCGTTGTAGCCGCCGAGCTGGGCCGCCACCGACGAGACCGTGACGACGCGCCCGTGCGGAACCTGCCGCTCCTGGCGCCGCCGCAGGAGGGCACGGGCGCACAGGAAGGTCCCCGTGGCGTTGACGCCCAGCATATCCTGCCAGTTGGAAAGCGAGGTCTCGGCGATGAGGGGCCGGCGTCCCTCGTGCAGGAGGAGCTTGCCGGCATTGCAGACCAGCACCGCGACCGGCCCGAGGTCGCGCTCGACCGCCTCGAACAGCGCCTCGACGGCCTCCTCGTCGGCCACGTCCACCGGGTAGCCGGCATGGCCCGCCCCGGGCAGGTCGGCCGCACTGCGCCGGGCCGAGGCCGCGTCGATATCCGCGGCGGCGACGGTCAGGCCGGCCTCCGCGAGGACGCGGCAGACTTCCTGCCCGATGCCGCGGCCCCCTCCCGTCACGAGCGCGATGCGGTTCACGGCCGTTCCCTTCCCATTCTTGTTGGGTCCGAACTTGGATACATGATGCCGCCATGTCAAGGCGAAAAACCGCTTTATCGGCTGAAGATGGCCGTCTATGTATCCATGATGCGAACGCGATCCCAGGACGTGACGGAGATCCTGCGCGGCTGGATCCTGGACGGGACCGTGCCGGCGGGCGAGCGGCTGGAGGAGGTGCCCCTGGCCGAGCGCCTCGGCGTCTCGCGCACGCCCCTGCGGGCGGCGCTGACCCTGCTCGCGACCGAGCGCCTGCTCGATTACCAGCCGAAGCGCGGCTACGTCGTGCGGCGGTTCGGGGCCGACGACGTCTTCGCGGCCTACGAGGTCCGCGCGTCCATCGAGGGGCTGGCGTGCCGGCTGGCGGCGACGAACGGCGTGCCGGACGACGTCGCCGCCACCCTGCGCGCCTGCCTGGCGGAGGGCGACCGCATCCTCTCGGGCGGCGCACTGGCGCCGGGCGACCTGCAGCCCTACCAGGCGATGAACGAGCGCTTCCACGACGCGATCATCTCGCTCTCCGGCAATCCGTGGGTCGAGCGCTTCGTGCGCCAGACCCACGCGATCCCGTTCGTGTCCGGCCGGGTGATCCTCTGGCACGATTACGGCGTGATCCGGCGCTCGCACGACGACCACCACCGGATCCTGGCGGCCCTCGTCGCCCGCGATCCGGCCCGGGCCGAGGACCTGATGCGCGAGCACGTCTACTTCGCCGGCCTGTTCCTGCGCGACAACTTCGATCGCGTTCAAGCGAAGCCGGGTGAAGAACCGGCCCGATCCGACCCACAGGAGGAGCGTCCCCGATGAAGATCTACTTCTCTCCCGCCTCGCCCTACGTCCGGAAGGTGATGGTCGTGGCCCACGAGCTCGGCCTCGCCGACCGGATCGAGCGGTTGCCGAGCGCCGCAGGTCCCGTCCAGCGCGACGCGGCGATCCGGCAGCACAACCCGCTCGGGCAGGTCCCGACCTTCTTCACCGACGACGGCACCGTGCTCTACGACAGCCGGGTGATCTGCGAGTACCTCGACGATCTCGGAGCCGGGAGCTTCTTCGGGTCGGGGGCGACGCGCTGGCGCAACCTGACCGACGCCGCCCTCGGCGACGGCCTCCTCGGCGCCGCCCTGCTCGCCCGCTACGAGGCGGTGCTCCGGCCCGAGCCCCTGCGCTGGGCCGACTGGAGCCGCGGGCAGCTCGAGAAGGTGACGGACGCGGTGGACCGCGTCGAGGGGATGACGCTCGGCTCGCGCCTCGACATCGGCACCGTGACCATCGCGTGCGGCCTCGGCTACCTCGATTTCCGCTTCCCCGAGCTGGACTGGCGCGCCGGCCGGCCGCGCGCGGCGGCGTGGTACGCCGACTTCGCGCGGCGTCCCTCGATGATGGCGACCGCACCGGCCGGGTGAACCCCGCATCGACGATGCGCGGCCGGACGGAGCCTCGTGTCGCCTGACCGCGGGGCGATCACGCCGGGATCGCCTCCCGGGAGTCGCCGCCCGCCCGGGCGACGTCAGGCCGCGTCGGGCCGGGCCGGCGCATCGACGGCCGCCGCACCCCCGGCGAGGTGGCGCCCGGCGATGTAGCCGAAGGTCAGGGCCGGCCCCAGCGTGATGCCGCCGCCCGGGTAGTTGCCGCCCATGATGCTCGCCATATCGTTGCCGGCCGCGTAGAGGCCCGGGATCGGGCGACCGTCCCGGTCGAGGACGCGGGCGTGACCGTCGGACCTGAGGCCCGCGAAGGTGCCGAGATCGCCCACCGCCACCTCGACGGCGTAGTAGGGACCGGTCTCGATCGGCGCGAGGCACGGATTGGGCGTGAAGTCCGGGTCGCCGTTGAAGCGGTTGTAGGCCGTCGAGCCCTTGCCGAAGGCCCGGTCCTCCCCGCTCCGCACGTCGCGGTTCCAGGTGGCGACGGTCTCCTCCAGCCCCGCCGGGTCGATGCCGGCGTTGCGGGCGAGTTCGGCGAGGGTCTGGCCGGTCTTCAGGTAGCCGGAGCGGATGTTCGGGCCGACCGGGACGGGGAAGGGTTTGACGAAGCCGAGGCCGAAGCGCTTCAGGAACGGCTTGTCGACGACCAGGAAGGCGCGGGCCGGCTCGCCCGGTTTCTTCGCCGCGAACAAGGCCTGCACGAAGTCGTGGTAGGAATTGGCCTCGTTCACGAAGCGCCGGCCGTTCGGCAGCACGGCGATCAGCCCGGGCTTGGCGCGGTCGATGAAGTGCGGGAAGACGCCGAAGCCGCCGCCCTTGCGCGGCACGCGCGACACCGGAACCCAGGCGGCGGCGTTGGGGTAGCGGTCCTCGACGACGGCCCCGGCCGCCTCAGCCAGCCGCAGGCCGTCGCCGGTGTTGCCAACCGGCGCCGGCGAGACGTGGCCGTCATTGTCCTGGTCGTGCGGAAAGACGGCCCGGCGGCGCTCCTTGTCCTGCGGGAATCCGCCGGCGGCGAGGACGACGCCGCGCCGGGTGCGCACCGTCACGGTCTGGCCGGCCTTGCTGACCGTGGCGCCGCAGACCGCGCCGTCCTCGACGATCAGCCTGGTCGCCGGCGCCTCGGTCCAGACATCGACGCCGAGGTCGAGGGCGCTGCGGAAGAGGCGCGCCGCCAGCGCGTTGCCGTTGGTCAGGAGCATGCCGCGCTTGTGCTTGAGGAGGTCGCGGGCGTGCGAGGCGAGGCGTCCGCCGACGTAGAGGGCGGAGGTCAGCGAGCGCGTGACGTTGAAGAAGTGCTTCAGCTCCGGGCCGGACCCGATCATCAGGCCGACGAAGGTCAGCTCCGGCAGCGGCGGGCGCAGCCGCTTCAGCTCACCCCCGAGCGCCTCGCCGCGGAAGGCCTGGGCCTTGATCGAGCGCCCGCCCGACCGGCCGCCGGGCGCCGTCGGGTGATAGTCGGAGAAGGCCGAGGCGGCCTCGAAGGTGACGGCCGTCCGGGTCTCGAAGAACGCGACCGCGTCCGGCCCGTGGTTGAGGAAGGCGTCCACGCACTCCGCGTTGAAGTGGTTGCCGGCCTCGTGGCGCAGGTAGGTGCGGGCCTCCTCGACGCTGTCCTCGATGCCGTCGCGCCGGGAGACCGGATTGTTCGGCACCCACAGGAAGCCGCCCGAGAAGGCGGTGGTGCCGCCGACGAACTCGGCCTTCTCGGCCAGGATCACCGTCAGGCCGTGCGAAGCGGCCGTGACCGCCGCCGCGAAGCCGCCGGCACCGGACCCGACGACGAGGACGTCGCATTCCACTGTCTTGGTCATCGCATGTCTCACGAGTTCGTCGGTTGGGAGCGCGCGCGCAAGGATCGGCGGCGGTCGCGCAGGAGGTCGCCCATCGCCTCCTC
The DNA here is from genome assembly GCF_001043975.1 of Methylobacterium variabile. Lineage (GTDB taxonomy): Bacteria > Pseudomonadota > Alphaproteobacteria > Rhizobiales > Beijerinckiaceae > Methylobacterium > Methylobacterium variabile. The sequence goes on from NZ_LABY01000180.1 coordinate 20,560, forward strand.
GCGCTTGGCCAGCCAGGCGCCGTGCCGGACCGGCCAGCCGGCGTAATTGGGGGGAAGGCCGAGCGCCTCGGCGGCGCGGCGCGGCCAGTACGGGTCGTCGAGGGCGGCCCGGCCGATCGCCACGAGGTCGGCGCTTCCTGAGCGCAGGATGTCCTCGGCCTGGGGACCGTCGACGATCATCCCGACGGCCTGGGTGAGAACACCCGCCTCCCGCCGGATCCGCTCGGCGTACCCGACCTGGAAGCCGAGCCCGCGCGGCACGGTGATCCGCCGCGTCTCCTCGCTCAGGCCGCCCGACGAGACGTCGACCACGTCGACACCCGCCGATGCCAGAGCGCGCGCGAAGGCGACGGAATCGTCGACGCCCCAGCTGTCCGCGGCACCGTCCACCGCCGAGATGCGGCAGAACAGCGGACGGGCCTCGGGCCACTCGGCCCGCACGCGGGCAGCGATGGCGAGCGGCAGCCGCATGCGGTTCTCGCGTGAGCCGCCGAAGGCGTCGCGGCGGCGATTGGCCAGCGGCGAGAGGAAGCTCGTGGCGAGGTAGCCGTGCCCGAAATGCAGCTCGACGACGTCGAAGCCGACCGCGACCGCGCGCCGGGTCGCGGCCGCGAAGTCCTCGATCACGTCCGCGATTCCCGCCTCGTCGAGGGCCTCGGGCACTGTCCATCCGGGGCCCGCCGCGACCGGGCTCGGGCCGAGCCGGCGCATCCCGTAGGCGTCGAGTTCCGCTTGCGAGAAGGCGTGGCCGCCCTCCCAGAGGGCGTGGCTCCCCGCCTTGCGGCCCGCATGGGCGAGCTGCACGCCGATCAGGCCGCCCTGGCCATGGACGAAGTCGACCACCCGGGTGAGCGGGGCGACCTGGGCATCGGCCCAGAGCCCGAGATCGCGCAAGCCGATCCGGCCGTGCGGCGAGACCGCCGTGCTCTCGGTCAGGATCAGCCCGGCCCCGCCGAGGGCGAACTTGCCGAGATGGACGAGGTGCCAGTCGGTGGCGCGGCCCTCATCGGCCGCGTGCTGGCACATCGGCGAGATGACGATGCGGTTCGGCAACTCCAGTTCGCGCAGCCGCAGGGCTGTGAACAGGAGCGGCCGATCCGGCTCGTCGACGGGTCGATGGTCGGTCTCGTCAGACAACGGCGTGGACCTCGACCAGGAAGGGCGTGATCTCGGCGATGAAGGTGTGCGCATGCGCCTGCGAGCGCACGGCCGCCGCGTCGGCGAAGGAGGCTTGCAGCGCCGCCTCGTCGGAGAACCACATTTCGACGATGCCGTCGGCCGGGACGGCCTCGTAGCCCACCGGGCGACCGGGCGGGGCCTGCCGCGACAGGATCAGGTTCTGCCGGTAGCCGAGCAGCGTCGGGAAGGCGCGCACGAGGGGCGCGTGGACCTCGAACCACTCGTGCCGGAATTGCTCCGGCGTGACGTGCGCCGGCCGCCTCAGGAACGACATCCGCTTGATCCAGCGGGGCGTCGAGGAATCGAAGGGCACCACGATCCGCTGCTCGACCGTGACGATCCGCGTCTCGGCGAGGAAGCTGGCCTCGTCCGCGCGGGTCGGCGGATAGGCGGGCGAGTCGATCGCCGCCCGCATGGCCTCCTCGGACTCGAACCACAGCTCCGAGATGCCGTCGATGTCCCACGCGCCGCGGGCATGGTCGACGCCGAGCTGGCGCCGGTCGACGACGTGGTTCTGGTGATAGGCGACGAGGCCCGGGAACCGGGCCGCGAGCGGACCGTGCACCTCCCGCCAGTGGCGGCGGAAGGCGTCGGGAGACAGGTCGGGCCGGCGGCGGAGCAGGCCCATGCGGACGAACATGTCGAGCCTCCTTCAGAGCGCCAGGATCTTCTTCAAAGGGTCAGGACGTCTTCAGAGCGCCAAGTAGCCGCCGTCCACGACGAGCGTCGTTCCGGTGACGTAGCTCGACATGGACGAGGCCAGGAACACGACGGGACCGACGAGCTCCTCGGGCTCGCCGTACCGGCCCATCGGGATGCGGGCGAGGAAGCGCTCCGACCGCGCGGGATCGAGGCGCGTCGCCTCGGTCATCGGCGTGGCGATGGTGCCGGGGGCGATCGCGTTGACCCGGATCCCCTCGGGCGCCAGCTCGTGCGCGAGGCTCTGCGTCAGCGCCCGCAGGCCCGCCTTCGACACCGGGTAGCTCACCGAGGTGGCGGTCGAGACGAAGGAGGCGATCGACGCGATGTTGACGACCGTGCCCTTCGTCCGGCGCAGGGCCGGCAGGAATGCCACCGTGACGTTGAGCGCGCCGGTGAGGTTGACGTCGATCGCCGCCTGCCAGTTCTGCGCGAGGTCGGGGCTGTCGATCCTGTGGCGCGGGCAGATCCCCGCATTGTTGACGATGATCGAGACGGGCTGCGCCGCATCGAGCGCGGCCGCGAGCCGCTCGGCCGCCGCCTTATCGGCGACGTCGAGGGCGTAAGCCGTGGCCTGCCCTCCGTCCTCGGCGATCGCGCGCGCCGTCCTGTCGGCGGCGGCCGGGTCGATGTCGGTGCAGACGAGCGTGGCGCCTTCCTTCGCGAGGCCGCGGGCGATGGCCGCGCCGTTCCCCTGTCCGGCGCCGGTCACCAGCGCCACCCGTCCCCGCAGCAGCATGCGTCGCCTCCCTGGGCCTCACTCGCCGGAAGCCTTGTTGGCGCAGTCTATCGCATATGGCGATCGCATTCGCAAGAAACGAATTTGTTTCTTGCGTACATGTTCGCTGTGAGCTAATGAATGTTCCAAGGATCCGACGTCGCGCCCAGGGGACGGCGTCGGGCCAAACAATGTGGCCGCGGCGGGGTGCGCCGTTGCGGCGAGGGCCTCGAAACGCCCGCACGACGCGCACCACGGGAGGATCCATGACGCATTCCGGTCTCACCCGGCGTGGCCTGATCGGCGGCACGCTCTCGCTCGCCCTGGCCGCTCCGCTGGTCGTCGGGGCGCCCCGCCGCGCCTGGAGCGCGGGCGAGATCAAGGTCGGCTTCAACGGCGACCTCTCGGCCTCGCCATCGGCCCAGTCGGGGCGCGCCGCCGTCATCGGCATCCAGGCCGCCCTGGAGGATCTGAACGGGAAGGGCGGCGTCCTCGGCCGCACGCTTCAGCTCGTGGTCCGCGACGACCTCTCGCAGCCGCCGAAGTCGATCCAGAACATGAGCGACCTCATCGACAACGAGAAGGTCGTCGCGGTGCTCGGCCCGACCAACTCGGGCAATGCGCTCGCCTGGAAGCAGATCCCCAACCAGAAGCGCATCCCGGTGATGGGCTGCATCGGCTCGGCGACCGACATCACCAAGCCGATGAGCGCGAATGCGGACAACTACATGTTCCGCGTCGGCAGCGTCGACCGCTTCCAGGTCGTCGCCGTCGTCGCCTACGCCAAGAAGAACCCGGCCACCAAGAAGGTCGGCCTGCTCACCGAGACGACGGGATACGGCCAGAGCGGGCTGAAGGATCTCGTGGAGGTCACCAAGACCCAGGGCATCACGCCGGTCGCCAGCGAGAAATTCGGCGTCAACGACACCGACATGACCTCGCAGCTGGCCAAGCTGAAGAGTGCCGAGGTCGACACCGTGCTGCTCTGGGCGCAGGGCACGCCGATCGGCCAGGTGATGCGGAGCATGGACAAGATCGGCTACTTCCCGACCGTCCTGACGAGCTGGGCCGCCGACAACCTGAGCTTCCTCAACGCGGCCGGGCCGGCCCTGGCCGAGAAGCCGATCTTCCTGCGCACCGTCTCCGAGGCGCGGTCGCCGCGCCAGCAGCAATTCTTCGACCGGATCCGCCCGAAGCTCGACGCCGATTCCGCCTTCTCCTTCGCGGTCCACGCCTATGACGGGACGATGCTCCTGGCGCTCGCCATGACGCAGGCCGGCTCGACCGACGGCCCGGCGGTAAGGACCGCGCTGGAGGGCCTGAAGGCCCCCTACGAGGGCTACGCCAAGACCTACGCCCCGCCCTTCACCCGCGAGACCCACGAGGGGCTCGGCGCCGCCGACCAGCACTGGACCTGCTGGCGCGGCGGCAAGCTCGCCGCCTTCGAGGATGCCGTCGTCGCCTCGCTCAAGCCCGAGGATTTCAAGGGCTAGAGCCGCCACTATCGCGTCCGCCGCGAGCGGCTCTATCGATCGTAGGCCTCTCCCCTTTCCCGGACGACTGGAGCGCCAGCGGAAGGAGATCCGGGATCCAGCAGGAGAATTCGCGAAGCGTCTCTATGTCTGCAACGTTGCAGCTAAGGCGCCGCTTCGCGGCACTTTCTCTCCTGGATCTCGGATCTCCTTCCGCTTCGCCGCAGTCGTCCGGGAAAGTGAGAGAGGCGGAAGACTGGCCGCTTGGCTGGTCAAGATTGGATACGAACCACTGTCGTGGATGGCTGTGTTGAGGAAGAGCGCTGCTCAAGGTTTTCAATCTTGTTGTATTGTCTGAAACGATTCAGCGTCCGTGGCGTCGGAAGATGCTTTTGCCCGGCGCCAAAGCGAAAGGAGGTGCGGCGATGACGACCCTCATCCAGGTCCTGGTGAGCGGGCTCGCGATCGGCGGCGTCTACGCTCTGATCGCGATGAGCTTCAGCATCACGTTCACGACGACGAAGACGCTGAATTTCGCGCAAGGCGAGTTCGTCGCCGTGGGCGCGTTCCTCGGCGTCACGATGCTCTACGTCCTCGCGCGGATGGGGGGCGGAGAGGTCAGCTTCGCGTCCCTGCCTCCTGCGGCCTCCGCGGGCCTGAACTATCCGGCGGCGGCCCTCGTCGCCGGCCTCGTCCTGGGCGCCCTCGGGCTGCTCCTCTTCGCGGTCGCGGTCCGTCCCTTCGCCGGCAAGGCGGGGATGAACTGGGTGATGAGCACGATCGGCTTCGGCATCATCGTGCAGAGCCTCGGCCTCGCCGTGTGGGGGCCGGCGCCCGTGAACGTGCCGTCGCCCTTCGGCGACGACGTGATCCGGGTCGCCGGGGCCGGCATCCGGCCCCAGGAGATCCTGATCCTCGTCGTCGCCGTCCTCCTGATGCTCGGGCTCGACCGCGTGATGCGCGGTACCCGGATCGGCAAGGCGATGCGGGCGGTCGCGGCCAATCCCCAGGCCGCCTCGCTGATGGGCATCAACGTGGCGGCGATGATGCTCGGGGCCTATGCGCTCTCGAGCCTCCTCGCCGGCATCGGCGGTCTCCTCGTCGCGCCGATCGCCTCGGCCTCGCTGTTTCTCGGCATGGGCATCGCGCTCAAGGCCTTCTCGGGCGCCATCGTGGGCGGCCTCGACAACCCGCGCGGCTGCATCGCCGGCGGCTTCGCGCTCGGGCTGCTCGAATCGGGCGTCGCGCTCTGGAGCGCGGAATGGCGCGAGATCGTGATCTTCCTCCTCATCATCGTCGTGCTGGCCGTCCGGCCGAACGGGCTCTTCGGGGCCCGGTCCCTCGACAAGGTCTGATGCCAAGATCCGATGCCAAGGTCTGATGCCATGCGCGACATCCTCATCGCCGTCGCGGTTGCCCTGGCGGCCGCCGCCCTCGCCGGCGCGACCGACAACGACTTCTATCTGCGCATCCTGTTCTCGATCTGCGTCTACTTCCTGTGCGCGACCGGGATGAACGTCCTGCTCGGCTTCGCCGGCCAGAAGTCGCTCGGGCAGGCGGGCCTGTTCGCGGCGGGCGCCTACGCGGCCGCGCTGCTCACGACCGCGGCGGATCTCGACCCCTGGCTCGCCCTCGCCCTCGCGACCGCGATCTCGGCGGGATGCGGCGTGCTCATCGCGGCGCCGTCCTTGCGCGTGAAGGGGCCGAGCCTCGCCATGGTGACGCTCGCCTTCGGCATCGTGGTCGAGAAGCTCGTCACCGAGGTGAGCGACGTCTTCGGCGGCGCCATGGGCATCTACGCCATCAAGCCGCTCACCTTCGCGGGCGCGCCGCTCAGCATGGCGGGCTGGGTCTTCTTCGCGATCGGCCTGTGCCTCGTCGTGCACCTCCTCGTGCGCAACCTCCTGGTCGGGCGCTTCGGGCGCGCCTTCCGGTCGATCCAGGCCGACGAGGTGGCGGCGAGCGCGGTCGGCGTCCCGGTGCTGCGCTACAAGGTCCTCGCCTTCGTCATCGCGGCCGCCACCTGCGGCCTCGCCGGCGCCCTGGTGGCGCAGCAGAACCAGTACATCAACTCCGACTTCATCACCTTCAACCTCTCGGTCTTCATCCTGCTGACCGTGCTGTTCGGCGGCAGCGGGTCGCTCGCCGGTCCCCTGTTCGGAGCCGTCATCCTGACGGTGCTGTCGAGCGTGCTGGCGCGCTGGACGTGGATCGAGCACTTCGTGAACGGCGCGCTGCTGCTGTTCGCGCTCTACGCCATGCCGCGCGGCGTCGCGGGCGTCGTGACCGATCTCATCGAGCGCCTCGCGCCGGACCCGCGCGCCGCTGGGGCGGAGGGGAGCGCCCCGCACGTCCTCGCGCTGCCAACCCGCCCGGGCGCCCGGACGGATGCGGCGCTTCTCGAGGCCTCGTCGCTGTCGAAATCCTACGGCGGCGTGAAGCCGGCGCGCGACGTCAGCGTGACGCTGACCGAGGGGCACATTCACGCGCTGATCGGGCCGAACGGCGCCGGCAAGTCGACCCTCATCAACATGCTCTCGGGCATCGTCCGTCCCAGCGAGGGCCGGATCCTGTTTCGCGGTCGCGACCTCGCGCGCTGCCCGGTCCACGCGATCTGCCGTCTCGGGATCGGCCGGACGTTCCAGAACCTGCGCCTCTTCCGCGAGCTCACGGTGCTGGAGAACGTGCTTCTCGGCAGCCACGACCGGATGCGGAACGGCTTCCTGCGCTCGCTCGTCGGGCTCGGCGGGCCCGAGGAGGCGGCGGCGCGGCGGCGCGCCTCGGACATCCTGGCCTTCGTGGGCCTGTCGCACCTCGCCGGGGCCAAGGCCGGCAGCCTCGCCTACGGCCTCCAGCGCCGCGTGGAGCTGGCGCGCGCGCTCGCCACCGAGCCCTACCTCCTGCTCCTCGACGAGCCCGCGGCCGGCCTCAACCCGCAGGAGACCGACGCGCTCGGCGACCTCATCCTGCGCATCCGCGACCAGGGCATCACGATCCTGCTGGTCGAGCACCACATGGACATGGTGATGCGGATCTCCGACCACGTCGTCGTGCTCGATTACGGCGAGAAGATCGCCGAGGGCATGCCCGCCGCGATCCAGCGCGATCCCCGCGTCACCGCCGCCTATCTGGGCAGCGACGACGTCACCCTGACCCTCGCCCGTCCGGAGGCCCTGGCGTCATGACCGTGCCTTCCATCGCCCCCTTCCGGAGCGCGGACGTGCCCGCTCTCGAGGTCGAGGACGTCAGCCTCGCCTACGGGCCGATCGCGGCCGTGAGCGGCGTCTCGCTCAGCGTGCCGCGCGGCGCGGTCGTCGCCATCGTGGGCGCCAACGGCGCCGGCAAGACCACCCTGCTGAAGGCGATCTGCGGCCTGATGCCGGTCGCCTCCGGTCGGATCCGGTTCGAGGGCCGGGACATCACCGCCATGCCGGCGCATCGGCGCGTGACGGCCGGGATCGCCCTGTCCCCGGAGGGCCGGCAGGTCTTCCCCGACCAGTCGGTCGCCGACAACCTCGAACTGGGCGCCTACGCCCGCGGCCTCTCGGCTGAGGCGATGGCGGCCGCCATGGAGGAGCAGTTCGCCTTCTTCCCGCGGCTCAAGGAGCGCCGGAACCAGGCCGCCGTCACCCTGTCGGGCGGCGAGCAGCAGATGCTGGCGATCAGCCGCGCCCTGATGGCCGGCCCGCGGCTGCTCCTGCTCGACGAGCCGTCGCTCGGCCTCGCGCCGCTGGTCATCAACGACATCTTCCGGGCCATCGCCCGCCTGCGGGACGGCGGCATGACCATCCTCCTCGTCGAGCAGATGGCCAACCTGGCGCTTGCCATCGCCGACACCGCCTACGTCCTCGAGACCGGCCGCGTGACCCTGTCGGGCCGGGGACAGGACCTCCTGCGCGATCCGCAGATCCGGTCGGCCTATCTCGGCAGCGGACACTGAAAGCCTATCGTTGAACCTCACGGACGGTCATCGTCGGGCGGGCGAGATGTGGAAGCGCCCCATGAGCACGATCACTTCCGGCTGCCGAAAGGGAGGTCCAGGAGGTGCAGCGCGGAGGTACGCCCGATGACAGGAGCGGTCGGTTGGTTGTTCGCCCGCGGATTCGGTAATGGATAGCGATCAGTCGCGCGGAGCGGCCGAGCGGCGGCACGCGAGGCAGGCCTCCCCGCGCCAGGGCCGCGACGCGGATGTGAGAGGGAGCGCTTTCCTGATGAGCACGGTCGAGGGACGCGGCGTCCAATCCGTCGAAGTCGGGGCGCGGATCCTCCACGCGATGGTCGAGATCGGCGCGGCGGCGATGCTCCGGGACATCGCGGCCCGTGCCGACATCGCCTCGGCCCAGGCGCATGCTTACCTGGTCAGCTTCCGCAAGACGGGCCTCGTCGAGCAGGACCCGCAGAGCGGCCGCTACCTGCTCGGCCCGTTCGCGCTGCAACTGGGCCTGGCCCGCATGCGGCAGGTCGACACCCTGCGGGTCGCGGCGAGCGCGGCGGCGGACCTGGCGACCGAGTTCGGCCTGATGGTCACGCTTTCCGTCTGGGGCACCCACGGCCCGACGATCGTGCAGGTCCAGGAGGCGGAGGTCCCCATCCACGTCAACCTGCGGGCGGGGGGCGTCTACACGCTGACCGGGACGGCGACGGGCCGCCTGTTCGCGGCCTACCTGCCCCCGCGCATCGTCGAGCCGCTGGTCGAGGCCGAGCTTCGTTCCGGATTGCAGAGCCGCGGCATCGGCGTCCCGACCTCGCTCCCCGCCCTCGCGAAGGCCGCCGCGCGGATCAGGGTCGAGGGCTGCTCCACGACCGCCGGGAGCCCTGTCCCGGGCATCAACGCGATCGCGGTTCCCATCTTCGATCATACCGGCCAGCTTCAGTGCGCCCTGACGCTGATCGGCCCCGAGAACGAGGTCGACATCAGCGAGTCGAGCCCCGCCGTGGCGCGGGCGCGAACCTTCGGTCGGGAGATCTCCGCGAAGCTCGGCTACGCCGCCGACAGGGCTGAGGCCGCGCCCGCAGGCGCGCCCCTCGCCGCGGGCGGCGGCCGGCCGCGGCGGGCCGCGCGGGCGGAGGGCTGATCCG
>NZ_LABY01000181.1 GCF_001043975.1 Methylobacterium variabile
CGTCGGGGGTGGGCTCTCGGGCGTCCAGGCTCGCGGCCGGGGGCGGAGCAGCGCGAGGCGGCGCGTTCCCCGTGAGCGCTGCGGTCGGCTGGGCAGGCTTCGCCTCCGGCTCGGCCGCGGGGAAGGTCGGCTCGGCCGCGACAGTCTCGCTCCCGGCGCGGGTCGTCGCGTCAGGTTCGCGGGCCGGTCTCGCGCGGCGCGCGGCGCCGAATTCCGATCGCCCCGCGGGCGGCGCGGAGGGCGAGGCCAGATCGGACGTCGGGAGCGGAAGCGGCAGTTGCACCGTCTTGCGCGCCGGCCGGGTTTGGATCTCGGCCGGAGGGCGCCGTCCCTGCACCGGCTGCGCCGCCGTGCCGTACCCCGGCAGGCCGGCCTTGCGGAAGAACTCCGTCCCGCGCACCGGCAGCGTCTTGCGCATCCAGTGCTCGAACTTGTCGAACTGCCCGTTCCGCAGCGCTTCGTCGCGCAGGGTGCGCAGGGCCACGAAGGTGCGCAGGTCGTCGTCGGAGGGGTCGATCAGCTTGCCGCCCGCGGCCATGAACCGGTCGACCAGGGTGCTGGTCTTGGCGCCCGCCGGCACCGGGCCGCGGCGCACCAGCAGCAATTCGCGGCCCGGGATCTTCGACGAGATGCCCGAGGCGGTGAGCGCGGCCCGGAGCCGCGCCTGGAAGGCGATCGGGTGCGGCTGCAGCAGGGCGCGGTAGCAGACGTGGCGCTCGCGGTCGTTCTCGTCGCGGTGGAGGAAGGTGAGCCTCCCGTGAAGCGGCGGCAGCTTCTGCTCCGGCTCGCCCTTGCTCACCACGTCAATGGCGTCGTGCGGGTCGTCCTCCAGGGCGTAGAGATCGAAGGCGGCGCGCAGCAACTCGCCGAGCCCGGCATCCTCGTCGTCGAGGATGCCGGAGAGGTCAGCTGCCCGACGGGCAGCGTCGAGGTCGAAGGGCGGTTTGTCGACGACGACCGTCGGAGGATGAGGCTTCCCGGAGAGATCGTCGCAGACAGCCACTGCCTCGTTCGCCAGGCAGGCGCGTCGGAAGGTGTCGCAGTTTATCAGCAGCGTGCGAGGTCGCATCGCAACGCGGGCCGCTGCCGCTATCGCTTTCTCGCTGAACGGCCAGGTCGGGAAGGGCGGCGTGAAGCCAGCTTCCGCATAGGCCGGACTTAGTCGGCTGCGGATGAGAGCGGCCCCAGCGGCCGTCTTGTTCATACCCTCCAACACCACCGGCGGCTCGAACCGGTCGAAGGCGGATTTCAGCCCGCGTTCCTCCAGCCGCCGCCACGAATCCGTCAGGCAGGTGATCAGCGTCATCCCGCGGCCGCCGCCATCGTGCAGTTCCATCAGGCCCGCCGCCAGCATCTCGGCGAGGCCCGGGCCGGCATCGAAATCGTCGTCGACGGTCAGGCGGCTCGCATCGACCACACCGTCGATCTGGTCGAGGGCGACGAGGGTGGGGCCGCTGAGCCCCATGATCCAGGCCATGCCCCGAACCAGCTCGATGGGCGGCGGCGGCGGGGTCGTGAATCCGAGAGTGGCGCGGGCGGCCGGGTCGGCGTCGTAGCCCTGCAGCCAGGCATGGGCGAGGCCAACGGCGGCGAGATCCTGCGAGCGCAGCAGGCAGAGGGCGCGGAAGACGTCCTGGTGCTTGAGCGCCCGCACCGTGTCGACGTGCATCAGCGCCCGGACGAGGAGGTCGACGACCTTGCGCGTGTCGATGTTGGGCGTGTTGAACGCCTGCTCGACCTGCGCCTCGACCTTGAAGCGGCGCGCGACCCCCGCCAGCACGGCATCGGACTGGCGCCGCCCGTTCGGCATCGTCTGTAGCAGGGCGGTGAGGTAGCTGAGCGCCGCGCTGCGCCAGAAATCGGTGAGCCCGAGCACGTCGAGGAGCACGAACCAGCCGCCGGAGGCCCAGACCTCGCGCCGGATCTGGCCGACGAGATGGGTCTTGCCGATGCCCGGCTCGCCGACGAGCACCCGGCCCCGCGGGCGGGTGCCCGCGGCCGGCGCGTGCAGCGCGGCGACGATCCCGGGGATGAGCGCCTCGTTCGGCGCGCCGGTCGGCTCGGCGTCGAGCCAGACGCTGTCCAGGGTGCGCACCCAGTCGAAGTTGACGCGGCGCAGGGCGTCGAGGGCGTCGCTCATGCCTGGATCCAGATCTCGTGAAACGGCTCGCCGGCCGGGTTGTAGGCGGCCTCGCGCTCGGCGGCGTCGAGGGCCTTCGGGTCGCTGATCCGGGTGAGCCGGATGCTCTTGTCGCCGCTGAGGATCGCGGCGAGCCCGGCATCGACGGTGGCGCGGTCGAGGTCGGCGAGCTGCGCCCGCAGGGCGCTGAGGCGCACGGCCCTCGCCCGCCGGCCGTCGGTGCAGGCGAGGTAGGCCTGCTCGATCCGGGTGCGGAGCTGGCCCCCCGAGAGCGTGCGGGGTGCCTTGGTGGCCGGGCGCTTGGTGCGGGACGCCCGCCCCTTCGGCTCCGGCGGCGGCCGTTCGGGAGCCGGGCCGACGAAGTCGGCGAGCGTCGCCCCCGTCGCCTCCAGGTGGTGGTGGAGGCGCGTCAGCCAGTCCTCCAGCACCCGGACGTTCGGCGGAAGCGGATCGCGCAGGTGCCCGCCGGCCCAGTTCCAGCCCTTGTCGGTCACGGTGAGCCGCGAGGACCGGCCTTCCTTCTCCACAGCCAGCAGCCCGGCTTTCTGCAGCGCGTCGCGCTCGGCCTTCTTCGGCGCGATCTCGCTGTTCAGGGCGGTGCCCTGCCGGCCGAGCAGGCGCCAGAGGACCAGGGCCTGCTGCGGCGTCGGCGTCTCGCTCATCGGATCATCTCTCTCGAAGGAAGGGCGTCATGCGGGCGGGCGCCGGAGCCGGACGACGTCGCGGATCTTCTCGATCGCGCGCTGCAGGTCGGCCTCGACCTGATCGTTGGTGAGGCGCAGCACGAGGTAGCCGGCGACCAGGAGCTCGTAGTCGCGGTGGCGGTCGTGGGCGAATTTGGGGCTGGCCTGGTGCTCCGGGCCGTCGAGCTCGACGATAACGCGGTGGGCGCGGCAGAGGAGGTCGACCCGGGGCTGCTGGCCCCAGCCCTTCACCTGCACCGTCTCGTTGAAGGAGAACAGGCCCGCGAACTCGGGGTCGCGCGCCAGCGCCGCCTCGACCCGCCGCTCGATCGCGCTGGCGTGGTGCGCCCGCGAGGACGGGCCGGGGCGCGCGGGGATGAAGCGCTCAGCGGCCGGCCTCGGGGCGCGGCCGATCGTGCAGGCGCCGTAGAGGATGCGGTCGTAGGGCGGGGTGACGGGCGGCGCCACCGGGAGGGCGGCGACGCAGGCGGCGCCGTGCCCGGCGCACCATTCCAGCGCCTCGATCACCGGCGCCGCCCGCGGCGGCGAGGCCGGGTCGACCTCCGCGACCAGGATCACGCTGCCCGGATCGACCGCCCGCAGCAGCTGGCCGAACTCGAGCGCCCGCGCCGAGCGCCGGAACCGGGGTGGCCGCCCGGCCGCCGCGCACTTCGCCGCCGCCTTGAGCCAGGGGGCGGAGATGCCGGGCACCGGTCCGTCCAGTCCTGGCCAGTCCGGCCAGCGGGCGAGGGCCAGGTCGGCGAGGTCGTCGAGGAGGCGGTCGATCACCGCGGCGGCCCCGCGCATCTCCTCGGTGGCGACCAGGAGCGCGCCGCGGGAGACGTCCCCCGCCGCCAGGATCTCGCCGACGCCGTCGCGCCCGAGGCCGATGACGGCGACCCGCTCGCCGGCCCGGAGGCCGGCGACGCGCGCCGCGAAATCCGCCGGCGTCATGCGCGGCTGCGCCGCGGAAGGCTCCCCGAGTGTCGGCAAGACGAGACCGTGCCCCCCGCACGGGCCGGCGACGTCGATCCGCCCCGGCTGTTATCCGGAGATATCCAGCACAGGTTGCCGCGTCTGGCTAGCGGGTTGTGCAACCGGACCGCGGGGGACTCCCGTTCTGCCGGGCCCGGTCGGGATGATCGGTGTCGCGTCCCCGCCAGCCCCGGTCCGGGATCCCTGGTCGGCGCAGGGTCAGCGCCGGGGAGCGGACCCGGTCGCCTCGCCCGGGTTCGCCCGGATTGCCCAGAGCTCCGTCGGCAGGCTGATCGGAGCGCCGGGCTTGTAGTCGGCCGAGTCCTGGATGTGCGAGGTGGTGACGTAGATCGTGCCGTCCGGCCCCTCGCTGAAGGTGTCGGGCCAGCGCAGCCGCGGATCCCGGATCAGGGTGGTCAGGCCCGCCCCGCCCTGGGCGAGGTCGCGCACCTTGACCGCGTCGTCCTGGGGCGAGGTCACGTACATCCGGCCGTCCTTGCGGGCGATCAGCAGGCCGTCCGCCGGCCCGTTCTCGCCGACCGCGACGACCTTGGACCCCAGCGTCCGGTTCGTGAGCATCTCCGGCACCACCGCGGCGGTGGCCCAGCCGGTGAGCGCGTCGGTCGGCAGGCTGTAGAGCGTCTTGCCTTTGATCGCCTGCCAGTACAGCGTCTTCCCGTCCGGCGAGAGCGCGATGCCGTCGGCCGAGAAGGTGACGCCGCGCCCGTCCGGGCGGCGCAGCGGCTGGCCGTCATAGGTCACCGTCACGGTTCTGTCCGGCATGGTCGAGGGGTGGCCGGAGAGCACGCGCTTCGCCGCGCCGCTGTCGATGTCGACGACGATCAGGGCGCCCTCGGCGCCGGAATCGGTCAGGTAGGCCGTCTTCCCGTCGGGCGAGATCCGCACGTCGTTGATGTAGGAGGCTTGCAGCACGGTGTCGGTGTCGAACGGGATCGTCTTGACCACCTGGTTGGTCTTGAGGTCGATCGCCACGAGCTTCGGCCCGTCCTTGACCACGTGGGCCATCGCGGGCGCGGCGGCGTCCACCACCCACAGCCGGTCCTGGGCGTCGGCGACCACGCTCTGCACGCAGACGAAGTGAGTCTTCGGGTCGACCTCGTCGGCGCGGGCGTTGCGCCAGGAATTCCACTCGGCATCCGGATAGGGCACCGGCTTGCCGTCCTTCAGCTCGGCCACCGAGACCGGAGCGTCCTCGCTCCAGCGCGGGAAGTTGACGAAGATCCGCCCGTCGCGCGCCACGGTGACGCCGGTGACCTGATGCGCGAAGTCCGCGACCTTGGTGAGCCCGGCGGGGTCGGCGGCCGCCTCCTGGGCCAGGGCCGGCGCCGCGACGCCGGACAACAGGGAGAGTGCCAGACCGAGGCGGGCGGCAGTCAGTCTCGTCATTGCAAAGGTCTCCGTCCGGACGACTATCCGGACGGGAGAACGCGCCGGCCTCTGGCGAAGGTCCCGTGCCGCCGCGATGGGGCCGGGCCGCGTCCGAGGCCCGAGGACGGCCGCGAACACGGGGCTCCGTCAGACGCTCGTTCTTCCCTGTGGTGCCTCCACGGGCCCTAAAGCGGTCCTTGCCTCAGCCGCGGGCCACGGCGTCGAGGGCCCGGCCCAGGTCGGCCAGGAGGTCGTCCTCCGCCTCGAGGCCGACCGAGAGCCGCACCAGGCCGTCGCCGAGCCCGGCCCGCTCCCGCGCCTGCGGATCCATGGCGGCGTGCGTCATGGTCACCGGATGCGCGATCAGGCTCTCGATCCCGCCGAGGGATTCCGCCAGGGTGAAGACCCGGAGCGCCCCGACGAGCCGGCGCACCGCCTCGCGCCCGCCGGCGATCTCGGCGCTCAGCATCGCGCCGAAGCCGCGCTGCTGCGCCTTCGCGATCGCGTGGCCCGGATGATCGGGCAGGCCCGGATAGTAGACTCGGGCCACCGCCGGGTGCGCCGCCAGGAACGCGGCGACCGCACCGGCATTGCGCTGCTGGCGCTCGACGCGGGGAAACAGCGTGCGGACGCCGCGCAGGGTCAGGTAGGCGTCGAAGGGCGAGCCGGTGACGCCGATGGTGTTGGCCCAGGCGGCGAGCTCGTCGCCGAGCGTCGCCTCGGCGGCGACGACCGCGCCGCCGATCACGTCCGAGTGCCCGTTGAGGAACTTCGTGGTCGAGTGGACGACGAGGTCGGCGCCGAGCGCGATCGGCTGCTGCAGGGCCGGGGACAGGAAGGTGTTGTCGACGACGGAGAGGGCGCCGGCCGCCTTGGCGAGCGCGGTCGTGCGGCGGATGTCGACGATGCGCATCAGCGGGTTGCTGGGCGTCTCGGTCAGCACGATCCGCGGGCCCTCCGCCAGGGCGGCCCTGAGGGCGGTCTCGTCGGTCTGGTCGACGAAGGCGACGCGGTAATGCCCCCGCTCGGCGCGCATCGAGAGCAGCCGGTGGGTGCCGCCGTAGCAGTCGTGCGGCGCCACCAGGAGGTCGCCGGGCCGCAAGGACGACAGGGCGAGGTCGAGGGCCGCCATGCCGCTCGCCACCACGACCGCCCGGGCCCCGCCCTCGAGCTTCGCCAGGGTGTCGGCGAGCTGGTCGCGGGTCGGGTTGCCGAGGCGGGCGTAATCGTAGGCCCGCGCCTTCTCGAACTCGGCGAAGGTGTAGGTCGTCGACAGGTAGAGGGGCGGCGTCACGGCGCCGAAGGCCGTGTCCGTCCCGATCCCGTTCGCCGCGGCGATCGTCTCCGCCCGCCTGTGCTCGTCCGCCACCGGCTCTCTCCCGTCACGATTGCCCTGCGGCACGGGATCGCCCGCGCCCGGTGTGTTCTTTATGAAGAACGAGACGGGCGATCAACAGGAAATCGTTCGGCCTATCGTACGCACCGCCTATTTCAGCCCGAAGCCGCGGCGCTCCAGGATGGCGCGCAGCCGGTCGCGCCCGCTCAGGGATTCGGGACCGCGCACCCGCTCCAGGGCGGCCTGCGTCCAGCCGACCTCCGGCATCCGCTGGCCGGCCTGGAACTCGGTCATGGCCGCGTCGTAGGCGGCGATCGCCGCCGTCGCGAGGGTGGGGTCGTAGCGCCCGCGGTGCAGCACCACGCCCTGGCCGAGCCGCGGCTTCACGGCGGCGGGCCGCTCCGGGTCGGGATAGCCGATGCAGTGGCCGAACACCGCCAGCACGTTCGGCGGCAGGCCGAGGAGCTCGGCCACCGCCTCCGGATCGTTGCGCAGCGCCCCGATATAGACCGAGCCCAGCCCCAGCGACTCGAGGGCCACGGTGGCGTTCTGGGCGGCGAGCGCGGCGTCCACCACGCCGACGATGAGGGTCTCGAGGTAGTCGAGACCCGCGGTCGGCCGTCCGCGGTCGCGGCCCAGGGTCTCGAGGCGCGCGAGGTCGGCGAGCCAGACCAGCACCACGGGCGCCTCGACGACGTGCCGCTGGCCCCGCGCCACCTCGGACAGGCGCCGCTTCGCGGCGGGATCCTCGACCGCGACGACGCTCCAGGTCTGGAGGTTGGACGAGCTCGGGGCCGATTGCGCCGCGGCGACCAGGGTCTCGATTGTCCCGGCGGGCAGGGGATCGGGCCGGAACGCCCGCACCGTGCGGTGGGCGAGGAGGCCCGCGACGACGCCGTTCCAGGCGATGTCCAGGGCGGCGGCGTCGCCCGCGCCGTAGCGGGCCCGCAGGGCCCCGGTCCGTTCTTCGGTCTCGCTCATCCGCTCCTCGTGTCCCATGCTGTCGCGACCTCGACAGGTCGCCGACGCCCCGTTGCGGGCGCTGCCGCGCCGCCCGCGGCGGCAGAGTAGTACAGGGATCTCGTTGACTAAACCGGGCGGCGTGGCCAGATCGGGCCTGCGTCGCCCCGACAGGGCGGCGCGATCGGCTCGGACAGCCGTCACAGGAGGCCGTCATCGTGCGACACCGCAGGCTTCACCTCGGCGCCTTCATGCGCCCGGTCGGCATCCACACCGCCTGGTGGCGCTACCCGGGCGGCTACCCGGACGCCAACTTCAACTTCGCCCATCTCGCGCGCTTCGCCCAGACCCTCGAGGCGGCGAAGTTCGACGCCTTCTTCATGGCCGACCACCTCGCGGTGCTGAACATGCCGGTCGAGGCGCTCAAGCGCTCGGCCACCGTGACCTCGTTCGACCCCGCGACGCTGCTGCCCGCGCTCGCGGTGGTGACGCAGCGCATCGGGCTCATCGCCACGGCGTCCACCACCTACGACCAGCCGTACCACGTCGCCCGGCGCTTCGCCTCCCTCGACCACCTCAGCGGCGGCCGGGCGGGCTGGAACGTGGTGACGACCTCGAACCCCGACGCGGCGCGGAACTTCGGGCTCCCGCACCATCCCGAGCACGCCGACCGCTACGACCGGGCGCACGAATTCGTCTCGGTGGTGAAGGGCCTGTGGGACTCGTTCGCCGACGATGCCTTCCTGCGCGACGTCGAGAGCGGGATCTTCTTCGACCCCGACCGGATGCACGTGCTCGACCATCGCGGGCCCCACCTCTCGGTGCGCGGACCCCTCAACGTCGCCCGGCCGGTCCAGGGCTGGCCGGTGATCGTGCAGGCCGGCGCCTCCGAGGCGGGGCGCCAGCTCGCCGCCGAGACCGCCGAGGTGATCTTCGGCGCGGCGGGAAGCATCGAGGACGGGCGCCGCTTCGCCGAGGACGTGCGCGGCCGCATGGTGCAGGTCGGGCGCGACCCCAACCACCTCAAGATCCTGCCGGCCTGCTTCGTGGTGGTGGGCGACACGGTGGAGGAGGCGCGGGCCAAGCGCGCCCGCCTCGACGGCCTGGTGCACGAGGCGAGCGCCATCGCGGCCCTCTCGATCGCGCTCGGCGTCGACGCCGCCGCCTTCGACCTCGACGGGCCGCTGCCGGAGATACCGGAGACCAACCAGTCGAAGACCGGGCGGGAGCGGGCGATCGCGCTCGCGCGCCGCGAAGGGCTCACCGTGCGCCAGCTCGCCCAGCGCCTCGGCGGCTATGCCGGCCTCGCCATGGTCGGCACGCCCGCCGCTATCGCCGACGAGATGCAGGCCTGGCTCGAGGCCGGCGCGAGCGACGGCTTCAACGTCATGGTCTCGGACGTGCCGCAGGGGCTCGAGGACTTCACGGCCAAGGTGGTGCCGGAGCTGCAGCGCCGCGGCCTCTTCCGCACGGAGTACGAGGGCACGACCCTGCGCGAGCATCTCGGCCTGCCCCGGCCGGAGAACCGGTTCTTCGCCGGAGGGCGCGAGGCCGGCGATCCGCCGCGGGGCTGACCGGAGGGCCCTGCCCCTACTTGATGCTGAACATCTGCACCATCGCGGGGGTGAGGATCACCACGAACAGCACCGGAAGGAAGAACAGGATCATCGGCACGGTGAGCTTCGGCGGCAGCGCGGCCGCCTTCTTCTCGGCCGCGTTCATGCGCTGGTCGCGGCTCTCCTGGGCCAGCACCCGCAGGGCCTGGCCGACCGGGGTGCCGTAGCGCTCGGCCTGGATCAGCGCCGTGGTGATGTTCTTCACCGATTCGAGGCCGGTGCGGTTGGCGAGGTTCTCGTAGGCGATGCGCCGGTCGGTGAGGTAGGACAGCTCGGCCGTGGTGAGCGCCATCTCCTCGGCCAGGGTCATGCACTGGTTGGCGAGCTCGACGCCGACGCGCCGGAACGCCGCCTCGATCGCCATGCCGGACTCGACGCAGATCAGCAGCAGGTCGAGGGCGTCGGGCCAGTTGCGCTGGATCGTCGCCTGGCGCTTGGAGATCTTGTTGCGCAGGAACACCTCCGGCGCCTTGATGCCGAGGTAGAGCGCGACGACCGCGATGCCGAGCCGCACCAGCAGCGGCTGGTCCAGCACCCGCAGCACGAACAGGTAGAACACCGCCAGGACGAAGAAGGCGAGCGGCGTCACCAGGCGGAAGAACAGGAACGCCACCTCGGCCTGCGGGCCGCGGTAGCCGGCCTTCAGCAGGCTGTTCTTGGCGTTCTCGGCGCCGAGCCAGTCGTCGAGGCGCAGGCGCTCGACCACGCGCTTCATGTAGGCCTTGGGCTCCTGGCGCAGGGTCGCCTTCTGGTTCAGGCGGTCGCGCTCGCGCAGGCGGATGCGGTCGCGCTCCTTGCCCACGCTCCGCATGCGGCCGGCGAGCCGGTCGGGCTCGAGGAAGGGCTGGGCGAGGGTGTAGACCGTGGCCGCCGCGGCCACCGCGGCGAGCAGCGCACCGATGACGTACGGGTCGATCAGCTGGGACAGGAACTGCACGCGCCGCCTCCGGCTCAGATGTCGAAGCGGATCATCCGGCTCATCACGACGACGCCGATGATCATCCACAGGGCGGAGCCGGCGAGGGCGAGCTGACCGATCTGCGAGGTCCAGAGCAGCGAGATGTAGTCGGGGCTGGTGAGGTAGGCGAGGAAGGCCACGATGAACGGCAGGGAGGCGATGATCGCGGCCGAGGCCTTCGCCTCCATGCTCATCGCCTGCACCTTGTCGGCCATCTTGCGCCGGTCGCGCAGCACCCGCGACAGGTTGCCGAGGGCCTCCGACAGGTTGCCGCCGGATTTCTGCTGGATGCCGACCACGATGGCGAAGAAGTTCGCCTCCGGCACCGGCATCCGCTCGTAGAGCCGCGCCACCGCGTCCCCGAGGGAGATGCCGAGGGCCTGCGCCTCGACGAGGGCCCGGAACTCGCCCTTCACCGGCTCCTGGGCCTCGCGGGCGATGACGCGCATGCAGTCGCCGACCGGCA
Organism: Methylobacterium variabile; assembly: GCF_001043975.1. Lineage (GTDB taxonomy): Bacteria > Pseudomonadota > Alphaproteobacteria > Rhizobiales > Beijerinckiaceae > Methylobacterium > Methylobacterium variabile. The sequence goes on from NZ_LABY01000181.1 coordinate 10,524, forward strand.
GGCCCGAGCGGATGCCGCGCACGATCACGTCCAGGGCGTTCGGCAGCTCGATGATGAAGCGGGCCATCCGGCGCTTGCGCAGGTAGGCGACCAGCCACCGCGGCAGGCCGAGGCCGGCCGCGAAGGCGAGGCCGCAGGCGATGAGCCCGCTGCCGCTCGCCAGGAAGCCGAACAGGCCGGCGAGGGCGCCGGCGATCGCGCTGAAGGCGTAGAACTGGCCCTTGCTCACGCTCAGGCCGGCCTGGGTCAGGCGCAGCTCCAGGCTGGCGCGGGCCTTCGTCTCCTTGTCCTCGATCTCCTTGAGGCTCTTGGCCACCTGCTCGCGGCGGCTGACGGTCTGCACGCGCTCGGCGGCCTGGTGCTGGCCGACCAGGGCCTGGTGGCGCTTGGCCGCCCGCGCCTCGCTCGGCAGCAGCGGCACCACGACCGCGGAGGCGAACGACACGGCGCTGATCGCCAGGAGGCCCGCCCCGATCAGGAGCTCGAGGTCAATCACGGGCGCCCTCCGCCCCGGCGGTCGCGGCCGGCCTCACGCCTTCTCCTCCGTGCGGACCTCGGCGGCGTCGAGGGCGGCGGCGAGCGCCCGGTCCTCGCCGTAGTACCGGGCCCGCTCCCAGAACCGCGGCCGGCCGATGCCGGTGGAGCGGTGGCGGCCGATGAGCTTGCCGTTCGGATCCTCGCCGACGATGTCGTAGACGAACAGGTCCTGCGTGATGATCACGTCGCCCTCCATCCCCATCACCTCGGTGATGTGGGTGATGCGCCGGGAGCCGTCGCGCAGGCGGGCGGCCTGGACGACGACGTCGATCGAGCCGGCGATCATCTCCCGCAGGGTCTTGGAGGGCAGGTTGTAGCCGCCCATCGAGATCATCGACTCGATGCGCGACAGGCACTCGCGCGGCGAGTTGGCGTGCAGCGTCCCCATCGAGCCGTCGTGGCCGGTATTCATCGCCTGGAGGAGGTCGAAGGCCTCCGGGCCGCGCACCTCGCCGACGATGATGCGCTCGGGCCGCATGCGCAGGCAGTTCTTGATCAGGTCGCGCATCGTGATCTGGCCCTGGCCCTCGAGGTTCGGGGGCCGGGTCTCGAGGCGCACCACGTGGGGCTGCTGCAGCTGCAGCTCGGCCGCGTCCTCGCAGGTGATGATGCGCTCGTCGTCGTCGATGTAGCGGGTGAGGCAGTTCAGCAGCGTCGTCTTGCCCGAGCCCGTGCCGCCCGAGACCACCACGTTGCAGCGCACCCGCCCGATGATCTGCAGGATCCTGGCGCCCTCCGGCGAGATCGAGCCGAAGCGCACGAGCTGGTCGAGGGTGAGCTTGTCCTTCTTGAACTTGCGGATGGTCAGCGCCGGCCCGTCGATGGCCAGCGGCGGCGCGATCACGTTGACGCGCGAGCCGTCCGGCAGGCGGGCGTCGCAGATCGGCGAGGCCTCGTCGACCCGGCGGCCGACCTGGCTGACGATCCGCTGGCAGATGTTCATCAGCTGCTGGTTGTCGCGGAAGCGGACGCCCGTCACTTGGATCTTGCCGCCGACCTCGATGTAGGTCCGGTTGGCGCCGTTCACCATCACGTCGGCGATGTCGTCGCGGGCGAGCAGCGGCTCGAGCGGGCCGTAGCCCAGCACGTCGTTGCAGATATCGTCGAGCAGCTCCTCCTGCTCGGCGATCGACATCACCACGTTCTTGAGGCCGATGATCTCGATGACGATGTCGCGGATCTCCTCCCGCGCCGCGTCCGGCTCGAGGCGGGCGAGCTGGGTGAGGTCGATGGCCTCGATCAGCGCGCCGAAGATCATGCTCTTCGTGCGGTAATACTCGTCCGAGCGGGCGGTTTCCGCCGGCGCCGGGGCCTCGCGGACCGGGCTCGGGGCCGGCTCGGCCCGCTTGCCGTCCTGGAACACCGGCGCGGCGGCCGCCTCCGGGAGCACCGGGGCGGAGCCGGCGGGACGCGCGGCCGGCGCCTTCGGTGCCGTCGCTCCGGGTCTCCTGCCGAACATGGGATCAGCGGCCTTCCTGGGGAAACTGAGGGTCTGGGGCACGGGTCGGGAGAGCGGACGGGCCGCCGCGGCGCCCCGCCGCGGGCATGCCCGGCCCCCGGGGACGCGCCCGGCTCACGACGCCTTGCGGCGGGCGAAGCGGGCGAGGAGCGGCTCCAGCAGGTTGCTCCGGCCGCGGCGGGTCTCGGCGCGGCCCGTCAGGGTGCCGGCGAGCTCGCTCAGGATCTCGGTCGCCTTGGCTCCGGGCTGCACCTCCGCCAGCATCTGGCCGTTATTGGCCGCGGTGCCGAACAGGGCGGGCTCGAACGGGACCACCGCGGCGACCGGCGCGTCGAGGGCCTTGGCGAAATCCGCCACGGCGATCTCGGGGCGCTTGGCCATCCCGACCCCGTTGAGGACGAGGCGGGGCATGCGGTCGTTGGGCCTGGCGCTCCGCAGCACCTCGAACAGGTTGCGGGCGTTGCGCAAGGAGGCGAGGTCGGGGGCCGACACCACCACGATCTCGTCGGCCCCGATCAGCATGCGCCGGCACCAGGCCGGCCAGGCGTGCGGCACGTCGAGGACGATGCAGGGGACGCTCGCCCGCAGCACGTCGATCACGCCGTCGAAGGCGCCCTCCGCGAAGTCGGTCGGGCGGTCGAGGGTGGCGGGGGCGGCGAGCAGGCTCAGGTTGTCGGTGCACTTCGACAGCAGGCGGTCGACGAAGTTCGCGTCGACCCGCTCGGGCGCGAAGACCGCCTCGGCCACCCCCTGCGGCGGATCCTGGTTGAAGTTCAGGCCGGCGGTGCCGAACGCGACGTCGAGATCGGCGATGACGGTGGCGATGCCGAAGTCGCGGGCGACCGACCAGGCGATGTTGTGGGCGAGGGTCGAGGCGCCGACGCCGCCCTTGGCGCCCACCACCGCGACGGTGCGGCCGAGCGGTTCGGCGGCCGGATCGCTGAACAGCTCCGAGATCGCCGCGATCACCGCGACGGGGTCGACCGGCGCGATCAGGTACTCGCTCACGCCCCGGCGGATGAACTCGCGGTAGAGCACCACGTCGTTGACGTGGCCGATGACGACGACCTTGGTGCCGGCGTCGCAGACCTCCGCCAGGCTGTCGAGGGCGGCGAGCGGGTTGCCCTTGGCCGCGCCGATCTCGACCATGATGACGTTCGGGGTCGGGGCGTTGCGGTAGGCCTCGACCGCCGCGGGGCCCCCGCCCATCTGGACGCGGGTATGCGCCTTCTGCATCCGCCGGTCGCCGGCGGCGGCCTCGATCACCGCGGCGACGTCGCTGCTCTCGCAGAAGGCCTGGACGGTGATGCGCGGGACCGGGGCGATGACCCGGCCGGAGGTCTCGCCTGCCTCAGACATGGCATGGCACCCCGTCCGGGCGGGCCGGCCGCGCGCCCGACCGGGCCCGGGCGGCGCCAGGGGACCTCGCCGCGGGCGCGGCAGCGATTCTCGTCCGGCGCGTCCTCATCACTGTGCCACCTGCGACTTCACGCTCGCGCGGCCATCCTGCTTCCAAGTGGTTGACGGATCCTTTCCGGTGCGCAGGTCGAGCAGGTCCTGGGTCCGGATCACCGTGTCGATGCGGCCCTCCTGCCGGCCGCGCACGAGGTCGACCGGGTCGGCGACCTGGCTCGCCACGTTGGACTGGGTGGCGCAGCCGAAGTTCCAATAGCTCTCGTTGCGGGCGTTGAAGCCCGGATCAGTGACCCCGAGATCCTGGGGCCAGAGCCCGCAGGCGCCCGCGACCTTGGCCTGCATGCGCTGGAAGCTCAGGCGCACCGGCGCGCTCACCGCGACGTTCGCGACCGGATAGGGCGCGACCACGATCTCCCGCGGGCCGACCCCCCGGGCGAGGGCCCGGGCGCGCAGCCGCTCGAGGGTGCGCTCCACCGCTGCGCCTGGCACCTGCGAGCCGCGGGGCACCTCGAGGACGAGCACGCCGCGGCCGTGACGGCGGTACTCGGTGAGGAACCCGTCGACGTCGTCGGCCTGGCGCGGGTCGATGTGCCCGGTCCCGGTGATGAAGACGTCGAGGTTGCGCGGCGAGTCCGACAGAACGATCGGGTGCCGCTCGGGGATCGTCGACGGGTAGGTCGAGCCGGTGGTCAGCGTCCGGTCGGAGGCGCAGGCGGCGAGGAAGGCCGGGGCGGCGAGCACCGTCAGGCGGAGGAGGGTGCGGCGGAGGGTGCGGGTCATCGCGGGATCTCGGGCGTAAATCTCGGGAGAGGTCGGGCGCGCCCCTGCCGTCAGTCGGTGATGAAGCCGACCCGGCCGCGGTAGCCGGAGCCGAGGGGGGCGGCGCCGACCACGCCGTAGAGGCGGTTGAAGCGGCCGAGCAGGATCGACTGGCTGTCGGTCGCCTCGGTGAAGCCGTCGTCGGGCTTCTTGACCTGGGCCGGGTCCATCGGCTTGGCGATGTAGGGCGTGACCATGATCATCAGCTCCGTCTCCTGGCGCTGGTAGTCGCGGGAGCGGAACAGGGCGCCGAGGACCGGCAGATTGAGGAGCCCCGGCAGGCCGTTGATCGCCTGCCGGTTGCGCTGCTGGATCAGGCCGGCGGTCATCATCGTGCCGCCCGAGGGCAGCTCGATGGTGGTCTCGGACTTGCGCACCGTCAGCGCCGGCACCGTGATGTTGGCCGTGCCGTTCGAGACCAGGATCGCGTTCTGGGGATCGAGCTCCGTGACGTTGGTGGCGACCCGGATCGAGATGCGGTTCTCCGACTGGACCACGGGGGTGAAGTTCAGCGTCACGCCGTAGGGCTTGAACTCGATGCCGACGGAGCAGTTCGAGGTCGGGCCGGTGGTGACGCCGACCACTGCCGAGCAGCTCTGGCTCGTCGGAACCGGGATCTCGCCGCCGGCGGTGAAGTTCGCCGCCTCGCCCGAGATCGCCGTCAGGGTCGGCTCGGCGAGCACCCGGGACACGCCGGCCTGCTCGAAGGCCCGCAGGGTCGCCTGGAGCGAGAAGCCGCCGGCCCGGATCGAGGCCTGGATCCGGTTGTTCGACGGGAAGGTCTGGCCCGTGAGCGGGAACGGCGTCTCGTTGAAGAAGTCCGAGCCGCCCGTACCCAGCGGGTTGAGCGCGCTCCAGCTCGCGCCGGTGTTGATGCCGAACTGCTTGAGCACCTGGCGCGAGACCTCGACCACGGTGACGCGCAGCATCACCTGGTCCTTGCCGCGGATCGTCAGGTTGTTGATCACCGCGCCGCGGGCGGCGCCGCCCGCCCCGCCGAGGCCCACGAAGGCGTTGGCGATGTCGATCGCCTGCTGCGCCTCGCCGGCGGAGTTGACCGAGCCGGTGAGCAGCACGGATTCGCCCGCCGGGCGCACGTCGAAGCGCCCGCCCGGGATGCTGCCGGACAGCGTCTGGCGCAGCACGTTGAGGTCGCGCCCGACCGTGACGTCGAGGGCCGCGATCTGGCGCCCCTCGGAATCCATCACGAAGATCGAGGTGGCGCCGTTCTCGATGCCGATGATGAACACCTTGCGGGTCGAGCGCACGACGGCGTTCGCCACCTTGGGGTTGGCGACGAACACCTCCTTGGCGTCCCGCGGCAGGTCGACGACGAGGGACCGCCCCATGGTGAGGTCGATGCGGCGCGACACGTCCGCCTCGTTGGGACCGACCGCCACCACCGGCGCCGGCACGATGCCGCCGCGATGGCCCGCGGCGCCCTGGGCGGCGGCGGGCCCTGCCGCGAGGATCGCCAGGGACCCGGCCGCGAGCGTGGCGCGCAGGAGAGCCGCGGGTGCGGCGGCGCGGGAAGCCGCCGCCCGGAGGATCTCGGACATCGTCATGGAACGGGGACTCGCGGGTCGGGGATCGGTGGCGCGGGACCGGCGGGACGGGAGCGCGCTCATCGGCGGGGCATCTGCTTGGCGACGCCGTAGCGCACGACCGTGACGCCGCCCTCGCCCTGCGGCTCCACCACGGCTTGAGCGGTCTGCCCGGCATCGGCGAGGCTGCGCAGGGCGAGGGAGAGCTGGCCGACCTTCTGGGCCAGGGTCACGGCCTCGGCCTGGGACGGGGTGAGCTCGAGCGTCGCGGTATCGCCGGTGACCACCCGCTCGCCGTTGCGCTCCTGCACGGTCTGGCCGACCGCGAGCACCCGGATGTTGGTCAGGATGGTGTCGGAGACCTGGACGTCGCCGCCGCCGACGCGGGACGAATCCTCGTCCCGGTAGGTGCGCAGCACGTCGACCCGGTCGTTCGGCAGGATGAAGCCGCCGGCCGTGTTGGCGCCGCGGGCGTCGATCGTGATCGCGACGGCGCGCATCCCGGACGGCAGGATCGCCGACAGGAAGCCGCTGCCGTTGGCCTTGATCAGCTTCTCGCGCCGGATCGGCTCCCCGGCCAGGAGCGGGCTGCGGACGATCGATCCTACCGTGTCCTCGAGGGCGGTCGGCGCGCCGGAGCGCTGGAGGAAGCCGTCGCCTGCCGCGGCCTTCGGCCAAGGCTGCCAGCGCAGGTCCGGCGCCTTCAGGGATTGTCCCATCGGCAGCTCGGCGGCGGCGACCAGCACCTCCACCATCTCGATCGCCGGGGCCGGCGCGGCGACCGGCGCGGGCGCCGGCGCGGGCGGCGGCTCACGGCCGCTCATCACGATGTAGGCCCCCGCGCCGGTCACGACGGCGACGCTGATGAGGAGCAAGCGCGATGATTTCATGGGGCGCCAACGAGAGGAAACGGCAGCGGGCGGCGCGGTGCCGCCCGTTGCCGAACTTCATCAGGCATTCCTCAAATTAAGGTTAATCACCCTTAAGCTCCGCGACCCTGGTGGGCGGCTCCGTCCGCGCCCCGCGCCGCGCCTCACCCGTGCGGGACTTCGCACGACGTGGCGATATCGCGACTGAACCGGACCTGTCCGAGCCGCGCGCAGGATCGATCCCGGGTGCGATTCGACGAGGACCGGCGAGGGGCTCGCAGCGGGGCCCGCGGAGGGGAAGTCAGGCCGGCAGTACCAGTCGCCAGAGGGGCGCGGTGGGGCAGACCACCAGGGCGGCGGCGGAGAGGGCCAAGCCGTAGGGGACGCCTTCGCGCCGGTCGTGCAGCCGCAGTGCGAACGGCCAGGCGGCGGCGAAGCCGGGCAGGGGATGGCAGCGCAGGTGGAGCACCCCGATGGTCAGGGCGCCGCCGAACAGCGAGGCGACTACCAGATACTCGACCAGCGGACCGAACCCGAGCCAGAGCGCCGTCGCCGCGGCGAGCTTCGCGTCTCCGCCGCCGATCGCCCCCTTGCAGAACAGCCCGAAGGTCGCCGTCAGGGTCAGGGCGAAGGCGCCGCCGTGGTTGGCGAGGTCGGCCCAGCCGAGCCCGGCCGCGAGCGCCAGGACGCCGAAGCCGCCGACGAGCGCGACGCTGACGCGGTTGGTGATCGTCATCGTGAGAAGGTCGCTGGCGGCCGCGTAGGCCATCAGGAACGGGAACACGACGAGGAGGCAGAGGCTGGCCATGGCGGCTCGCTGAGAGGTCGAGATGCGCGGCGAAGGCTCGGTGCGGCCCCGCGCCGGAGCAGTCGCCGCAGATCGCTGCGTCGGACAGTGTCTCGGACCGACGAACCTGTCGATCACCCCGAGACGACCAGCGGCAGACGTCCGCTCGGGCGCGCCGGGCGACGGCACGCCCGAGCGGACGTCTGCCGAGGCAGGCGCCGCCCCGGTCGCGGAGGCGGATCGCCCATCCTCTGCGTTCAGAGTGCTGCCGTTAGGAGGGGCTCTTCACGAGCTTGTCGGCGATCTTGTTGAACTGGCTCGACAGGTTGTTGCCGAGCGTGCTGACCGCCGTGATGACCGCGATCGCGATCAGGGTCGCGATCAGGCCGTACTCGATCGCAGTCGCGCCAGACTCGTCGCCGACAAAATGCTTCAGCTTGGTGAGCATAACTCGAATTCCCGCCTGAGTGGTCTCGATTAGTCCTTCGACAATCGACTGGCGCCGATCGGGACTGACGACAACCTAGGACGTGCCGCGTTGCATTTGGGTTAAAACGATAGCGAGACTAGGCACGCCTTGCCGAGATTCATCCAGTGGTTAACAGTCAGTCGACGGGAAAGCGGACATTCCGGCTAAGCAAGAAGCCGGCGCGGCGCCGGGCTTAGCGGTTTGTCAACCGTCCGGCGCTTGAGTGTCGGTGCCTGCGACACGCCCGAGAGACCGACCGCCGATGCGCCCGCCCCGCCGCCCGAGCCTCCTGCGCGTCGCGCGCCTCCTGGCGTTCGCGCTGCTGGTCCCCGCCGCGGCGGCGGCGCAGGGAAGCGACGGCGCCACCGTCACCGTGTCGGTCGACAACGCCAAGGTCATCCGCCTGCCGGAGCGCACCGCGACCGTGATCGTCGGCAACCCGATCATCGCCGACGTGTCGCTGCAGCGGAACGGCATCGTCATCCTGACCGGCAAGAGCTTCGGCAGCACCAACCTCATTGCGCTCGACGCCGCGGGCACCATGCTGGCGGAATCCGCCATCAGCGTGCAGGCCGGCAGCCCCACCGTGGTCACGGTGCAGCGCGGGCTCGAGCGCGAATCCTATTCGTGCACGCCCGCCTGCCAGCCGGCAGTGCAGCTCGGCGACGCGCAGCGCTACTTCTCCGAGGTGAGCGGGCAGACCGGCCAGCGCAACTCGATGGCGACGGGGGGCACCGCCGGCGGCGCGGCGCGCTGAGCGCCCGCGGTGCCTGTCTGAGCATACGGTCAGCCCACCACGGCAACCCTGCGTTGGCACCGGGTCGCTTTGCGCGATCGGTGCAACCGATCCGAAACTCTTCCCGAGGTAGTCAGCGACGTCCTCACGCACGAAATCGAGCCGCGTCATGCTCCGTCGTCGCCTGTCTCGTGCCACTCGATCGCCGGCCGGACGGGTCGCGCGGACGCACTCCGCACCTCCTCCCTCGAAGTCCGGGTTCGCCGCGATCCGGGGCCGGATCGCCCGGTTCCCGTCCGCCCGCGAGGGTGCGACCGCGGTGGAGTTCGCGCTGATCGCGATGCCGTTCCTCGGCCTCGTCGCGGCGATCATCGAGACGGCCCTGGCCTTCTTCGCCGGGCAGGTCCTCGACAACGCCGTCTCGAACGCGGCGCGCCAGCTCTACACGGGACAGTTCCAGGCGGCCCGCTCCGCTGATCCGGCCCCGCCCCAGGGAACCACGGCGCAGCAGGTCGCGCTGCAGAAGTTCAAGGACGCGATCTGCGAGGGTCCGGTCATCATCTTCGACTGCACTGACGTGAAGGTCGACGTGCTGGCGATGGCGGACAACACCGATTACACGCCGCCGAGCCCGGTCGACGCGAACACGAGAACGTGGCGCAGCACCCCCACGGTGTTCGGCACGCAGTACCAGAATCCGGGCTCGAACCAGATCGCGATCGTGCAGGCGGCGGTCGAATATCCGGTCTTCTTCAGCTTCCTCAACCCGAACACCCTGGCGAACGGGAAGCGCGTGCTGCAGAGCACCGTGGCCTTCCGGACGGAGCCCTTCCAATGAGCGCGCCCCGGTACCGGACGGCGGATCTCCGGCGCGCGCTCGCACGGGCGCGCCGCGCCGGCGCGCGCTTCCGCGGCGCGCAGGACGGCCTCGCCGCGGTCGAGTTCGCGATGGTGCTGCCGCTCCTGATGCTGCTCTACCTCGGCACGACCGACCTGGCGGGCTACGTCAGCAACCTCCGCAAGGTGACGCTGGCCGCCCGCACCGTGGCCGACCTCGTGGCGCGGGAGAACGGTACCATCCCGGCGAGCCAGGTCACCACCATCGTCAAGGCCGGACGGGCGGTGCTGGCCCCCTTCGACGGCGCCACGGCGCGGATCGCCGCCAAGGCGGTCGGCGTCTACGATGCGGGCGGCAGGGCCAGGGTCTGCTCCTACGCCGTGGATGCCGGCAACGCCTCGGCCCCGGCCCCGAGCGACCCCACTGCGGTGCCGACGGTGCCGGACGCCTTCAAGGCCCCGGGGGCGCGCTTCGTCGTGGTCGAACTGACAATGACGTACAAGCCGATGTTCGGCGCGATGCTGGCCGACAAGTTCAACCTCAGCACGATGACCGAGACGGTGGTCTGGCCGGTGCGCAACGGCAAGGTCTACAAGGTGGCGATCACCTCCGCCCCGGAGGTCGTGCTGCCGAACGTCACCGATTCCAGCAATGGCGGTGCCTGTCCGAGCACCTGAGCCCGCGGCCCGCGCGGCGCACCGGCCCCGGGGCGATCCGGTGACGGCCGTCCTTGCCTTCGGGCGGCCGGTCTGCTAGGAGCGCGACCGCCCGCCGGACACCCTTGGAGGCCGGATTCCCCTCGCGGGAACGGGCGTGGCGACGTCGGTTCACAGGGCCGTCCTCGAGGGGGCGGCCTTCGGCGTTTGAGCCATCCGCAACACCAGTTTTAAGGATCACGCCATGAGCGCCGTGAAGCCGCTTGAGGCCGTGGCACGCGACCGGGTCGGCAAGGGGGCCGCCCGGGCCGTTCGTCGCCAGGGCCAGGTGCCGGCCGTCATCTACGGGGGCAACCAGCCGCCGCAGGCCATCGCCGTCGACCTCATCCGCACCCGCACCCTGATCTACGCCGGTGGCTTCCTGACCACCGTGTTCGAGATCACCGCCGGCGGCCGCAAGGTCCGGGCGATCCCGCGCGACTACCAGCTCGACCCGGTCACCGGCGTCCCGCTGCATGTCGACTTCCTGCGCGTCGTCGCCGGCCAGTCGGTCGAGGTCGAGGTGCCGGTGCACTTCTCGAACGAGGACGCTGCCCCGGGCATCAAGCAGAACAGCGGCACGCTCAACGTCGTGCACCACACCGTCGCGGTCGAGGTCGCGCCGGAGTCGATCCCCGATGCGATCACCGTCGACCTGACCGGCCGGAACATCGGCGACACCATCCACGTCTCCGACCTGCCGGTGCCGGCCGGCGCCACCATCGCGCTCGGTGGCGACGAGGTGGTGGCCACCATCGTGCCGCCGACGGTGCTCGGCGCCGAGGTCGAGGCCGAGGAAGCCGCGGTGGCCGAGGCCGCCCGCGCCGAGTCGGCCGCTGAGGCTGCCGAAGAGGCCGCCGAGGGCGAGGCCGCCAAGGAGGAGTGAGCCCCTCCGGGCTCGATCCTTTCTCTCAGTGGGACGCCCCGGTCGCGAGACCCGGGGCGTTTCCTCTTTCTCGGGGATCCTTCTGTCGCCATGCGACTGTTCGTCGGCCTCGGCAATCCCGGACCCCGCTACGCGGGCAACCGGCACAATATCGGCTTCATGGCGCTCGACGCGATCGCGCGCCGGCACCGCGCCGCGCCGTGGCGCCGCAAGTTCCAGGGCGAGAGCACCGAGGCGGTGATCGGCACGGAGCGCGTGCTGCTGCTCAAGCCCCTGACCTTCATGAACGAGTCGGGCCGGGCGGTGGCGGAGGCGCAGCGCTTCTACAAGATCCCCCTCGAGGACGTGGTGGTGCTCCACGACGAACTCGACCTGGCGCCCGCCAAGCTCCGGGTGAAGAAGGGCGGCGGCAATGCCGGCCATAACGGCCTGCGCTCGATCACCGCGCAGTGCGGCAACGAGTACTGGCGCGCCCGCCTCGGCATCGGGCACCCGGGCGACAAGGCGCTCGTCCACGCCTACGTGCTCAACGACTTCGCGAAGGCCGAGACCCCCTGGGTGGAGGATCTGTGCGACGCGATGGCGGATGCCGCCGAGCTGCTCGCCGCGGGCGAGGATGCCCGCTTCCAGAACAAGGTCCACCTCGCGATGGCCGGGCGGGGCTGGGACGAGGTGAAGCGCGTCGGCGAGAAGCCGGCTTGACCCGGGCAGCGCCACGCCGCAATGGCGACGCGACAGGGCCGCGGGCCGGCGGTCACAGCAAATCGAACGGACTGATCTGATGGGCTTCAAATGCGGCATCGTCGGCCTGCCGAACGTCGGCAAGTCGACGCTCTTCAACGCGCTGACGCAGACCGCGGCGGCGCAGGCGGCGAACTACCCGTTCTGCACCATCGAGCCGAACGTGGGCGAGGTCGCTGTGCCCGATGCCCGGCTCGACGACCTGGCCCGCATCGCCTCCTCGAAGGAGATCATCCCGACCCGGCTCACCTTCGTCGACATCGCCGGCCTGGTGCGCGGCGCCTCGAAGGGTGAGGGCCTCGGCAACCAGTTCCTCGCCAACATCCGCGAGGTCGACGCCATCGCGCACGTCGTGCGCTGCTTCGAGGACGGCGACGTCACCCACGTCGAGGGCAAGGTCGACCCGATCGCCGACATCGAGACGATCGAGACCGAGCTGATGCTGGCCGACCTCGACAGCCTCGAGAAGCGCGTCACGGCGCTGGAGAAGAAGGCCAAGGGCTCCGACAAGGAGGCCAAGGAGGTCCTCGACCTGGTGCAGCGGGCGCTGCCGCTCCTGCGCGACGGCAAGCCGGCGCGGCTCGTCCAGCGAAAAGCCGAGGAGGAGCGCCTGTTCTCGCAGCTCGGCCTGATGACGGCCAAGCCCGTGCTGTACGTCTGCAACGTCGAGGAGGGCGCGGCCGATTCCGGCAACGCCCACTCCGCCGCCGTCTTCGCCCGCGCGAAGGAGGAAGGGGCCAAGGCCGTGGTGGTCTCGGCCAAGATCGAGAGCGAGATCGCGGTGCTGCCGCCGGCGGAGCAGGTCGAGTACCTCGAGGCGGTCGGCCTGACCGAGCCGGGCCTCAACCGGGTGATCCGCGCCGGCTACGAGCTTCTCGGCCTCATCACCTACTTCACCGTCGGTCCGAAGGAGGCCCGGGCCTGGACCATCACCAAGGGTACCCGCGCGCCGGGCGCCGCCGGGGTGATCCACTCGGACTTCGAGAAGGGCTTCATCCGGGCCGAGACCATCGCCTACGCCGACTACACGGCGCTGAAGGGCGAGGCGGGCGCCCGCGAGGCCGGCAAGCTCCGGCTCGAGGGCAAGGAATACCTGGTGCAGGACGGCGACGTGCTGCATTTCCGCTTCAACACCTGATGGACCTCGTTCGCCGCCACGACTGGGATCTGACGCCCGCCGAGGCGGTGGCGCTCCAGCGCCGGCTCGCCGCCGAGATCGTGGCCGACCGGCCCCTCGACCTCGGCGCCGTGCGGCTCGTCGCCGGCGTCGACGTCAGCGTGAAGAACGAGCGCTCGCACGCGGCGATCGTGGTCGCGACCTACCCGGACTTCCGGGTGGTCGAGACCGTGACGGCCCTGATGCCGACGCCGTTCCCCTACGTGCCGGGGCTGCTGAGCTTCCGCGAGGGTCCGGTGCTGGAGGAGGCGTTCGGGCGGCTCGCATCCGAGCCGGACGTCTTCCTGTTCGACGGCATGGGCACGGCGCATCCGCGCCGCATCGGAATCGCCAGCCACATGGGCCTGTGGCTGCAGCGCCCGACCATCGGGGTCGGCAAGACCCGGCTCTGCGGCCGCAACGCGCCGCTTGACGAGGAGAAGGGCGCGCATCAGCCCCTCGTCGACAAGGGCGAGACCATCGGCGCGGTGGTGCGGACGCGGACCGCCAAGCACCCGCTGTTCATCTCCCCGGGTCACCTCGCCGACATCCCGACGAGCGTCGCCCTGGTGCTGGCCTGCGCGCCGAAATACCGCCTGCCGGAGCCGATCCGCCTCGCCCACAAGGCGGCGGGCGCATTTGCTTGAGGCGCCGTGGGCGCTTGCGCGCAAGAGCGTTTGCGCGGGACCTTCGCCGTGCTAGCCCGGCGGCCCGAAACGCCGCCGGACGCCGAACGCCATGCCCCGCTACTGCTTCGAGGACCTTACGCCCGGCTTCCGGCTCGATTTCGGGCCGCTCGACGTCAGCCGCGACGACATCGTGGCGTTCGCCCGCGAGTTCGACCCGCAGGCCTTCCACACCGATGAGGCGGCGGCCCGTGAGAGCTTCGTCGGCGGCCTGATCGCCTCCGGCTGGCACACCTGCGCGCTCGGCATGCGCCTCGTCGCCGACGGCTTCATCCTGCAATCGACCTCGATGGGCTCGCCCGGGGTCGAGGAGGTGCGCTGGCTGCGCCCGGTGCGCCCCGGCGACGCCCTGTCGATGCGGATGAGCGTGACCGAGAGCCGGCCCTCCGGCAGCAAGCCCGACCGTGGCTTCGTGCACTTCCTGCTCGAGATCGACAACGGCGCCGGCCAGGTGGTGATGACGCAGGATTTCTGGGCGATGTTCGGGAAGGCCGGCACCCCGCCGCTGCCGCCCCGCCCGCGCCCGCCCGAGGAACCGGCCCCGGCGGACCTCCCCGAGGGTGAGGCGCTGCTGCCGGTCCATCTCGAGGACATGCCGCTCGACCGGCCCTTCGACCTCGGCGCGCACCACTTCACCCGCGAGGACATCCTGCGCTTCGCCCGCACCTTCGACCCGCAGCCGTTCCACGTCGACGAGGCCGCGGCCGCGCGGACGCATTTCGGGGGCCTGTGCGCCTCGGGCTGGCACACCGCGGCGGCCTGGATGAAGCGCATGGTGGCGGCCCGCGACCGCGGCCGGGCGCTCGCCGTGGAGCGGGGTGAGCCGGTGGTCGAGGGCGGACCCTCGCCGGGCTTTCGCGACCTGCAGTGGCTGAAGCCCGTCTATGCCGGCGACACGATCCGCTACGACGTGACCCTGACCGAGACGAAGGCGTCGCGCACGCGGCCGGGCTGGGGCGTCGTCAGCCACACGGCGAGCGGCACCAACCAGCGCGGCGAGCCGGTATTCCGGTTCTCGGGGGCGTGGCTGGCGCCGAGCCGGGGAGCGTGAGCGGCTTCCGTCCGGCGCTCGCAACGGTACCCACGCCCTCCTCGTCGTTCCGGGGCCGCGCAGCGGAGCCCGGAGTGCCGAAGGCACGCCCAGAACCGCAGGTGTTTCACGGACGGTCGGACCGCGTGATGCCTGGTTCTGCATCAGCTGCGGTTCTGGATCCCGGGTTCCGCTGCGCGGCCCCGGGATGACCCTGTGACGTGGAAGCGTGGTGTCTCTTTCTGCGACCGGACGGTCTAAGCCGCCGCCCGCCGCTCCGGATACAGCCCGAGCAGCCCCTCGCGGGTCGCCCCCGCCACACCGCGCTCGGTGATGATGCCCGTCACGAGGCGAGCCGGGGTGACGTCGAAGGCCGGGTTGGCCACCGGGCTGCCCGGCGAGACCACCGCCACCGTCGCGAAGGCGCCCTCGTCGGTGCGGCCGGTGAGGTGCGTCACCTCGCGGGCGTCGCGCTCCTCGATCGGGATGCCGGCGATGCCGTCGGTGAGCGTCCAGTCGATGGTCGAGAACGGGAGTGCTGCGTAGAACGGCACGCCGCAATCGCGGGCGGCGAGCGCCTTCAGGTAGGTGCCGATCTTGTTGCAGACGTCGCCGGTCGAGGTGGTGCGGTCCGAGCCGACGATGCAGAGATCGACTTGCCCGTGCTGCATCAGGTGCCCGCCGGCATTGTCGGCGATCACCGTGTGCGGCACGCCGTGGGCGTTGAGCTCGAAGGCGGTGAGCGCCGCGCCCTGGTTGCGCGGCCGGGTCTCGTCGACGAAGACGTGCACGGCCAAGCCGGCATCGTGCGCGACGTAGATCGGCGCCAGCGCCGTGCCCCAGTCGACGGTGGCGAGCCAGCCGGCGTTGCAGTGGGTCAGCACGTTGACAGGGCCTGACTTCCGGCGCGCGATCTCGGCGATCAGCGCCGCCCCGTGCTCGCCGATGGCCCGGCAGCTCGCCACGTCCTCGTCGGCGATGCGGGCGGCCTCCGCGAAGGCGGCGGCCTCGCGCTCAGCCGGGGAGAGCGGCTGCAGCACGGCCGCGACCCGGTCGAGGGCCCAGCGCAGGTTGATCGCGGTCGGCCGCGTCGCGGCGAGCCGCCCCCGGGCCCCGTCGAGGTTGCGGTCGGACGCGTCCTCGCGCATCGCCAGCGCCAGCCCGTAGGCGGCGGTGGCGCCGATGAGCGGCGCGCCCCGCACGATCATGGTGCGGATCGCGACCGCCGCCTCCGCCTCGCTGCGCAGAGTTTTCATCTCGAACGCGAAGGGCAGGCGGGTCTGATCGATCACGCAGACCCCCTCGCCGTCGGGCGCGGGAAAGATGGTGCGGTAGTGGCGGCCGTCGATCTTCATGATGGGGGTTTAGCATGAAAGGCGGGGCGCGGGAGGCCCGTGCGGCGGCCGCAGCCGTCGAGGTCGAGGCTATTCGCTGAAGGGGTGGGAGGCAGTCCTGCCTCCCACCTGCTCCTGTCAGAACCGCACCGCCCGAGCCCGCTTCACCTGCGGGATCGCCTCGATCGCCCGCAGCAGATCGGGCGAGACCGGCTCGTCGACGGCAGCGAAGCAGATCGCGTCGCCGCCGGGGCGGTCGCGGCCGAGGTGGAAGGTGGCGACGTTGACGCCGGCCTCGCCCATCAGCGTGCCGAAGCGGCCGATGAAGCCCGGCTGGTCGGCGTTGCGGATGTAGAGCATGTGCGGCGCCACGGCGGCTTCCAGCGCGATGCCGCGGATCTCGACGAAGCGCGGGCGGCCGTCCTGGAACACCGTGCCGGCGGCATCGCGGGGCATGTCCTCGGCCTCGACCGTGAGGTGGAGGCGCGAGGCGTAGGGCCCCTCGACGGCGGTGCGGGTCGCGGTCTCGACCTGGATGCCGCGGGCGCGCGCCACCTCGATCGCCGAGACCATGTTGACGCCCTCCAGGAACGGCCGCAGCGCGCCGGTCACCGCGGCGGCCGTGAGCGCCCTCGTGTTCAGCTCCGCCGCCTCGCCCTCGTAGACGAGGCGGATGCCGCGGATCGGCGCCTCGGTGAGCTGGCCGAGGAAGCTGCCGAGCTGCTCGGCGAGGCTGACGTAGGGCCGCAGGCGAGGCGCCTCCTCGGCGGAGATCGACGGGAAGTTGACCGCGTTGCGGATCGCGCCGTGGAGCAGGTAATCGCTCATCTGCTCGGCGACCTGCAGCGCCACGTTCTCCTGCGCCTCCGTCGTGGAGGCGCCGAGATGCGGCGTGCAGACCATGTTGGGATGGCCGAACAGCACGTTGTCCCGGGCCGGCTCCTCGGTGAACACGTCGAAGGCGGCGCCTGCGACGTGGCCTGACTCGAGCGCCGCCCGCAAGGCGTGCTCGTCGACGAGGCCGCCGCGGGCGCAGTTGACGATCCGCACGCCTGGCTTGGTGCGCGCCAGCGCCTCGGCCGAGAGGATGTTGCGGGTCTTGTCCGTCAGCGGCACGTGCAGGGTGATGACGTCGGCCCGCCGCAGAAGCTCGTCGAGCTCGACCTTCTCGACGCCGAGCGCCACCGCCCGCTCGGGCGTCAGGAACGGGTCGTAGGCGATGACCCGCATCCGCAGGCCGATGCCGCGGTCGGCCACGATGGCGCCGATGTTGCCGCAGCCGATCACGCCGAGGGTCTTGGCGGTGAGCTCGATGCCGAGGAAGCGGTTCTTCTCCCAGCGCCCGGCTTGCGTCGAGGCGTCGGCCTGCGGGATCTGGCGGGCGAGGGACAGCATCAGCGCGATGGCGTGCTCGGCGGTGGTGACCGCGTTGCCGTGCGGCGTGTTCATCACGATCACGCCGCGGGCGGTCGCGGCCGGCACGTCGATCGTGTCGACGCCGATGCCGGCCCGGCCAATCACCGCGAGGCGCCCGGCCCGCTCCAGGAGCGCGCTCGTGACCCGGGTGGTCGAGCGGACGGCGAGGCCGTCATAGTCGCCGATGGCGGCGGCCAGCGCCTCCTTGTCCTTGCCGAGCTCCGGGCGGAGATCGGCCTGGATCCCGTGCTCGCGGAAGATCGCGACGGCGGCGGGGGAGAGGGTGTCGGAGATCAGGACTTTCTTGGGTGTGGTGCTTGTGGGCATGGCGGCCTCGAACGGGGAATGCGCCATCGCCCCGCACGGGAGCGGGTCGGCCGGGGGTTCGTGAAATCACACCGGGTCGTGCGCTTCCTCCTCTCCCCGCGGGCGGAGAGAGGGCTTCGATGACCTTGTCGTCATCGAAGCGAGGCGGCAGCCAAGGGTGAGGGGGTGCTTCCGAAGGGGCCTCATCCGGAGACACCCCCTCACCCTCGCTCCGGTTTCGCCTGCGCGCGCTGCCTGCACGACGAGGTGCAGGCAGCCCTCTCCCCGCCCGCGGGGAGAGGAGAACCCGTGCCCGCCCGGCCGACACCGGCTCCCGCTCACGCGGGGTTCCGGCGCCTGATACGGCGATTGGCTGGTCAGGCCGCCTGCGTCAGGCGGGCCTTCTCCTGGGCGAAGGCCCAGTCGAGCCACGGGGTCAGGGCCTCGAGGTCCGAGGCCTCGACGGTGGCGCCGCACCAGATCCGCAGGCCGGGCGGGGCGTCGCGGTAGGCGCCGATGTCGTGGGCGACGCCCTCCCGCTCCAGCGTCGTGGCGATGCCCTTGGCGACCGACGCCACGGCCTCGGGGCCGCGCCCGACGACGTCGGGATCGCTCACCACCAGGCAGACGCTGGTGTTGGAGGCGGTGGCCGGATCCTCGGCGAGGTTGGCGATCCAGGGCGTGCGGGCGACCCAGTCGGCGATCACGCCGGCGTTGCGGTCGGCCCGCGCCCGCAGGGCCGGCAGGCCGCCGAGCCCCTCGGCCCAGCGCAGGGCGTCGATGTAGTCCTCGACCGCCAGCATTGAGGGCGTGTTGATGGTCTCGCCCTGGAAGATGCCCTCGATCAGCTTGCCACCCTTGGTCAGGCGGAAGATCTTCGGCAGCGGCCAGGCCGGGACGTGGCTCTCGAGCCGGGCGACGGCCCGGGGCGAGAGGGTCAGCATGCCGTGCGCGGCCTCGCCGCCGAGCACCTTCTGCCAGGAGAAGGTCACGACATCGAGCTTGCCCCAGTCGAGGTCCTGCGCGAAGGCCGCCGAGGTGGCGTCGCAGATCGCCAGCCCCTCGCGGTCGGCGGCGATCCAGTCGGCGTTCGCCACGCGCACGCCCGAGGTGGTGCCGTTCCAGGTGAACACCACGTCGCGGGTCCGGGTGTCGACCGTGCCGAGGTCGGGCAGGCGGCCGTAGGGCGCCTTGATCACCCGGGCGTCGAGCTTGAGCTGCTTGATCGCGTCCGTCACCCAGGTCTCGCCGAAGGATTCCCAGGCCAGCATGTCGACCGGGCGCGGGCCCAGCAGCGACCACATCGCCATCTCGACGGCGCCGGTGTCGGAGGCCGGCACGATGCCGATGCGGTACTCGGCCGGTACCTGCAGCACCGTGCGGGTGAGGTCGATGGCTTGCTTGAGCTTGGCCTTGCCGAGCTTCGCCCGGTGCGAGCGGCCGAGGGCCGCGTCGGAGAGGGCCTCGGGCGTCCAGCCGGGGCGCTTGGCGCAGGGTCCGGACGAGAAGAAGGGCGCACGGGGGCGCGCCGCGGGGCGGTTCGTCATGCTGTCGGTCCATCCTTCCAGATGGGCGCCTCTCGGTGGGGAGAGGTGTCCCGCCTGCCCGCATGCGCCAGGCCGGACGCGACGTCAACCCTCCCGCGGCGGCATCAGGCGCGCGAGATGGGCGCGGTGAGCCTCCAGGGTCATCTGGAAGTCGGCGAGCAGCGCCTGGGACAGCTCGGCGGTCCGCCCGCCCGCGGCGGCGAGGCGCTCCACCAGGACGCGCTGGCGCGCGATCCGAAGCTCGGCCTCGATGACGTGGCGCAGCGCCATCTCGAGATCTGTCTCGCGGAGCGGATCGTCCGCTGTCATGGCGGAGCCCTCCTGCCGCGGGCCCGGGTCGCGAACGGGCTCGACTGCTGAGCCGCCGGCGGAACGCGCACGGAAGCCGGCGGACCCTCCGTCAGTATGGCACGGGCCGGTCCGCCCGGATAGGACGGGCACGAGGCAAGCGTGAGGTGGAGGTGACATGGACGAGTTCGGGCGCGCCCTGGGGCTTGCGGTCGCGATGATCCTGCGGGCGGATGCCGATCTCGTCGCCATCGTCGGCCTGTCCCTGCGCGTCAGCCTCACGGCGGCCGGCCTCGGCTTCGTCCTCGGCGCCCCCCTCGGGGCGCTGCTCGCCGCGACGCGCTTTCCCGGCCGCGGCGCGCTCCTCGTCCTCGTCAACGCGCTGCTCGGCCTGCCGCCGGTCGTGGTGGGGCTGGTGCTCTACCTGCTCGTCTCGCGCTCGGGCCCCCTCGGAAGCCTGGGCCTGCTGTTCACCCCCGGCGCGATGGTGATCGCGCAAGGGGCGCTCGCCCTGCCGATCGTGGCGGCGCTCTCGCACCGCACCTGCGAGGCGCTGTGGGCGGAGTACGGCGACGCCCTGCGGGTCGACGGCGTGGGGGCGGGGCGGGCCGCCCTGATCCTGCTGGCGATGGCGCCGGCGCCGCTCCTCACCGCCTTCCTGGCGGCGTTCGGGCGGGCGATCGCCGAGGTCGGCGCCATCCTGATGGTCGGCGGCAACATCCGCGGCTACACCCGCACCATGACGACCAGCATCGCCCTGGAGACCAGCCGCGGCGACCTCGCGCTGGCCCTCGGCCTCGGCCTCGTCCTCGTCAGCCTGACCCTGCTGGTGAGCGCCGCCGCCTTCGGCATCAACCGGGTGGCGGCGCTGCCCAGGGCGTAAGTCCGCAGCGCCTTCGAAAGGCCTCGGTCGACGGCGCGGCGGTCCGGGACCTACTGGCTCGGCGTCGTGCCGGCGGGGAAGAACAGCTGCTCGCCGCCGACCTTGAACGAGGCGATCGCCGCCCGGCCGCGCCCGGAGGTCAGCCACTCGTGCCAGACCTTGGCGTCGGCCGCGCGGATCTGCGGGTTCTTGGCGGGATTCACCAGGATCGAGCCGTAGGGGTTGAACAGGGCGGGATCGCCCTGGACCAGGATCTCGAGGGTCTGGCGGTTCCTGAAGCTCACCCAGGTCGCCCGGTCGGTCAGCGTGTAGGCGTCCATCGCCGCGGCGGCGTTGAGCGTCGGGCCCATGCCCTGGCCGAGCTCGCGGTAGGAGCTGCCCAGGCCCCGCGCCTCCACCCCGGCCTTCTTCCACAGGCGCAGCTCGGTGCGGTGGGTGCCGCTGTCGTCGCCGCGGCTGGCGAAGGGCGCCTTGGCGCGGGCGATCCGGGCGAGGGCCTCCGTGGCGTCGCGCCCGCCCTTGATGCCGGCCGGGTCCGCGGTGGGGCCGACGATGACGAAATCGTTCACCATCACGTCACGACGATCGAGGCCGTGGCCCTCGGCCACGAACTTGTCCTCGCCGGCCCGGTCGTGGACGAGGAGCGCGTCGGCATCGCCCTTGGCGCCGATGGCGAGCGCCTGACCGGTGCCGACGGCGACGACCCGGACAGTGATGCCGGTCTCGCGCTGGAAGATCGGCAGGATGTGGCCGAACAGGCCCGACTGCTCGGTGGAGGTCGTGGAGGCGAGGGTGATGGACCGCTCCTGCGCCGCCGCCGGCCCGGCGAAGGCCGGCGCGAGGGCGAGGAGCGCGAGGACGGCGAGGCGGCGCGGGATCGAGAGGCTCACGACGGGGCTCCGATGGGGGCGTGAGGCCAGCGATACAGCGCCCTCCGTCGTCGGCGCCAGGGGAATCGGTCTTGCGAATCAGTCCCGCGCGGCGGCCTTGGGTCCCGCGGCCGCGATGCTGTTCGCGAGGGTGGTGAGGAGGGTCGCGGCCAGCCGCGCGACCTCGGGCTCGTGCCCGTACTCCGCCAGCTGCCGCTTCGTGTCGATCACCGTCTCGACCGCCCCGATCAGCTCGTCCGCATCGATCATCCTGCGCTCGACGAGGACCAGCATCAGGCTCTCGACCAGCATCAGGGCCGCCTGGCCGGCGGCGGCGTGGAAGCGGTCCATCTCGCCCTCACCCATCGGCATCGCCGAAGCCCTGACCCTCGCCGACGGTCCCCGCCTCCCGCGACCCGACGAACTCCGTGCGGCCGCGCTCCGACGTGTCGAGGAGGGGCGTGGCGATCCGCACCAGGGCGTCGAAGTCGCCGATCGTCACTCGCCGGCCCCGCATGGTGACGATGCCGTCCTCGCGGAAGGCCCGCAGCACCCGGTTGACGTGGACGTTCGAGATGCCGAGGTGGTCGCCGATCTGCTCCTGGGTCATCGGCAGGTCGTAGGCGAGGGCGTCCTGGGGCAGCATGCCGGACAGGATCAGGCGACCGCGGAAGTCGATCAGCAGCATCGCCAGGCGCTCGTCGGCGCTGCCGCGGCCGAGCCCGACGACCCAGTTGTGCAGCCGGCGCTCCTCCTCGATCACCTGCCACATGCAGCGGGTCGCGAGGTCCGGGTCCCGCTCGTAGGCCTCGCGCAGGACGCGGTGGTCGACCTGCTCGACCAGGACCTCGGACAGGGCCTGCACCGCGTCCGGGCTGTGGGTGACGAACAGGCTTTTTACTGCGAACAGGTCGCCGGGCAGGAAGATCAGAATGAACTGGCTGCGCCCGTCCTCCAGGGTGCGCAGGCGGCCGACCCAGCCCTTGCGCAGCCGGAAGACCGTGGTGTTGGCGCTGTCGGCCTCCACCAGCACGCGGCCGGCCGGGTAGAGGCGGCCGGTGCCGCCCATCACCCGGTCGAGCGCCGCCTCGCCCCGGCGCAGC
>NZ_LABY01000182.1 GCF_001043975.1 Methylobacterium variabile
GCATCTCGGCTGCGAGCACGGCGTATGCGGGGCCTGCACGGTGCTCCTCGACGGCGAGCCGGCCCGGGCCTGCCTCACCTTCGCGGGCGCCTGCCCGGGCGCCGCGATCACCACGGTCGAGGGCCTGGACGGCGACGCGGTCGCCGCCGAGCTGCGCGTGGCCTTCAACCGCGAGCACGCGCTCCAGTGCGGCTACTGCACGCCCGGCATGCTGATCGCCGCGCGCGACCTCGTGCTGCGGCTGCCCGACGCGGATGAGCGGCGGATCCGCGTCGGCCTCTCGGGCAATCTCTGCCGCTGCACCGGCTATGCCGGCATCGTGCGGGCGGTGATGAGCGTGATCGCGGAGCGGCGCGCCCGCGGCATCGGGCCGGAAAGCGGAGCGGAGCGCGCCCTCGGGCCGGTCGGCGCGCGGCTCGGCGAGGCGCCTGTGCCGCTCGGCACCGCGCAAGCCCGGATCGTCCCAGGGGCGGCCCCCATCGCGACCACGACCGTCGCCGATCTCGGCGCTGCCTTCACGCCGGCCCACAGCTTCACCCAGACGATCGACCTCTCCCACCCGCCGGAGGCCGTCTTCGCGCTGCTCAGTGACGTCGAGGCGGTGGCCGCCTGCCTGCCGGGCGCCGTCCTCACCGGCCGCCCGGATCCCGACACGGTCGAGGGCGGGCTTCAGGTTCGGATCGGCCCGATCGGGGCGACCTTCCGGGGCCGCGCCCGCATCGCGCACGACCCGGCGACCTTGAGCGGCGCGGTGCGTGGCGCCGGCGCCGATGCGGGCGGGCGCTCGGCGACGGAGGGCGAGATCCGCTACCGCGTCGGCTCGGGCGAATCTCCCGGCACCGCCCGGGTCGTGCTCGACGTCGGCTACACCCTCACCGGGCCGCTCGCGCAGTTCGGCCGCCCCGGCCTCGTGCGCGACCTCGCCGGCCGCATCACGGCGGATTTCGCCCGCAACCTCGACGCCCGCCTCTCGGGCGCCGCCGCTCCGCCGCCCGCCGGCCTCAACCCCCTCCGCCTGCTCGTCGCCCTCGTCCGCGCCCGCCTCGCGGCGTGGCGCGGCCGCGCCTGACCTCACCCCACACCATCCCCGCTTGCGCCCCACAGGAGACACGAGAATGCCCGGCCGGTTCACCCTCACCACCGCGATCCTGCTGGCGCTCGCCACCACGGGGGCGCGGGCGGACACGATCCGCATCGGCGTCAACGAGCCGCTGACCGGGGCCTTCGCGGCCTCGGGCACCTACGTGGTGAACGGCGCCAGGATCGCCGCCGACGAGATCAATGCGCGGGGCGGGGTGCTGGGCAAGAAGCTCGAACTCGTGGTCGAGGACAACAAGAGCAACCCGACCGAGGCCGCCGCAGTCGCCGAGAAGCTGATCACCAGCGACAAGACCCCGGTGCTGATGGGCGCCTGGGGCTCGAGCCTGACGCTCGCGGTGATGCCCAAGCTCATGGACTACGAGGTGCCGATGCTGGTCGAGACCTCCTCGTCCGGCAAGATCACCACGTCGGGCAATCCCTTCGTCTTCCGCATCTCGCCGCCCTCGGCGCTCGAGGCCGAGACCTTCGCGCCGATGGTCTCGAAGCTCGGGATGAAGAAGGTCGACTTTCTGGTGCTCAACAACGATTTCGGTCGCGGCGCCGCAACCGATTTCGGCAAGATGCTGAAGGAGAAGGGCGTCCAGATCGGTCTGACCGAGATCATGGATCAGGGCGCGCAGGACATGAGCGCCCAGCTCGCCAAGCTCAAAGGGTCCGACAGCGATACGATCATGATCACGAGCGCCGTCGACCAGCTCGTGCTGCTGTTCAAGCAGATGTCGGCCCTCGGGCTCAAGAAGCGCGTGATCACCACCGGCGGCTCCCAGAACCCCGACCAGATCATCGCACAGGCGGGCTCTGCCGCCGACGGCACGATGCACCTGACCACCTTCCTCCCCTGGCTCCCCGAGAAGACCCCGGACCCGAAGGCGACCGAGACCTTCATCGCGGAGTGGAAGAAGCGCGGCTTCCAGTTCGCGGGCGTCACCGAGAGCTTCCGCGGCTACGACGGCATCCGGGCGATCGCGCACGCCATCGAGAAGGCCGGCAAGGCCGAGCCCGCCGCGATCACCAAGGCCTTCTGGTCGGTGGACTTCACGGGGCTGAACGGCCCGATCCGCTTCGCCAAGTCCGGCCCCGCCGGCAAGGAGAGCGGCCAGAGCAAGCCCGACGTCTACCTCATCGAGATCAAGGACGGCCGCGTCGTCGTGCCGACGCTCTGACGCAGCCCGGCCGGCCCCCTGAGCCGGCCCGGCACACCCATCGCACGGTCGCCATCGGGAGGACCGCCCATGGAGCAATTGATCCAGCACCTCGTGAACACGCTGATCCTTGGGGGCACCTACGCGCTCCTCGGGATCGGCCTGACGCTGATCTTCGGCATCATGAACGTCGTGAACTTCACGCACGGCGCCCTCTACACGGTCGGAGCCTATCTCACCTACCTCGCGGTGGCGGCGCTCGGGCTCGATCTCTTCTTGGCGCTGCCGGTCGCGATCCTCGGGGGACTCCTGCTCGGGGCGCTGATCGAGGTCGTGCTGCTCCGACCGCTCAGGGGACAGGACATCGACACCACCATGCTGGTGATGATCGGCGCCGGCATCGTTCTGCAATCGGGCACGCTCTGGATCTTCGGCGGCGTCGCCAAGGCGGTTCCCTCGCCGTTTCCCGAGGCGCCGCTGCAGATCGGCCCGGCCTCCGTCTCATGGCTGCGCCTGTTCGTGCTCGGCGCTGCCCTCCTGCTGATCGGGCTCACCTACGCGCTGATCAACCGGACGAAGCTCGGCCTCGCCATGCGCGCCGCCTTCCAGGATTCCGACACCGCGGCGCTGATGGGCGTCAACGTGCGGGTCATCTACACCGCGACCTTCGCGATGGGCTCGGCGCTGGCCGCCGCGGCCGGCGCGCTGCTCGGGCCGGTCTACGTCGTCCATCCGCAGATGGGGGGGCTGGCCGAGCTGAAGGCCTTCGCCATCGTGATCCTCGGAGGCCTCGGCAACGTCACGGGGGCGGCGATCGGCGGCTTCATCCTGGCGCTCGCCGAAGAACTCGGGGCCGGCTACATCTCCTCCGGCTACCGGGACGCGATGGGCTTCCTGATCATCATCGCGGTGCTGCTCTACAAGCCGACCGGCCTGTTCGCCAAGGCGGAGCGCGTCGGATGAGCCGACTCCTCCCCTTCGCGCTCCTCGCGGCGCTCGCCGCCCTTCCGCTGGCCCTGGGCACCAATCCCTACCTGCTCAACGCGCTGATCGTCACCGGCATCCTGACCATCGGCGCCATGAGCCTGAACCTGCTCCTCGGCTTCACCGGGCAGCTCAGCCTCGGCCACATCGCCTTCTTCGGCATCGGCGCCTACGTGAGCGCGCTCACCAGCCTCGGCTTCGACGTGGAGATCGGCTTCGGCTACCGCGTGGTGCACGAGCCCTGGCCGGCCGCGGTCGGCTTCCTGCTGGCGGTCGTGGCGGCGGGCCTGAGCGGCTACCTGATCGGCCGGCTCTCCTTCCGGGTGCGCGGCGCCTATTTCGTGCTCGTGACGATCTCCTTCGCCGAGGTGGTGCGGCTCGTCGCCCTCAACTGGGTCGAGCTGACCCAGGGGCCGCTCGCGCTCACCAACATCCCGGCCATCACGCTCGGCCTGCCCGGCCTCGGCACCTGGACGCTGCGGACGAAGCTGCAGAACTACTACCTCGTCCTCGGTGTCGGCACGCTGTGCTGGCTCGTCGTCGCGTCCCTCGTCGGCTCGCGCTTCGGCCGGGCGATGCGCGGGCTGAAGGAGAACGAGTCGCTCGCGCTGTCGGTGGGCATCAACGCCACCCGCACGCTCACCGTCGCGGCGGTGATCTCGGCCGCGATGGCCGGCGCGGCCGGCAGCCTCTACGCGCATTACCTGCGCATCATCGATCCCGACGTGTTCCTGTTCTCCACCACCGTCAGCATGGTCATCATGGTGGTGGCGGGCGGCAAGGGCACGCTGATGGGGCCGGTGATTGGCGGCCTGATCTTCGGCCTTCTGCCGGTGGCGCTTCGTCCCGTGATGGCGCCGGAAGCCCAGTGGATCGTTTACGGGCTCGTGCTGATCGTGATCCTGTTCGTGATGCCGCGAGGCATCGTGCCGGGGCTCGCCGCCCTCCTCGCCCGCCGGTCCGCCCGGGCCGTGCCCGTCCTCGAAGCCAGCCCGGAGGTGCAGCGATGAGCCCGATCCTCTCGGTCGATCACGTCGGCGTGCGCTTCGGCGGCCTCGTCGCCATCGCCGACCTGCACTTCGACGTGCACGCGGGCGAGATCGTCAGCCTGATCGGCCCGAACGGGGCCGGCAAAACCACCGCCTTCAACGTGATGACGGGCTTCCTCAAGCCCAGCCAGGGCGAGGTCCGCTTCCGCGGCACGGGCCTGAAGGGGCTCCAGCCGCACGAGATCACGCGGTTGGGTCTCGCCCGCACCTTCCAGCGCACCAGCGTCTTCCCGGACGATACGGTGTTCGACAACGTGATGATCGGCCTGCACCGCCGGGGCGCCTCCGGGGCAGCCGGCACGAGCCGGACGCCGCTGCTCGACGCTCTGCTCGGCCGCGCCGGCGCGAGCGAGCGGGCCCTGCGGGCGCGCGCCGCCGCCCTGCTCGACTGGACCGGCCTCGGCGGCCGGGCGCAGGAGAAGGCCGGTTCGCTCGCCTACGGCGAGCAGCGTCTCGTCGGCGTCGCGCTGGCGCTCGCCACCGAGCCCGCCATGCTTCTCCTCGACGAGCCGGTCTCGGGCATGAACGCCTCGGAGACGCGCGTCTTCGTGCGCCTGATCCGCCAGATCCGCGAGCGCGGCATCACGATCCTGCTCGTCGAGCACGACATGCCGATGGTGATGGAGGTCTCCGACCGCATCGTCGTGCTGAACTACGGCCGCCTGATCGCCGAGGGACCACCGGAGGCGATCCGCAGCGATCCGGCGGTGATCGAGGCCTATCTCGGCCAGGGCAGCGCCGCACGGCGCGCCGCCGCGGAGGTTCGGGAGGCGGCCCATGCTTGAGATCCGCGATCTCGTCTGCGGCTACGGCCACGTCACCGCCCTGAAAGGTCTCACGATCGACGTCCGCGCCGGCCAGCTCGTCGCGCTGGTCGGGGCGAACGGGGCTGGCAAGTCCACCACGCTCCGGGCGATCTCCGGCCTCGTCCCGGCGCGCTCCGGCACGATCCGGTTCGAGGGCCGCGACATCGCGGGCGCGGAGCCCCGCCGCATCCTGGCCGAGGGCATCGCCCACTGCCCGGAGGGTCGGCGCGTCTTCCCGCAGATGAGCGTGGCCGAGAACCTCGCCATGGGCGCGTATCTGCGCCGTGACCGGGCGGGCATCGCGGCGGATCAGGCGCGGATCTACGGGGAGTTCCCGCGGCTCGCCGAGCGCCGCGGCCAGGCCGCCGGAACGCTGTCGGGCGGCGAGCAGCAGATGCTGGCGATCGGCCGCGCGCTGATGGCCCGCCCGAAGCTCGTGCTCTTCGACGAGCCCTCCCTCGGGCTCGCCCCCAACATCGTCGAGCGGATGTTCGCGGTGATCCGGGCGATCTGCGACGCCGGCACCACCGTCCTGCTCGTCGAGCAGAACGCCTTCGCAGCCCTCGAACTCTGCGACTACGCCTACCTGCTTGAGACGGGCCGCATCGTGCTCGCCGGGACGGGAGAGGCCCTCATCGCCGACCCTCATGTGCGGGAAGCCTATCTGGGTGGCTGAGGGGCGACGGGCGCGGATCCGCCTCGGCCCGGCGGATCTCCTGGGCGGCCGGACCCTGCTGCCGGTCGTCGCGGGCGGGCAGCCCCTGCTCCTCGTGCGGGATGCCGGGCGGATCGTCGCCGCCGAGCGGGCCTGCCCGCACGAGGGCGCCGATCTGTCCCACGGCCAATGTGTCGGCGGACGGCTTCGTTGCCCGCGCCACCTCGCCTCGTTCGACCTTGAGGATGGATCGGTCTCGCTGGGCTGGTCCTTCCGCGCCCTCCGCCTGTATCCCGTCGAGATCGCATCCGACGGACTCTGGATCATGCTGACGTAGGGGCCGTCCCGTCGGCTTCCACCTCGCGCCGGGCCAGGCGCACGAACTGCCGGGACGCGATCAGCGATCCCGACCCAGAGCAACGAGGCTCCGACCGCCTGTCCGGCCTGGATCGACAACAACCGCACCATTGTCGAGAGGCTCCGGGCCTGCCTCGACGAGTGGCGTGCCATCGCGACCCGCTACGACAAGACGGCCGTCAGCGTCATGGGCGTCGTTTGCATCGGTGCCGCCCTGCTCTGGATCAGGTGACAACAGACCCTGGTCCATTGACCAGACACGAGCGCCGACGTGCCGCTCGCTATCTCCTGCGGCTTCACGAGCGGGATGCATTCCGGCAGGCTGGAGAGCGGTCGTCGGATCAGGCGCAGAGCAACACCGAGGTGTCGGAGGTCACGCTGCTCGCTCCGAGCGGCTCCCCGTCGTTGAATACAGAGGAGGCCTTCTCCACCGTCCCGCTTGGCTCGCATCAGCCGCGGGGCCGAGAAGGTAATCGAAGGTCACCGGAGGGATGGGATCGGCAAATGCCGGGCTGGTCGACGCCAGTGAACCGCACGGTGGAGAGATGCCAGGCGCCGTTTGGCCGCCGGCACCTCGATCGCTGCATCCGAGTGGCAGCGGCAACGGACCAGGTCAAGGGAGATCAGCCAGCGCGCGGGCGCAGCGCCTCAGCTGCCGTTCCACGAGAGACATGAAACTGCTCCCTGTTTCCATCACAGACGATAAAACTGCTCTGCATTGTCATGAAAGAGCTTGCGCTTGTCGCCGGTCGGGAAGTCGACGGTGATCGCCTTGAAGGCGTCGAAGATTCGGTCGTAGCTCGAGAACAGCTTGTCGACCGGGAAGTTGCTGGCGAACATGCAGCGATCGACTCCGAAGGCGGCGATCGCCTCGAGCACGTAGGGCTTGATGCTGTCGGTCGTCCAGGTCCAGTCGCCCATGCCGAGCCCCGAGATCTTGCAGGCGACGTTCGGCGCCGCGGCGAGGCGGTGCATCCCCGCCTTCCAGGCGTCGAAATGCTCCATCCCGTCGACCTGCATCCCGGTATGGTTGAGGATGATCTGGGTGTCCGGGAACGCGCGGGCGAGATCGTAGGCCTCCTCCATCTGCGGGTAGTAGAGTTGCAGGTCGAAGGACAGCTCGAGGTCGCGCAGGAGCTTAAAGCCGCGCCGCCACGCCGGCTCGCGGCTCACGCCGGGCCGGTCCAGATAGGTCTTCACCGGATCGGGATGGTAGTTGAGCGACTGGCGGATGCCGCGAAAGTTCGGGAAGGTGCGGTGGCCCTCCAGCACGTCCCGCACGTCGGGCGCGGCGAGGTCGGCGTAGCCGACGATGCCGTGGGGAAAGCCGTGCGCATCGGCGACCTGCTGCAGCCAGCGCGTCTCGCCCACCGGATCGCGCGGGTCGAAGCCGACATCGAGGTGGACCGACTTCACGACGTTCTGGTTGCGCGCATCCGCGAGGTAATCCTCGATCCGGTAGTTGCGGATGATCGGGCTGTAATCGCCGAAGACGATCGGCTTCGGGCCGTCGGTCAGCCAGGGATAGTAGTGCTTGTCGAGATCCCAGAGGTGGTGGTGAGGATCGATGATCGGGAAGTCGTCCATGGGCTGGCGTCCATCGCAGGCCTGCCCGGATGGGTCGCGGGCGGGCGGAACTCGTGTCGAGGGGCGGGACCGGACGGCGCCCGGTCCCGGTTGTCACGCTCAGTACTGGCCGGCCGAGGGCGGGTAGACGCGCTTGAGCTTGGCCTGCGCCTCGGGACTGTCGATGTCCTTGGCGGTCACCAGCGGCTCGGGCAGGGGCAGTTCCTTCGTCACCGGCGCGCCGGTCAGCGCGTTGTAGACCTGCTGCACCGCCTCGATGCCCTGACCGCCCGCCTCCTGCAGGAACAGGCCCTGGATCACCCCTTCGCGCAGCAGGCGCACCGTGGTCGGGCTTCCGTCAGCGGTCGCGACGCCGACCTTGCCGACCAGCCCCTGGGTCTGCAGCGCCTTGGCGGCGCCGGTGGCCGCCTCGTCGTACATGCCGTAGATCGCCTTCACGTCGGGATTGCGGGTGAGCAGGTCGTTCGTCTGATCGACCGCCTCGCGCACCGTCAGCCCCTTGGTCTGCAGCACCTGCACGAGGTCGCAGCCTTCGGCCGCGAAGGCCTCCTTGGCGCCCTTGAGGTATTTCTGGGCGTTCTCGCGATCCTGCGGCAGCGAGAGCATGCCGACCTTGTTGCCGCCGCGCTCCTTGGCCAGGCCACAGACGAACTTCCCCTCCTCCCGGCCAGCCTCGTAGTTGTTGGCCGTCACCGTGGAGGTGTAGTCGGTCTCGCCCGGCTGCGGGCCGATCCCGGTGAACGCCACCGGGATGTTCTTGTCCTTGAGGAGGCGCAGCACCGGCGGGGTGCTGGCCGAGCTCACCGGTCCCATCACTATGGCGTCGACGCCGCGGGTGAGCGCCGTGCGCACGTTGGTCATCTGGTCGACGGGCGAGTTGTGCGAGTCGAGCTCGATGTAGTCGATCCCGAGCTCCTTCGCCTTGGTCTTCGCGCCGTAGGCGACCCACTGCCAGTACGAGATGTCGAGGGACGGGGCGATGTAGGCGACGGTGAATTTCTTGCCCGGCTTCGTCTCGGCGGCGGCCGGGGCGGCGGCCGCGAGGGCGAGGGCCGTGGCGAGCGCGAGGCCGCGCAGGGGTGAAGGTGTCATGGAAAAGGGCGTCATGGGGGTGTCCTCCGGGGGATGGGGGCGTCTTCTTCGCGCCGGTCAGGCGCGCGCCTTGGTGAAGCGGTCGATGAGCACTGCGACGAGGATGACGAGGCCGGTGACGGAGCCCTGCCAGAAGCTGTTGATGCCGATCAGGTTCACACCGTTCTGGATGACCGTGATCATCACGGCGCCAAGCATCGCGCCGATCGCCGAGCCCGTGCCCCCGAACAGACTCGCTCCGCCGATCACGCAAGCGGCGATGGCCTGGAGCATCAGGTTGGCGCCCGAGGTCGCCTCCGAGTTGCTGATGTAGGAGAGGCTCATGAGGCTGGAGAAAGAGGCAAAGAGGCCTGACGCCACGTAGACGCCGAAGCGCACCGCATCGACCGGGATGCCGAGCAGCCGCGCGGCCTTGGCGTTGCTGCCGATCGCGTAGACCCAGCGGCCGAGGACGAGCTTGCGAAGGGCGAATTCGAGGAGCGCGACCCCGGCGATGCAGAACAGGACGTAGTTGACGACGCCCGGCACCAGGGTGCCGCCGTTGAGCCGCCAGAAGTCCGGATCGAGGATGGCGATCGAGTGGCCGTCGGTTACCACGAAGGCGAGGCTGGCGCCCACCGCGAAGGTGACGAGCGTCACCACGAAGGGGGCGAGCCCGACGAACGTGACAAGGGCACCGTTGATCGCGCCGACGCCGATCCCGACGCCGAGGCTGGCGAGACAGGCGACCGGCCAGGACAAGCCGGCCGACAGACCGAGCCCGGCCACCATGCCGGTCAGGGAGAAGGTCGAGCCGACCGAGAGGTCGATGCCGCTCGTGGCGATGACCAGGAAGACGCCGAGCGAGACGAGGATCAGCGGCGCCGAGGCCTGGGCGACGTTGGCGAGGTTGCCGAACGAGAGCGCCTGCGGCGACCACAAGCTGACCACAAGCTCGATCAGCACGATCGCTGCCGCGATCGCGATCTCGGTGCGGTAGACGCGCAGCAGGCGCGTGCCGGCTCCGGCGCGGCGGGGGCGGACGGGCGGGGCCTGCACCGGCGCGCCCGCGATGGTGTCTGTCATGGAATCGTCCTCGCTTGTAGCGAAGGGGGAGCGGCCTCAGGCCGCCATGCCGGTCGCCCGGGCCAGGGCGACCTCGTTGACCTGTGCTCCGGCGATGACGCCGCTCACCTCGCCGCGCAGGTCGAAAGCGATGACCCGATCGCAGATCTCGATGAGTTCCGGAAATTCCGTCGACCACCACACGACGACCGTGCCGAGGACCGCCATCTCGCGGATGAGGGCGTAGATCTCGCGCTTGGTGCCGATATCGACGCCGCGGGTCGGCTCCTCGAGGACGAGGACCCGGGGCGGGATCTCGAGCCAGCGCGCGAGGAGCAGCTTCTGCTGCGTGCCGCCGCTCAAGGTCAGCGGCGAGTCGTCGACCGAGTTCGCCTTGATGGCGAGGCGCGCCAGCGCATCGCCGGCCACCGTCGCCTCGGGCCGGCGGGCGAGCCAGCGCCGAGTCGCGACCCTGGTCGCCGCCACGACGTTATCGAGGATCGGAAGGGTGGTGAGCAGGCCCTTCTCGGCGCGATCACCCGAGACGTAGCCGATGCCCTGCCGCACGGCGCGGGCCGGGCTGCGCAGGTCCGCGGCAGCGCCGTTCATCGTGACGTTCCAGTCGCTGTCCGGGGCGGCGCCGACGAGCGCATCGATGAGTTGCCCAGGACCGGCGGGCGCACCGGCCAGACCGAGGATGGTCCCGGGTTCGAGCGTCAGCGACAGGCCCTGCCCCTCGATGCCGACAGTCGTGCCGGCCCCGGGGCGGCTGCCGGCCGAGCAGGGAGTGGACGGTCCTGGCGCCGCCCGCGAGGCCGCCTTCTGTCCCATCGCCTCGACGATGCTCGCATCGTCGAGGGTGGCGAGCGGTTGCCGATCGACGACGGTTCGGCCGTCGCGCAGGATGGTGCACACATCCGCGACCGCACGGATCTCCTTCATGCGGTGGGAGACGAGCAAGGTGCTGATGCCCTGCCCGGCGAGGCGGCGCAGGATGGCGAACAGCCGCTCGCTCTCGGCGAAGGTCAGGTTGGCGGTCGGCTCGTCGAGGAAGAGCAGCCGCGCACCCGATCCGAGCGCCCGGGCGATCTCGATCAGCTGACGTTCGTGCAGGTCGATCTCGGCAACGGGGCGGTCGAGCGCCTCGCGGGCAAGCCGCTCGTCGATCTGGGCGAGAGCGGCCCTTGCCTCCTTCCGGCGGTCAGCCGCCCGCACGGGCACGAAGCCTTGGCGAAGGCGCGGAAGGTAGATGTTCTCTGCAACAGAGAGGTGCGGCAGCAGAGCGAGTTCCTGGAAGACCACCGCGATCGGGTGAGGCCCGTCGTCGAGGATCGATAGCGAGCCGGCATCACGACGCAGCGATCCCGAGGCAATGCGGATCAGCGTCGACTTGCCCGCGCCGTTACCACCCAGCAACGCGTGAATTTCACCCGGCGCGATCCTGAGGTCGACGCCGCGCAGGACGGACGTGGCCCCGAAGCTCTTGCGTATCCCGGTCGCCTCCAGGAGGAAGGCGGACGTCGTCATCGCGCAGCCCCGATCCGGCCGCGAGCACTTCTCGCCCTTCCCTGCTTCGATGCCAGGGTCATGGCGTTTCTCCCGAAGTTTCGGAGCGAGTTATCTCGCTTCCCTTCCGGTAGGAATTGCCCTGGAAAGACAATCGTGCAAACGCATTTTGCGCAACGATCGATGAAATGGATTCATCTCCACCGGGTCGGTTTGGGCTCGGCGGTGCCTGCCACGTCGGCGGAGGCACAGGCTGCAAGCAGACCCCAGAAGGACCCGCGAGCCCGGCTGCCGAGAATGCCCTCAGCGGCATTGTGATGCCGGTCGGGGCTTCCGTGGCGGTCAACTGGTGTGTGACGTCCGCCTGACGGTCCCCCGGAATGGCCGGTCCGCATCCAGTTCACTGCCATTCCTTCAGGACAGGCGGGGCGCGGAGTGGGACGAGCTGTGAGGACGGCACGCGCGACCCGTCCCTGTCAGGAGTCGTGACGCTCGCCCTTGGAGGCGATACACATCCGCACCCCGCTCGCCGGCTCAGTCCGGCCCGGGACGAAGAGGTGCGCGCACTCGTGACCGGTCCTGACATCCCGAGTGCCCGCCGCCCCGCGGCGTGGCGGCATGCCAATATCGGCCGCCTTCTCAACAATGCGGTCCGACGCTTCGAGGCACGCGTCCTCGACCTCATGGCGGCGAGCGGCCACGCCGAGACGCGGATCGCCCACGTGAACCTGACCCGCAACCTCGACATCGAGGGCACGCGCCTGACCGAGCTCGCCCGGCGTGCCTCGATGAGCAAGCAGGCGATGGGCGAACTCGTCGACCAGTGCGCGGCCTTCGGGCTGGTTCGCCGGACCATCGATCCCGACGATCGCCGCGCCCGGCTGATCGTCTTCACGGCGGCAGGATTGGCCTGGCTCGACGCCTTCCGGGCCGCCGTCGATGCGGCGGAGAACGAGATGCGGGCCGAACTCGGCCCGAAGACCATGAGCGAGATCGCGAACGGGCTGATGGCCTACGGCGCGAAATTCGACACACTCAAGCACGCGGCCGATAGTCAGGACGCTTGACGAAATCCGTCAGGCAACCTTACGATCCTGTCATTGGCAGCGGTCCGGAGCGTCCGCGTGGGCGCGCCCTGCCGCGGTCGGGAGGGCTCGTGCCGTCGGAGACCGGCGTTGCCCTTCCGGTCCTTATCCGTTGTCTTGTTGCGTAAATCGTAAGTTGTAAAGAAGATCAGCCTGGGAGGAAGCTGTGTCTGCAAGCAACGCCGACGCCGAGGCGCCTGCCGCGTCCGGGCCGCCGGCGATGGGGAGCGCCCGTCGTCGGCATGATGAAGGCACGCACCGTCCTGCTCGGCGTCCTGCCGGATGCGGCGCGTCGGACAGGACACTCTTTCCCCTCGCTGCCGCCCGCGCTGACCGCCGTGACACTCTTCCCGCGGGCCCTCGCGCCGGCCCGCGATCCGGCGAAGCGGCGACAAGCGTCGCACCCTGGCCAGCGGCGGCCTGAGCGAGCGCCTGCCGGCGCCGGCGGTCCGGGCGAAGGCCTGATCCGCGCCGGACGAGATCGACCGCCTGCCCGCCGAGGCGCGTGCCGCAGGCGGGCGAGCCGCCTCACCACGTCGCGCTTCCACGAGGCAAGGCCTCTGACGGGTTCGAAGGAGAACGGGCAGATGGAGATCGCCATCGCGGGTGCCGGGATCGGGGGGCTCGCGGCCGCCCTGTGCCTGCACGAGAGAGGCTTCGGGGTTCGCGTCTTCGAGGCCGTGGAGACGCTGCAGCCCCTCGGCGTCGGCATCAACGTCATGCCGCACGGGGCCGGCGTCCTGCACGACCTCGGCCTCGGCGCGGCGCTCGACGCGATGGCCATCCGCACGCGGGCCATCGAGTACCGCACGCGCTTCGGCCATCTCATCCAGTCGGACCTGCGCTGCGTCGAGGCCGGCTTCGCCTACCCGCAATACTCCGTGCACCGGGGCGAATTGCAGTTCCTGCTGCTCGATGCCGTCCGCGAGCGCCTCGGACCGGACGCGGTCGCAGCCGGCAAGGCGGTCTCCACCCTCGACCAGGACGCGCACGGCGTGCAGATCGGCTTCGCCGACGGAACGGCGCTCCGCAGCGACCTTCTGATCGGCGCGGACGGCTTCCGCTCCCGGGTGCGCCGGCACCTCCACCCGGACGAGGGGCCGGCGCATTACGAGGGCACGATGATGTGGCGCGGCGCCAACCTGCAGGCGCCCTTCGCCGACGGGCGAACGATGTTCATCGCGGGCGACCACGACGTGAAGTTCGTCTGCTACCCGATCAGCGCCCGGGCGGCGCGCGAGGGAAAGGCCCTCGTCAACTGGGTGGCCGAGGTGCGGCATGACCAGCCGCGCGCGGCCGACGAGGCCGACTGGACGCGGGAGGGCGGTCGCGACGTCGTCGCCGCCTTCGAGGGGTTCCGGATGCCGGACATCGACGTTCCGGCCCTCATCAGGGATACGCAGCGCATCACGCAGTACCCGATGATCGACCGCGACCCGCTGCCCTGGTGGACGCAGGGACGGATCACGCTCCTGGGCGACGCCGCCCACCCCATGTATCCGATCGGCGCGAACGGCGCGTCGCAGGCCATCCTCGACGCACGCGCGCTCGCCGACTGCCTGGCGGCGCATCCCGGGCCCGAGGGCCTGGCCGCCTACGAGGCGGTCCGACGCCCCGCGACGACCAGCGTCGTGCAATCCAATCGCCTGTCCGGGCCCGAGCGCGTCCTCGACATCGCGGCGGCCCGGGTCACCGGTCCCGACGACCGCATCGAGGATCTGATCTCCGCCGACGAACTGGAGGAGGTGGCCGCGCGCTACCGCCAGGTCGCGGGGTTCGAGAAGCGGACGGCCTGAGCCGACCCTCCCGGCGGGCGTCGAGCCCGACCAGCCGCCGATGCGCGGTCCGCATCGGCAGGGCCTGCGCGCGAAGGCCGGCGCAGAGGTCCGGCGCGGTGACGCGCTCGAACGACGACGAACTCCAGCAACGGGCAGGACCTCCATGCGGATCTTCACGGGCGGACAGGTGCTTGCGTCCCTCATCCTCGCGCTCGGTCTCGCCTCGACCCCGGCGCGGGCCGAGATCTCCGGTGGCGTGGTGCGGATCGGCGTCCTCAACGACGCCTCCGGCATGTTCCGGGACGTGACCGGGGAAGGCTCGGTCGTCGCCGCCCGCATGGCCGCGGAGGACTTCGCCGGCGGGGGGAAGGGGATCAAGGTCGAGATCGTCCGGGCCGACCACCAGAACAAGCCGGATGTCGGCTCCGCCCTGGTGCGCCGCTGGATCGATGTCGACGGGGTCGACGCCGTGGTCGACGTGCCGAACTCGGCGGTCGGGCTTGCCGTCAACGCCATCGCGCGCGGCACGCGGCTGACCTTCCTGGCCTCCTCGACGGCGTCATCCGACCTGACGGGGAAGTTCTGCTCGCCGAACACGATCCAGTGGGTCAACGATACCTGGGCGACCGCGCACGCGCTGACCTCCACCATGCTGAAGCGGGGGGCCGCGAGCTGGTACTTCCTCACCGTGCACTTCGCCCTCGGACAGGCGATCGAGGCCGATGCGGCGCGCTTCCTCAAGGCGGCGGGTGCCCGGGTGCTCGGGAGCGCCCAGCATCCCATGGCCACGGCGGACTTCTCGGCGCTCCTCCTGCGGGCGCAGAGCTCGGGCGCCAAAGTCGTCGCGCTCGCCAATTCCGGGGCCGACACGATCACGGCCGTCAAGCAGGCGGCCGAGTTCGGCATCTCCGAGAACCAGGATCTGGTCGCCTTCCTCGCCTTCATCAACGACATCGACGCGATCGGCTTGCCGGTCGCGAAGAATCTTCTCTTGACCGAGTCGTTCTACTGGGATCTGACCGACGAGACGCGCGCCTTCGCGAAGCGCTTCGCCGATCGCATGGGCGGCACTTATCCCAGCGCCAACCAGGCCGGCGTCTACTCGGCGACCCGCGCCTACCTCGAGGCGGTGGCCGAGACCGGCGCCGACGAGGCCGCGACGGTGATCCCGGCGATGAAGGCCCGCGGCCGCTTCAAGGATCCGCTCTTCCAGGAGATCGAGGTGCGGGCGGACGGTCGCGCGATCCACCCCCTCTACCTGTTCCAAGTCAAGGCGCCCTCGGAGAGCAAGGGACGCTGGGACTACTACAAGCTCCTGCAGACGGTCCCGACGGCCGAGGCCTTCAGGCCGCTGGCGGAAGGCGGCTGCCCGCTCGTCAGGTGATCTGACGGCGCCTCCCGCCGCGTGGCATCGGCCGGGAGCGTCTGACAGCACCGCTCGATCCGGTTCAAGGTAGAAGGGGCTGTCCGACATCGCCCGAAGCGGATCCGACGAGGCGGCCTCGCTCTCGGCCTCCTCACCCCTGTCGTGAAGTCATGGCCCACCGATCAGGGGTTGGCGGCGCTGCACCACGCCATTCAGGTCCACGGCAGCCATGGCCACACGCGAGATTTCGACGTCGAGCAGCTCTACCGCGACAGTCGGCTGAACCCGATCCACGAGGGCATCAAGGGCAGCCAGGCCGCGGACCTCCTCGGCCGAAAGCTGCTCTCCGATCGAGGGTATAGTTTCCGGCTTCCGCAGACGCGAATTCGAGCCGACGCTGCCCGGGCACCGCAAGTTCTCGCTCGATGAAACGGCGCGTTAAGGGACTTGTCCGTTTGGTCGGACGTGCTCGTGATCGAATCCCTCGTTAACTCGAAACCAAATGTTTTGCCGCATGACGAGACTGTGCCATGGGATCGCCACGGAACGACTTGTTGCTTTGAAAACCACGCACAATGCGAGGGCATTCGATTTTATTCTCAAACTAATATAATCTGCCTTTTTAATAATTACAGATATTATGCAACTGGAATGAGAATTTAAGGATTGCACTCCCTTGCTATTTGTGGGATCCGCAGAGACCAAAGGTTGAGTAACTTAGATTGACTCAAAAAATCTAAGCCATACTCCTACAGGCTGAACATAGCATCATGCTCCAGATGCAATATGCACCCATGCGCGCTCCTTGTGCGGCGATCGTCTTTGCCGGCATCTGGCTCGTGGATTTTGGCACGGCCGCCCGCGCACAAGATGCTGCACCGGGAGCTGAGATCCAGCTCGACGAGATCTCGGTTGCGGGCGCGGCCGCACCGCCCGGTCTCGTGCCGGCTTATGCCGGCGGTCAGGTCGCCCAGGGCGGACGGCTCGGCCTGCTCGGCAACACCGAGACGAAGAAATCCCCCTTCAGCGTCAGCAGCTACACCGAGAAGTTCATCCGCGACCGCCAGGCTCTGACGGCGTCCGAGGCACTCGCCCTCGATCCCTCGGTGCGCGCGACGCAGACAACGGGTGCGCCGTTCGATTCGTTCTACATCCGTGGTTTCCCCATCAACGAGAACACCAGCGGCGAATTCGCCTTCGACGGGGTCTACGGCGTCGCCCCGAGCTTCCGCGTCTTCACCGACTACGCCGAGCGCATCGAGGTTCTGAAGGGCCCCTCCGCGGCACTCTCAGGCGTCGCCCCCAACGGCGGCGTCGGCGGCGTCATCAATATCGTTCCGAAACGCGCGGGAGACGATCTGACCCGCTTCACCCTTGACTACGGCTCGACAGCCCGGGGCGGCGGCCAGTTCGACGTCGCCCGGCGCTACGGCCCGAACCGGGAGTGGGGCGCGCGCTTCGTCGGCAGCCTGCGTGGCGGCGACACGCCGTTCGATCGCCAGTCCGAGACGACAGGCGTTGGCGCCCTGGCCCTCGACTACCAGGGCGAGCGGTTCCGGGCATGGCTCTATCTGCTGGCGCAGACCGACCGCTTCGACGCACCGCTGCGCCCGTTCCTCCTGCAGGCCGGGGTCCCCGTGCCGAGGGCACCGGACGGCCGCCGCAACCTGAGCCAGCCCTGGGAATACTCTGACGTCGACGACCGCGGCGGCTTGCTGAAGCTGGAATACGACCTCACCGATCAGGTCACGCTGTTCGGCGACATCGGCGGCTCGCTGACCGGCGTCGAGCGCTACTTCGCGTCCGCCCCGACCATCACCAACATCCGCGGCGACACCACCACGACCCCGCAATTCTACAGCCTCGGCGTTGAGCGTTTCACCGTCGATGGCGGCGCAAGGGCCCGGTTCGACACCGGCTTCGTCCGCCACGCCTTCGTCGTGCAGGCCTCCCTCTACCAGGAGGATGCCGCCCGCCGTCTGCCGGCCGGACGTGGCAGTTACCTGTCGAACATCTACAACCCGATCCTGGCGCCCTACATCGCGCCGACCGTGATCGACTCGCGGCCCCGGCTCTACGACAGCACGCTGACGGGCGTCTCGATCGCCGACACGATGTCGGTCTTCGAAGAGCGCATCCTGCTGACCCTCGGCGTGCGCCAGCAGGGTATCGAAGCGCACAACTACACCTCGAATGTCGGCACGCTGGCCTCGTCCTACGACAAGAGCGCCACGAGCCCGCTCGTCGGCATCGTGGTCCGGCCGTGGGAGAACGTCTCGCTCTACGGCAACTATATCGAGGGCCTGAGCCGCGGTGACGTGGCCCCGGCCGCGGCCAGCAACTTCGGCGAGATCCTCGCGCCCTACGTCGCCCACCAGGTCGAGGCCGGCGTCAAGGTCGATTGGGGTACGCTCGGCACCACGTTCAGCGCCTTTCAGATCACCCGGCCGATCGGAGAACTCAGCCCGCAGCGCCGCTTCGCACAGACCGGCGAGCAGCGGGTCAGCGGGCTCGAGTTCAGCGTCTACGGCGAGATCACGCCACAGGCACGGATCCTCGGCGGCCTGACGCTGCTCGATGGCGTGCTCACCCGGACGGCGGTGGCGACCAATGTCGGCAACACCCCGATCGGCGTGCCGCGCGTGCAGCTCAACCTCGGCGCCGAGTGGGACCTGCCCTGGATGCCGGGCCTCACCCTGAACGGCGCCGTCATCTATACAGGCCGTCAGTTCATCGACACCGCGAACACGCAGGCGCTGCCCGGCTGGGCGCGTCTCGATCTCGGCCTGCGCTATACGACCTTGATCGCGGGGCGCAAGGCGACGTTCCGCGCGAATGTGCTGAACGTGACCGGGACGAACTACTGGGCCGGCGTAGCCTCGTTCGGGACGTTCTTCCAGGGTGCTCCCCGCACCTATCTCCTGTCGATGTCGGTCGACCTGTGAACGGGCCGGAGGGGACATTCATGACCGACCTCGCCCGGATCGGACCGCCGGCCGTCCGCCTTGCGCCTCCTGCGCTGCCTCCCCTGATCGATCCGCGGATCGAGCGGGTGATCCATGCAACCCCCGACAGGCTGCACGCCCTGGTGGCGCAGTACGGCTCTCCGCTCAACATCGTCTGGCCGCACACCGTTGCCGGAAACATCGAGCGGATGCGCCGGGCCTTTGCCGCTCACGCGGTCGCGCACGAGATCTTCTACGGCGCCAAGGTGAACAAGTCGCGGGCGCTGGTCCGCGCCGCCGTGGAGGCTGGGGTCGGCGTCGACGTGTCCAGCCTCGCCGAGTTCGAGGATGCGCTGGCGGCCGGTGCCGGCCCCGCCCGCATCTGTGCGACCGGCCCCGCGAAGACGGCCGCATTTCTCCGGCGGCTCGCCACCGCGGGTGCGCTCATCGCGGTCGACTCGCTCGAGGAGCTCGACGACCTCGGAACCTGCCTCGATGCCGGCGAGCCGGCACGCGTGCTCTTGCGCTACCGTCCCGACTCGGCGGGCCGCTCCCGGTTCGGCATGAGCCGCGAGGGAATGGTGCAGGCGTTGCGCCGCCTCGGCCAGGACAGGCCTTCCTTCGTCTTCGAGGGGTTCCACCTCCATCTCTCCGGCTACGGCATCGAGAGCCGCGTCGCGGCGATGGAGGAGGTCTCCGACCTGGTCGACACGGCCGCCGGCCTCGGCCTGTCGGCGCGTCTGGTCGACATCGGCGGCGGCATGCCGATCCGCTACGTCGATCCCGACGCCTACGCGACCGTCCTGGGCAGCCAGCGGCCGGAGCACTACCAGAACGGCAGGGTTCCCGCCGACTTCTATCCCTACGGCAGCGCTCTGACGGCGGCGGACTGGCTCGACGGCTTCCTGCAGGCGCCCTGTCGCGGCGGCACGATCGCCGGATACCTGCGCGCCGCGGGCCTGCGCCTCGCCATCGAGCCGGGTCGCAGCCTCGTCGATCAGGCCGCGATCAGCGTGTTCCGCGTCACCCGAACGAAGCCGCTCGGCGCGGGACGTGCGGTGATCTTCGTCGAGGGCAGCAGCTTCAGTGCCTGCGAGACCTGGTTCGCCTCCGAGTTCCTCGTCGACCCGATCCTGCTGCCCGCTGCGGCGCGGCAACTCGCCCAGGGTGGGATGCGCGCCTTCATCGCCGGCCACAGCTGCCTCGACGGCGACATCGTCACCCACCGCCTCCTCGAGTTCGGCACTGCTCCCCGGCCGGGCGACCTGCTGATCTACGCCAACACGGCCGGCTACCAGATGGATCTTCTGGAGAACGAGTTCCACCGGCACCCGATGCCCGTGCGGCTGGTCGCCGAACCCTCCTCCGAGGCCGAATTCATCGTCGCCCAGGACATGTGAGGTCGCTCCATGATCGTCGACAAGGTTTCAGAGCTGATCGGCAATACCCCGATGCTGCGGGTCCCCGTGCCCCATCGTGAGACGCAGCTGCTGCTCAAGATGGAGAAGATGAACCCCGGGGGGAGCACGAAGGACCGGATGGCGCACAGCATGGTGCTCGCCGCCATCAAGGCCGGCCGGCTCGAGCCTGGCGGAGTCATCGTCGAGTCGTCCTCCGGCAACACCGGCATCGGCCTGGCGATCGCGGCGGTCGAGTTCGGCCTGCGCTTCATCGCGGTCGTCGATCATCACGCCGCCCCGGACAAGATCGCGGTGATGCGGGCGCTGGGCGCAGAGATCCGCTACGTCGAGGGCGACTACCGCGAGGACGAGGTCGCGGTCGTCGAGCGCCAGCGCCTCGCGGCGCAGATCGCTGGCGAGATCCCCGGCGCGATCTTCATGAACCAGTCGGACAACACCGCGAATGCCGGCGGCTACAGTGCCTTCGTGCGCGAGGCGATCGAGCAGGGCGAGGGCCGGATCGACGCCTATGTCGGCTGCGTCGGCACCGGCGGCTCGATGACCGGGATCGGGCGTGGCCTCAAGGCGCACAATGCCGAAACTGTCATCGCGGCCGTCGAGCCCGACGGCTCGATCGTGTTCGGCGGCCCCGGCCATGCCTACTACCAGTCCGGCACCGGCACGCCGCAGGGCGACACGGTCGGCCTCGTGCTCGATTACGGCTGCATCGACCTCGGGCTGCGGGTCACCGACTCCCAGGCCTTCGAGACCGCGCGCTACTTCGCCCGCTGCCATGGCCTCCTCGTCGGCGGCTC
The DNA here is from genome assembly GCF_001043975.1 of Methylobacterium variabile. Taxonomy (GTDB): domain Bacteria; phylum Pseudomonadota; class Alphaproteobacteria; order Rhizobiales; family Beijerinckiaceae; genus Methylobacterium; species Methylobacterium variabile. The sequence continues at coordinate 20,713 of NZ_LABY01000182.1, forward strand.
CACCGGCGGCACCCTCTACAAGGCGCTCGAACTCGTCGCCGAGAGGCGGATCGGCGGCAACGTCCTCGTCTCCGTCGCCGATGGTGGCGAGAAGTACCTCCAGACCATCTTCAACGACGCCTGGATGGAGGCGAAGGGGCTGCGGGACCCCGGGGTCTGGGAGCGCCTGGACGAGTGGCTCGGCCGCCCCGCCGCCGGGACGACCCCGGCCGAACTGCCCCGCCTTGCGGTGGCTTGACCCGATGCGGCCTCTCGACGTCACGGTCTGCGGCGGCGGACGGACCGGGCACCTCAACGCGGTGCTCTTCAGCCGGCAGCCGGGGGTGCGGGTTTCCTGGCTCACGTCGAACCCGGAGGTCGTCGGGGGCGCGGCGGGCGGCCTCGTCGCCCTCCTGCCCGACGGATCGACGCTGCGGGGCGAGCCGTCGCAGGTGGGTACGGATCCGGCCAGCGCCGTCCGCCACGCGGATGTGGTCGTGCTCACCGTCCCTGCCCATGCCCGCGCGGCGATGCTGCGGACCATCACGCCCTACCTGCACCGCGACAAACCCGTCCATGTCGGGGCGATCCCCGGCTTCTGCGGCTTCGACTGGCTCGCCGAGGAGGCACTGGCGGGCCGGCCGAACGCCGTGATCTGGGGCATGAAGGACGTGCCCCACACCGCCTTCGACCTCGTGCCCGGCCGCAGCGTCCGGATGGGGGGCGCCAAGCGACGGCTGCACGTCGCGCTCCATCGGCGGGAGAGCCCGGAGGCCCGCGAGGCGCTCGCCTCGCACCTGGCCCGGCTGTTCGAGGCGCCGGTGGAGATGCTGCGGGACTACCTCGAGATCACGCTGACGCCCGGCAACCCGATCATGCACAGCGCGGTGATCTACGGCCTCGTCGGCCCCTACGGCCAGTGGCGCGACCGCCCGCTGCCCGAGGGCTTCTGCTGGTGGACGGACTGCCCGGAGCTCGGCGCCTACTTCCTCGAGCGCAGCGACGAGGAGAACCAGCGCCTGCGTCGCGCCGCCGAGGCGCGGCTCGCGGTCGACCTCTCTTCGGTCAAGCCGCTCAAGACCGAGATCGTCGAGGCCTACGGCGACCAGATCGCCGACGCCTCGACGATGCTTTCCGTGCTGCGCACGAACCGCGCCTACGAGGCCATCCGGGCTCCCCTCGTCCACGACGCAGCCGTGGGCGGCCCCGTTCTCGACAGGACGAGCCGGGCCTTTCGCGAGGACGTGGTCTACGGCCTCGGCCTCCTCGTGCGGATGGCCGAGCGGCTCGACGTCCGCACGCCGTACCTCGACGAGATCCATCGCTGGGCACTTGGCTACATGGGCGGCGCCGAGGACCCTCTGTCCTACGTGCCGCAGGCCTGGGCGGGAGCCGCACGATGACCACCGCCCCCTCCGACCTCCCGGACGCCGGGTCCCGCAGCGACGCCGAAATCCTCGCCCTGTCGCGCCGCAACGCCATCCGCCGCCTCGTGCGCTGCCTGTTCGCCGAGGCCATCCTCGACGTGACGCAGCTCGTCAGGTCCCCGTGCGGCAGCCAAGCCTGGCTGCCGCTTCCGAGCCGCGGCGCCCACCTGCACTTCGAGCGGATCGCGCTGGCTCCAGCCCGCACCGTGCTCGTGCGCGGCGCCGTCTCGCTGGTCGGGGCCGGCGGCGACGGGATTCCGGTCGAGACACCGGACCTCCTGCTCGACCTGGTCCGGGACGAGTTCGATGTCGCGCCGAGCCCGGAGGGCCTCGCCGGGCTGAAGGCCGACGTCGCCGGCAGCATCGCCAACGATGCCGCAGCCCGCCGCCGCCGGGAGAGCTGGGACCGGGACCTTGCGGAGCGCATCCGCGCGGCCGGCGAGACCGACCTGCCGGGCTACCTGCGACGGCACGCGGACGTGCGGGAGACCGCGATTCTCCTCGACCAGTGGGGCGCACTCGAGGGACACCCCTTCTATCCGACCTGGAAGGCGCGCCCCGGCCTGAGCGCGGCCGAGGTCGCCGCGCTGTCGCCGGAATTCGCCGCCCGCGTCCCCGTGCGCGTCGCGGCGCTGCGGGCCGATATGGCCCATGTCGAGACGATGCCGCAGGTGACGAACGTCCACGACTGGTTCGCCTCGGCCTTTCCCGGGACCTGGGAGGCGTGGCGCGCCGGGATCACGGCGCGCGGCCTCGACCCGACGGGTTGGCTGCCGCTGCCCGTCCACGGCTGGCACCTCGACGTCTTCGTGCGGGAGCACTTCGCGGACGCCGTCGCGGAGGGCGTCCTGATCCTCGACGGGCCGGAGATCGAGACGGCACCGAGCATGTCGTTTCGCACGATGATGCCCGAGGGACCGCTGGAGGCGCCCTTCATCAAGCTGCCGATCGCCCTCTGGATGACGAGCGAGCAGCGCAGCCTTCAGGCCAAGTCGATCCACATGGGGCCGCGCAACAGCGCCGTCATCGCCACCATCCTGGAGCACGAGCGCGGCTTCGGCGGGCGCCTCGCGATCTACCCCGAGGAGGTCGCCTACCATTACCGCCACGCGGTGCGCCGCGACGATGCGCCGGGCAGGAACCTCTCCGTCGTGTTCCGGGCCGCCGCCCCGGCTTTCGCGGCCTGCGAGGGGAACCTGCACGTCCCGGTCGCGGCGCTGTTCACGGCGCTCCCGGACAGCGGACGCCCCTTCGTGACCGCTCTCGTGGGGTCGGGGGATCCGGAGACCTTCTTCCGCGCCTATGCCCGCACCGTCGTGCCGCCGGTCGTGGCGATCTACCTCCTCTACGGCGTGGGCCTGGAGGCGCACCAGCAGAACACCAGCGTCGTCTTCGACGCCGACGGCCAGGCGCTTCGCATCCTGGTGCGCGATTTCGGGGACGGGCGGACCTTCGCGCCCCTGCTCGAGGCGCGGGGGCTGACGCTCCATCCGTACACCTCCCCGGGCATCCTGCCGACGGTCTTCCGGGGCGACATCGAGCCGGTGCGCGCCCTCGTTCTCAATGCGTGCTTCGTCTGCCACCTGCACGAGTTCGCGCTCGCGCTGACCTCGACCTACGGGATCCCGGATGCCCGGCTCTGGCGGATCCTGGGCGAGGAGACCGAGGCGGCCTTCGCGGCGGTGGCCGGCCGGGTCGAGCCGGCGTTCTGGGCGGCGGAGCGGGAGGCCTTCCTGCGCGCCCCGTGGACGGCCCGCTCCCTCCTGCGCATGCATCTCTCGCGCTATGCCGACTACCGGCTCCAGCACCGGCTGCCGAACCCGCTCTATCCGGCGACGCACGGCCCATGACAGGCACGACCGGCGTCATCCGCCTGCTCTTTGCCATCCAGCTCGTCACGATGGCGGCGATGGAGATGAGCGGGCCGTTCTGGCCACTGCGCCTGAAGGAGATCAGCGCCTCGGACCTCGCGTTCAGCGTGGCGGCCACCGGGACCTACCTCGCCCCGATGCTCGGGATCGCGCTGACCGGCAGCCTCTGGGGCCGGCTGGGAGACCGCTACGGCCACAAGCCGATGATGCTGCGCGCCTTGGCCGGCCTGGCTCTGACCCAGCTCGGCCTCGCCGTCGCGGGCGATCCGTGGACGATCGTCCTGCTGCGCTTCGTGCAGGGCGCCTGCGCCGGGTTCTCGGCCCCGGCCCAGGCCTACGGGGTCGGCCTCGTGACGCCGGAGCGCCGCGGCCGCCTGTTCGCCTTCCTGCAGGTCTCGACCAATGTCGGGTCGCTGGGCGGCGCCGTCCTCGGCGGCGTCATCCTCGACCATGCCGGCTTCTTCTGGATCAATGCCGCCGCCTCCGGGCTCTGCGTGGCCTGCAGTTTCTGCGTGGTAGCCCTCCTGCCGCCGGTGAGCCCCGCGCCGAGAAGCCCGGCCGGGGTACCGGCTCCGGCGGCCGCCGTTTGGCGCAACCCGGTGATCCTCGGCCTCCTCATCGCCCATGGCTGCCTGCTGGCGAGCCGGCTCCTGCCGCAGATGCCGTTCTCGCTCTACGTCCGGGCGACCTTCGGGGTCGAGAACTGGGTGATCGGCTTCTGCTACGGGCTGATGGCGACGGGCTTCGTCGCCTCGGCCGCCCTCTGGGCGCGCCTCTTCGAGGGCCGGACCCGGCAGGCCACGCTCGGCGGCATCGCCCTCGTCGCCCTCGCCTGCGCGGGCGTCGCGCTGGTCGCGGGCGCCACCCACAGCATCGCGATCTTCGCAGCGAGCTATTGTGCGTGGGGGGCGCTCCTCGGCGCCGCGACCCCGGTGCTGACCGGCCTCATCTCCCGCGAGGCGGCGGCGCACCGGCAGGGTCACATCCTCGGCGTCGTCCAGAGCGCGACCCAGGCCTCCTCGATGGCGGGCGTGGCGCTGGGCGGTCTCCTCAGCCAGGCGGCTGGCTCCGCCGCCATCTTCCCCACCGTCGCGATCCTGTACCTGGTGTCCTGCGGGTTCCTGCTGCGGCTGCGCCAGGCGGAGGACCGCCGATCCCCGACGACATGGAGCGCCTCCCCATGACCGGTCCCGACTGCATCCTCCTTCCCGTGCGGCTGCTGCGCCCCACGGAGGAAACGGTCCCCGCGCGCGTGCGCGAGGTCGTCGCGATGATCTTGGCCGAGCAGGCCTGGACGCAACCGATTTGCGTCGAGGGCACTGTGCACGCGCTCCTCGACGGCCATCACCGGCTCGCCGCCGCGCGAGACCTCGGCCTTGCCCAGGTCCCGGTTCATGTCTTCGACTATGCCGAGGTCGACCTGCTCTCCTGGCGGCCCGAGATTGCGCCGACCCGCGCCGAGGTTCTCGCTCGCGCGGTGAGCGGTGCGCTCTACCCGCACAAGACGACGCGCCACATCTTCCCGCCGCGCCCGGTCCGGCCCGTTCCCCTCGCTTCGCTCGCCGTGACCAGCTCACGGAGGGACTTGCACCCTAGGAACTTGCACCCTCAAGAACGCGCCCATGCTGGGCGCACAACGAGGAAGAGCCCCGCTGCGGTGAAGCGGCAGAGCCCGTCATGAACCGCCGGACACGGCGGATGAGCCTTGGCAGGCCGCCGATGCCCTACGCGGCGCGCACGGTGTCGAGGAAGCGGTCGACCTCCGCCGAGAGGTGCTCGGAGTGGCGCGACAGCTCCGACGCCGATCTGAGCACCTGGCTTGCCGCCGCGCCCGTCTCCTCCGCCGAATCCGCGACACCGGTGATGTTGCCCGTCACTTCGCTCGTGCCGGTCGCCGCCTGAGCGACGTTGCGCACGATCTCCTGGGTCGCCGCACCCTGCTCCTCCACCGCCGCAGCGATCGAGGCGGCAACGCCACTGATCTCGCGGATGCGCGCACTGATGCCGCCGATCGCACCGACCGCCTGACCCGTCGCCCCCTGGACATGACCGATCTGGCGGCCGATCTCTTCGGTGGCCTTTGCCGTCTGGTTCGCCAGTTCCTTCACCTCGGCCGCAACCACCGCGAAGCCGCGGCCGGCTTCGCCGGCTCGAGCCGCCTCGATCGTGGCGTTGAGGGCGAGCAGGTTGGTCTGGCTGGCGATCGAGGAGATCATCGCGACGACGTCGCCGATCCTGGACACCGCTCCGCTCAATTCCTGCACGAGGTGCGCTGTCTGCTCGGCCTCCGCAACGGCGGTCTGGGCAAGGCTGGTCGAGCCGGAGACCTGCCGGCCGATCTCCTGGACGGAGGCGCCAAGCTGCTCGGCGGCGGCGGCAACAGTCTCGACGTTCGCGGCGGCTTGGTTGGCGGCGGCTGCCACCGTGGTGGACTGAGCGGCGGTTTCGGAGGCCGTCGAGGTCATCTGGTGCGCGGTCGCCTGAAGCTCGGTGGCGGCTGACGAGACTTGGCCGACGATCGAGCCGACCGCTCCCTCGAAGGCGTCCGCCATCTGGCGCATGCCGGCCTTGCGCTGCTCCTCCGCCGAGGCGCGGGCGAGCGCCGTCTCCTCCTCCAGCTGACGGGTGCGGATCAGGTTGTCCTTGAAGAACTCGACCGTCCGCGCCATCGCGCCGATCTCGTCGCGACGCGTCACGCTCGGGACGGCGGTCTCGACGCGTCCGTGCGCCAAGTGCTCCATCGCCCCCGCGAGGCCGAGGATGCCGCGCACGACGCGACGCTGCACGATCACGACCGCACTCACGACCAGGAACGCTATGACGCCAGTGAGGAGCACGTAGAGCATGAAGGTCGTCTGCGACGCCTCGGCGCGCAGTCGCGCCCGTGAGACGACATCGTCCATCACTGCGAGGGCCATGTCGACGATCGACGCTTGGCCGGCGAAGAGGTCGGACGACCACGCCGCAGGGTCCATCGGCATCTTTCTGCCTTCGGAGGCCGCCGCGACCGCTTCCTTGCGCATCCGCTTGAGCGGATCGGAGAAGTACAGGGTGTTGCCGCGGGCATAGGCGTCGCGAACGGCCTGACCGACTTCGCCGGCCGCGATCATCCGACCGACGACAGTCCAAGCCAGCTCGGATTGGGCGTCATTGTCGCGGACTTCGTTGCTCTCCGCGGCGGTCAGAGGCCGATCCTTGGCGAAGGACTCGTTGACGAGGAAGCCGAAGCGGCCGCTCGTCGTCCGAGTCAGCCATGTCGTCGCCCGGGCATTGAGCATGACGCCCAGGCTCGGTTCGAGGGCCTGGATCTCGGCGTCGATCACATCGGAGGTGGTCCGCAGAATCCCGAGGATCTTCTCCCCCATATCGTTCATGCGCTTGGGCAGCGTCTTGTCCCGGCTGGCCAGGCTCTGCTCGTAGGCGGCGTCGATCTCAGGCCTCAGCCGCCGCCACTCCACGATGAGCGAGCCGATCTCGGCCCCGGTCGCGGCTCCCTTCGGCAGGGAGGTCAGGCTCTGCACGGCAGCGTCCATGGCCGCGTCGAGCGGCGCCCGGGCGTCCGTGGATTGCTGCCGGCGCTGCCGGTTGGCGCCCGGCTCCATCGCCAAGGCGTTCAACCCGTAGCCTCGCTCGAGCCGCATCTGCGACAGGCCGACGAACAGGTTCCGATCGAGAACCGCGAGGCTGGCGGCGGTGTCGGCACTTCTGTTCTGGTCTGCAGCCACCATCAGCATCCGCGACGCGAGCGCGAGAGAGACGGCGCCGATCAAAACGATCATGAACAGCAAAATTCTACGCACACTCAAAGCCACGCCGTCCCCCCGCTCATAAGATAGATTTCACAATCAATTACATCGATCATTCATTAATAAGCCATTTAAATTACCTAAGGTTCGGATTTTTTAATGGACGTGCCACGTCGGATTTGCCGAGTGCGGGCGCTAGGGAAGGCGGCAGCGCGTTGGAAGGCGTGGCGGCCGGCGATCGAGCAGCATAGGCGCAGGCGGTGAAATCCGCCGTCTCATACCACTTCGCTTAAGCA
>NZ_LABY01000183.1 GCF_001043975.1 Methylobacterium variabile
TCGCAGCTCCGGGGCCCTCAGCCCGAGCGAGGACGGGGAGCGCCTGCTGAGCCATAGCGAGCGCGCGTAGTAGGCCAGCGAGGCGAGCGAGGAGCGGCTTGCGGGTGGGGCGAGACGAGCCGGCCGGCACCCTGCGGGTGAGCGCGCCTATCGCCTTCGGGCGCCGCTGCGTCGTGCCGGCAGCGGGCACCCTCGCCCAACGCTACCCACGCCTCGCGATCTCGCTCGATCTCGACGACCGTGTGGTCGACCTCGTCGGCGAGGGGCTCGACGTCGCGATCCGCATCGGCGGGTTAGCCGACAGCACGGCCATGATGCGCAAGCTCGCCGACAACCGCCGAATTCTGGTGGCAGCACCGGCCTATCTCGACGCGGCAGGTCGGCCGTCCACACCGGAGGAGGCCGCCGGCCACGCATTCCTGCGCTACGGAACGGCGACGGCACCCTGGCGCCTCAAGGGACCGGACGGTGCGATGGCGAGCCTCGCGGCGACTGCGCGCCTGCGCGTCGACGATGGCGACGCGGTCCATAGCTGGGGCTTGGCCGGACTCGGCATCATGCTGAAGTCCGAGGTCGACGTCGCGGTGGACCTCGTCGCCGGCCGGCTCGAGCGGGTGCTGCCGGGCTGGGACAGCGGCGAGGCACCGATCGTCGCGCTCTACCCCAGCGCCCGTCACCTGCCGCTCAAGACGCGCGTGTTCCTCGACACGGTCGAATGGCAGGTTGCGACGATGCCGAGTGCGGAAGCAAATCAGTCTACCGCGCATGGCAGGCGGCCTCCGTCCTGATGGTCCTCGCAGAGCGTCCCTCGAATTCGCTCAAGCACCTCGGGCCTCGGCGGAGTCGGGATGGATGATCAAAAGCAGAGCGGCTTGCATCTTACCGTGCGTCTGAATGAATTTCTGCGATTAACCAGTCACAAAATGACATAATGGTCGGATCTTGCACATCCTGAGGACGGCAAACCACATAGTATGCTAACGCACAATCCATAATGGGACCGAACGGACGGATCAGCCGGCCGTCCTCCAGATCCTGCTCAACGAGTGTGGTGCGCCCAAGGGCCACGCCGTTGCCGGTCATTGCCATGCGGTAGGCCGCAGCGGAGTCGTTGATGCGAAGGCCACGCTCGCTCCCGGATACATCGAGCTCAGCCGCGAGGTGCCAGTCACGCCATGTTCGGAAGGCCGGTGTCGAGGCCATCGATGTGTCATGGATGAGCGGATGATGGCGCAGATCCGCGGGCGTCCGCAGTGGCAGAGATCCCTCCAGCAGCGCCGGGCTGCACACTGGGAAGAATGCGTCGCGCGCGAAGGCAAAAGCCGCTAAGCCCGGCCATGCGCCGGCACCGTAGCGAATGCCCACGTCAACGGACTGGCTCGCAAAATCGACGAGCGCCGTGCTCGTGTCGATCAGCAGCTCACAGTCAGGGTGTTGCCGTTTGAACGCCTCAAGGCGGTGAAGAAGCCATTTGTCGGCGAACGCACTCGGCACGGTGACGGACAGGGCCCGGCGCTTCCGAGCCGATCGCAGCCGGTCCATGGCCGCCGACAGGCGGGCGAACCCAGCTTGCAGGTCGGGGATCGCGGCTTTCGCGGCCTCGGTGATGACCAGCCGGGCCGGCCCCGACTGGGCACGGTGAAACAGCTCGACGCCGAGGCTCTCCTCAAGGCGCCGGACGAGCTGGCCCACGGCGGCTGGCGTGACGTTCAGCTCCTGCGCGGCCAGCGCGAAGCTCTGGTGGCGCGCGGCCGCTTCGACGGCACGCAGCGCGTTGAGGTGGTCAGGAGCTCTCATGCGCTAAACATTATCTATATCGGCGGACGAGATCATCCCATTTGTGGCGCCCCGCAGCCAGCTCCATAGTCTCCCTCACGGAACGCGCGCTCCGACTTTCCCGAGTTTTCGAAAGTCAGGAGAATACCCATGAAGCTCAACAACAAGATCGCCCTCGTTACGGGCGGTACATCTGGTATTGGTCTTGCCGCGGTCACGCTGTTTCGGCGTGAGGGAGCCAAGGTCGTCGCTGTCGGAACCGATCGGGAGCGACTGAAGCAGGTTGAGACGCAGCTGGGGGAGGACGGCCTCGCCATGGCTGCCAACCTGCGCCGGCCTGCCGAGATCGATCGTGTGATCGAGGTGGTGCGGGATCGCTACGGCCGCGTCGACGTGCTGTTCGCCAATGCGGGCCTGGGCCGAGCCGCTTCCCTGGAGGCAGTCACGGAAGCCGATCTCGATGAGCAGTTCGAGGTCAACGTCAAGGGCCTGTTCTTCACCGTCCAGAAGGCGGTGCCGCTGATCGCCAGAGGCGGCAGCATCGTACTGACCACCTCCTTCCTGAACACGAAGGGCACACCGGGCCTGTCGATCCTGTCCGCCACCAAGGCGGCGGTGCGCTCGCTGGCTCGCACGCTCGGCGCTGAGCTTGCGCCGCGCGGCATCCGGATCAACGCCGTGAGCCCCGGGCCGATCAGCACGCCCTTCGCCAGCAAGATGGGCCTGAGCGAGCAGGAGCTGAAGGCCTTCGCCGAAGGGGTCGAGGGGCAGGTGCCGCTGCAGCGCTTCGGTGAGGCAGCCGAAGTGGCGCGGGCCGCTCTGTTCCTCGCCAGTGACGACAGCTCCTACGTGACCGGTACGGAGGTCGTGGTCGACGGAGGCTTGTCCCAGTTCTAAATCTTTTCTGCCAAATAGAAATCTGCTCCTGGCGATTTCATGCTCGCCGGAGCATTATATGTCAACAAAACGACGGTTTTTCAGCCACTTAAACCTGTAAGGTTTGCGTGCTTGGAAATCAAAACCCAGGGCTAGGCGCATCGGCTCGGCGTATGGAACCACGTACGCGGGGCAAGTCGGGAGCAGCCGCAATCGACCCCATCCAGACCATCGTCGATAGCGTCTCGCAGGTCCGGTTGGGATCAGAGAGCAGTCCCTCACTCCCGTCAGAACACGTGAGCTATGTGCATCAGGGCAACATGTGTAAGGACCGGTGGCGGTCAGTCGGCTTCCGTGGGGGCTTTGCGAAGGAAGGCCAATACATCGTCCAGCGGGAGGGAGCCGGGGTACTCAGGGACGGCGAGGCTCACGGGTGCGCCCAGGGCCGCCATGATGTCCCGCAGCCCCTCCACCCAGGCTTCGGCCTCGGACTGAGCCGCAAAGCCGGCGCGGACCATCGTCTTGTCCGGCTCGATGGTCACCGTGACGGCAAATCGCCCGTCCGGCATGTCGAAGATTTGGTAGCTCACGCGACGCGCCATCTGGGAGACGTAGCGCGGATTGGTGTTCAAACAATGGGGTAGGCAGTCAGCCTTGTCTCCAATCGCGATGCTTGAGGAGCGCGAACGGGATAACCGATATCTGTTGCACTTCCGGCTTCTGACTTATGGAATCAATGCGGAAATCTCATTCGGCCAGTCGCGTCCCAGACGTTTTGGTGCTTGGCCCGACGCCTTGGGGCACCGGCACCGATGCGCCTGCGTAGTTGCTGTTGATGTGGAGTGTGGCCTTGTCTGTGACTTGTAACTTATTAGCAATCACGACTGTCCACGGTGATTGATCAGAAACTTTATTGCCATTGCCACCAATCAAAAGCGTTGCGTTCGGAAGATAAACCGTACCGTACATCTTGCGGACGTTCTTCGCAGTGAGTTCAAGCGTGCCTGTAAAACTACGATCTGCTATTAAAGCAAATCCCGCAAAAGACCCACCCTTGCGGCCTTCTAGTGACAAACCGGCATTGCCATTGAAATTTATCGATCCAAAGTCTTTGAGGAATACAACAACATCAGTTCCGACAATCTGTGCGTTTCCGCCCATTTTTAATGATCCGCCCGTAAAATAGTGCTCACCGGCAGCCAGCGTCACGGTTTCATTGCCAGACAGCTTGATGTCGCCGCAGTGAAGCCCGGGGTTCAAATAGGATGTGCTGGTGATACTCGTCGTATCGCACCCGGCTGGGTACGCGATGTTCAACGCGGCGAACGGATCCGACATGACGCGCGTCCCGGTGAGCGGGGTGGGACTGATCGCGCCGGACGCACCACCCGCCGCACGTGCATCTCCCGCAGTCACCGCCGCGCCCCCCATTGCGGTGAGATCGCTGTTGCTCTGCACGAGGCATCCAGCCGCGTTCAAGGCTCCGCTGCTGTCGAGACCAACCACCGCGCCACCGCCGCTCTGGATGCCAAGCACGCACAGGGGACCGCTGGCGTAGCGAATGGCTTTGGCGCTGACGTTCAGGTTCCAGCCACCGGGGGGAAGGAGGCTACGGAAGAAAGATGGGCGATGCGCTGCCTGACTGACTGTCATCGCAGAGTTTTGGGAGTCGAGTACGGCGGACGAGGTAACGGTCCAGCGCAGGCGGGTCGGATCCGCCATACTGTCCGCATAGGCCTTGGTCCGCTCAGTGGTGGCCGAGGAAAGATCGATGCCGAGTTCGCCGGCACCTTTCAGGGCGGCCATGTCCACGACGGTTTGCAACTTCGAGCGCGTAAAGAAGACCTCGGCAACCTCAACCGCCCCGAGGGTCACCATCGCCAGGGCCGGCAGCACCATAGAGAGGATGACTATGATCGCGCCACTCTGATCGCGCCGAAATGCGCACGCCCAGGCAAGCGCGCTTTCAGCGACGGTCCCCGACGAAATCGTTAACGCTCGTTTACACCATCCCACCCAAGGCAAGAAGTTATCCAACCCGTGTCACTCGTTTCATGTACGGGTATAGTGACTTACATTAAAATTTCCCTAAGACATGCACCAGACAATCGTAACGGATTTCAGTCCTAAGTTGTGAAGGTGCCACGTCCAGCACCGCACGCGGTCAGTCGATCCTCATAAATCTTGATCTATGTTTGCTCGACCGCCCCAATCGGCTGCTTCGGTCCGCCTTGCGGACCCTCGTCTCGCGATGGTCGAACGACCGCTTCCCACCCCCAGAGGTCATTCCGTCGTCTGGATCTGAATGTAAGAAAAACGACTCATTCCTGATACGATGGCGGATCGGCTGGGACTGACGCGACTTACGCGAGAGCCGCGAATGCCGGCGGGTGTCAACAAACCCTGTCAGGCATTCAAATGTAAGTAAAATGCTCCCAATCTCGGCCATTGCAGCCGCCATCCCGGTCCATAGAGGACTACCCTACTGGACCGGTCGAGCCCGTCTGCACCCCTATCGTCTTTGCGTGATGCTGGTCGACAGGGGGTCGTTGGGAAGGGCTCAGGCTGCCTTGCGGGGCCGGCCCAATCCGCTGTTCTTCGCGAGCTCCGAGCGCTGAGCCGCGTAGGTAGCTGCTACCATCGGATAGTCGTGCGGCAGGCCCCACTTGCGGCGGTATTCCTCCGGGGTGAGACCGCGCGTAGAAAGGTGCCGCTTGAGCGACTTGTACTGGCGGCCGTCCTCGAGACTGATCAGGTAGTCCGGGGTCACCGTCTTCTTGATCGGCATCAGCGGAACCGGCTTCTCGGGCGCGTCGGCAACCACTTGCCCCAGATTGGTCAGCGAGGCGTGGACTGATGCGATCAGGTCAGGCAGAGCCGCAACCGGAAGGGAGTTCTTGGACACGTAGGCCGACACGATATCGGCAGCGAGTCCAATGAGAGTAGCCGATGAGCCTTGGTCTTGTTGCGACACGGAAAGCTTTCCCACTGCATGGCTTGGTTCACGATCGAGCAATGGCACCGTATCGAGCATCATACAAGGTCGCACAACCCCAAGCAGGCGATCCGCCTACCTGATCCAGTGGAGGACGACATCCTCAACGGAAAAATACACACCGACCACGGCGATCACGAAACCTCCCGCCACGAGGAGCACGCCCGAGAGCGACAGCGTGCATCGGGCACGCTGTCGTCGCCATGGGTTTGTCGGGCCCACGTCACTCGGCTGCGCTGGCTTCGGCCTTCTTCGGCCGGCCACGACGTGCAGGCTTAGCGTCGGCCGGCGCCGTGACGATAGGATCGGGTGTGACCCGCTTCTCAGCCGCCTTCCTGGCGTCAGCCCAATCACGGCGGAGTTGGCCGAGGCCGAGGCTCTTGGCGAGTTCGGAGCGCTGGGCCGCGTAGGTGGCCGCCACCATCGGGTAGTCGCGCGGCAGACCGTACTTCTGGCGGTACTCGTCGGGGGTCAGGCCATTCGAGGTCAGGTGCCGCTTGAGCGACTTGTAGGCCTTACCATCGATGAAGCTGATGATGGCGTCCGGCGTGACGGACTTGCGGATCTGGGCCGCGGTGACCTTGTGATCCTCAGCGGGTATGGCGGCGGGCTGACCGAGGCCGCTCAGCGAAGCGTGTACCGAGGCGATCAAGCCGGCCAGTTCGGCGACCGGAACGTTGTTCTTACTCACATAGGCCGACACGATATCGGCCGCGAGATCGATGAACTCAGGCTGTTGGGCTTGGGCCTCGTCCGACACGTCAGTTCTTCCTGATACGAGGATCCATCCAGATCCGAACATGGAAAGCTCTATGAAGGTTCACGAGCGTTGAGCAAGTGCCTGCCGGAGGCCAATCCCCAACCATCGACGAAATAGGCTTGCTCATCAGCAATCTGACGCACGCCGTCACCATCGTGCAAAAATACTTTTTAGGCGCGGCGCCCTCACGACTGCATACCCGCTGATGGCGAGCGGCTTATAAGATCCCCCAAGCCCGGTAGCGTCCTCGACCGGTAAGCTCGCGCAGGCCGAGTTCGGCCACGAGGGTCTGGGCGGCGCGCTGCGTCACGCCGAGCTCGTCGGCGATGGTCGTGGTGGAGACCAGCGGGCGGGCGAGCACGAGATCGATGAGGCGTGGCAGGCTGGAACTCCCCCTCCTCCCCCGCACCTTGAGCAACAGCCCCTCGCGCGCCAGCATCCAGCGGTCGTGGTCCCTCATGCCCTGCTCAGCCCCCGCCGTGACGGCGCCGAGGATGGTCAGACAGCGGGTCAGCGGATCGCGCACGAGCCAGCGGTCGCGCGGTACGCGGCGCAGGGCGCTGGCGAGGGCGGGCAGGTGGTGTCGGGCCTTGCCGCGGCCGCGCAGGAGGTCGGCGGCGAGGAGCGGCCCGAGCCAGGCGCGATGCTGCAGCGGCTCGAGGGCGGTCCAGGCATCGACCGCGACGGTGGCGGCGAGGACCGGCGGCAGGATGCGGGTGTCGGCGACCGCGTGGCGCCAGGCGGCGAGGCGTTCGGTCTCGCCCCAGGCCGGATCGTAGACGAGCGGCGATTTCTCTCTCACCGGACCGGGGTCGGTGAGGAGGCGGCTGGAGCGAGCGATCAGGGCGTCGATCCCGGCGAGCTCGGCCGCGAAGGCGCTGTCGACGTCTGCGAGCTCCTCAAGCAACTCCTCGTCTGCGTCGTCGATCGGCGGCGCGGCGGGCACCGGGACCGTGTCCAGACTTCCTGCCGCATCCGGATCCTCGGACAGGGTGGTGAGGCCGGTGGGGCTGGTGGCCCAGCCAGGCTCTGCGGCGGCGACACGGCGGCGGGTGCGCAGGACGGCGTGGGCGCGGGTGAGCTCTTGCGAGGGGGCGTGCCGATCGCGACCGGCGTCGTGGAGGACGAGGTCCTCGAGGAGGACGAGGTCGCCGTGGAGGGCGAGGCTGGCGCAGGCGTCGGCGAAGTCGGTGCGAGCGCACCAGCCATGGCGGATGGGGCTAGTGGCGAGGAGCTGGTCGAGACGAGCGAGGGCGTCCTCGGCGGCGGCCAGCGGCGTGGCGAGGGCGGCCCAGGGGAGCAGCTCGGGCAGACGGTAACTCATTGCGAGGATTGTACTGATCCGTCATGACGGAAGCGACAACGCATTTCGCTTCGCACACCTGGATCACTGCGTGAGTGCTATCCTGACCATTGATAATGTTCCCTTATCGGTGGTGATAGACGTGGGGCCGAAAATCGGCTTGGATGCGGTCCAGATCCCTGCTGAAGCCCGCCCGCGATGTCCGATCTCCCCCCTGCCCTCCTCCCGGATCCGACCCTCGCCCGGGAGCGCGACCTGGATGCGCTGGCAGGTCTCCTGCCCTTCGATGCCCGCGAACGGCTGGCCGTCCTCCTCACCGACGAGGACGCCGCCACCCTCAAACACCTCGCCCGCTCCGGCATGGGCGCCAACACCCTGCGGGCGCTCGCCTCCGATCTCGGCTACCTCGAGGCCTGGTGCCTCGCAGCGACTGGCCACCCCCTGCCCTGGCCCGCCACGGAGGCCCTGGCGCTAAAATTCCTCGCCCATCACCTCTGGGATCCGGCCGAGCGCGAGAGCGATCCCCGCCACGGCATGCCCAGCACCGTCGAGGATGACCTTCGGTCCCGCGGCCTGCTCCGGGTCGCGGGTCCGCACGCGGTCTCGACCGTGCGCCGGCGTCTCGCCCACTGGTCGACCCTGCATCGCTTCCGCGGCGTCGACGGGCCCTTCAAGGCGCCGCGCCTGCGCACCGCCCTCTCGCTCGCGGTGCGGGCAAACCGGCGGCCCCGCACCCGCAAGAGTGCGCGGGCGGTCACCGCCGCGGTGGTCGAGAAGCTGCTCACCACCTGCCTGTACGAGCATCGGCTGGTCGATGCGCGCGACCGGGCATTGCTGCTGGTCGCCTTCGCGTCGGGCGGTCGACGTCGGGCCGAAGTTGCGGGCCTGCGGGTCGAAGATCTCGTGCGCGAGGCTCCCGTGCGGCGCGATCCGGCCGATCCGGATAGCCCCATGGTGCCGAAGATCACGATCCGGCTCGGGCGCACCAAGACCACCACGGCGGAGGACGACGCCCGGGTCGTGGTGATCGGGCGTGCCGCCACGGCCCTGCTCGACTGGCTGGCGCTCGCCAAGATCGAGACCGGAGCGGTGTTCCGGCGCGTCGACCGCTGGGGCCGGCTCGGCGCGACAGCTCTCGATCCACAGAGCGTGAACGCGATCCTGAAGGCGCGCTGCGTTCGAGCCGGGCTCGACCCGGCGCTGTTCTCAGCGCACGGACTAAGGTCGGGGTTCATGACCGAGGCCGGGAAGCAAGGTGTGCCGCTGCCCGAGGCGATGCAGCTGTCGCAGCATCGCTCGGTGCAGCAAGCGGCGCGCTACTACAACGAGGCTGAGATCGACAGGGGCAAGGCCGTCCGGCTGATTTGAGAAATCAGGCGGGCCATAGCAAGAGGACCGCGGGGCGAACTCACAGCCGGATCGGCAGGCGATTTCATCCTCACCCAGTGACGCATGCGACAGTCAAGCTTCGGTTGCGAGCTTCTGTTTCGCGCCATTTCCAGACCTTCCTATTTGTGCGGCGGCAGGTCCGTTGTTGATGCTTGAGAGGACCTGCATCTGAAAGCGTGGCTCTGAAGCGCCTGGTCCGGCGGGGGATGCCGGGCTGGTTCGCCCGAACCGGAGATTCACATCGAGACCGGAGCCCAGCAGGACGGCTCGCTGAAAATATATTAGAAGCACCTAAATAAGTAGCTGTAACGTTCTGAGATGCGGACCCATGGATGCCGTGACGCCAACCGACCTGCTGCGCCTCCAGGACAAGGCGGCTGACGCCGCGCGCCTGTTGCGCCTCCTCGCCAACGAGAAGCGCCTGCTCATCCTGTGCCTGCTCGTCGCCCGCGGAGAAGTGGACGTGACGAGCCTCGCCGAGGCTGTCGAGCTCAGCCAGTCGGCCCTGTCGCAGCACCTCGCCAAGCTCCGCGAAGACGGGCTCGTCGCGTTCCGACGCGAGAGCCAGACTCTGTACTACCGGCTGGAGGACCCCAGGGCCGCGCGGCTGCTGGGGACCTTGAAGGACATCTTCTGCCCGGACATGGGCTGAGTGCACGGAGCCCTTGCGCCCGCAGCTTGACCTCTCTCGGGTGAATAAATGGGCTGGATGGCGCCAGGGGTTGTGCGCCACCCGGCTCAGCTTTCAATTATTCCAAACCTAATATTTATTTCGTCTCCTCGGTCGGCCTCCTATCATCCGTCGTGCAGATGTCCGGCAAGAAGTCCTCATCGATCCTCCACCTCAAGCGCTATGTCGGCTGCCGGCTGTTCGACCCCAAGAGCCAGGTCTACCTGTCAGCAGAGGAGCTTGAGCGCCTCATTCGGCAGGGCATACGGGTCAGGGTCCGTGAGGTGGAAACGGGGCAGGATGTGACCGACGCGGTGGTCCGCCCGAACCTGCAATAGTCTTGTGTCGGCCGGATACCCGGGGCGGCGTCAGCCTCGCAGGATCTCCGCCTCCAGCCCTCGCCGGTCCGACCGATTGCGGAGGCGCAGGCTCAACCCGCTCCGACGAGACGCCATCTCCGCTATGGCCAGACCGAGCCCGCTTCCCGTCGCGCTCTTGTGGCGTCCACGGAAGAAGCGCTTCGTGACGTGCAGCAACTCCTCCTGGGGGATGCCGGGTCCTTCGTCGCGCACGACGATGCCCTCACCGCCCGGTCGCGGGGCCCATTCCACGAGCCCGGCCTGCATGTGCTGCACGGCGTTCTCGTGCAGGTTGCGGACGGCGAGACGCAGGCTCTCGGGGTCGGCCCGCATCGTGTAGCCATGCAGCTCTGGATCGACGACGGTCCGGATTTCCGCTGGCACTCGCATGCCCGCCACGGTCTCGGCCACCAGCGCGCCCACGTCGATCTCCGTCAGAGGCCGGGTCTCCTCGGCGGCGTCGAGCCGGGCAGCGTCGAGGAGCTGGCGGACGAGGCGTGTCGTACGATCCACGGCTGCGAGAATCTGGCGAAGTGCGACTCTCGTGATGTCAGGGTCGGTCGCGGCCATGGCGACCTGGGCCTGCGTCTTCAAACCGGCGAGCGGGGTGCGCAGCTCGTGCGCGGCGAACGCCGTCACCTCCCGTTCGTGCCGCCGCGCCGCCTCGACCTTGAGGAACAGCCCGTTGAGGGCATCCGCCAAGGGGCGGACCTCCGTCGGCGCTTGGCCGGCGTCGATGGCGCTCATGTCGTCGGCGTCGCGTGCCGCGAGGTTCCGGGCCATCAGCCGTAAGGGCCGCAGGCCGCGCCCGAGGCTCACCCAGATCAGCATCCCGAGTAGCGGCACGACGAGGAGCGCGGGGGTGAGCAGGCCCATGATGAGGTCGGTGACGAGGCGCTCGCGCAGGCTGAGACGGTCGCCGACCAGGACACGCAACCCCTTCTCGGCATCCTCCGCCGTGAAAATCCGCCAGGTCTCGCCGTCGACCTCGCGCTCGGAGAAGCCCGCCGGCGCGTCGGTCAGGCGTCGCTCCGGGGCTCCGCTCGACCGCGCGACCATGCGGCCGTCGAGAGACCAGATCTGGCAGGAGAGCTGCCGCTCGTAGGCCGTCGGCGCCGGGAACGTGCGTGGCGTCCCGTCCGGGGCCGTGCCGCCGACCGCACCCACCAGGGAGCTGACCATGCGCGCGGCTTCCTGGAGGCGGTTGTCGAGGACCTGCTCCACCTCGCGCTTCGACCCCAGGTAGATCCAGGCGACCGCGCTGAGCCAGATCAGGCCGGTTGCGACGAGCAAAATGGCGAAGAGCCTGACGCGTAGAGACCTCATGCGGCTGCCCTCATGCGGTAACCGAGGCCGCGCACCGTCTCGATGGCGTGCCGGCCGATCTTGGCGCGCAGGTTGTGCACGTGCACCTCGACCGCGTTGCTCTCGACCTCCTCCTGCCAGCCGTAGAGGCGCTCCTCCAACTCCGCCTTCGAGCGCAGCATGTTCGGGCGTTCCATCAGTGCCGCCAGCACCATGAACTCGCGCCGCGACACCGGGACCGGTTCCCCGTGGAGCGTGACGGCAAGCTCGGCCGGGTCGAGGCGGATGCCGGCATGTTCCAGGCAGGCCGCGGCCCGTCCTGACGCCCGCCGGACGACGGCGCGGATGCGGGCCGAGAGCTCGTCGAGGTCGAAGGGCTTGCCGAGGTAGTCGTCGGCCCCGCCGTCGAGCCCTGCGATTCGGTCCGCCACCGCATCCCGGGCCGTGAGCAGGACAACCGGCGTGCGGTCGCCCCGCTCGCGCAGCCCACGCAGCACGTCGAGCCCGGACCCGTCGGGCAGCATCAGGTCGAGCACCACGGCGCCGAAGCCGCTCGCGGCGAGGGCGGCCTCGGCGTCCGCGCAGGTGACGACGCACTCGACGGTCGCGCCGGACAGCCCGAGCCCGGCCCTGAGGCCGTCCGAGAGGATGGGGTCGTCCTCGACGACGAGGATGCGCATGCGTGTCTCCGTTGGCTGCCTGGCACCCTCCGGGCCAGGCTTAAGCCTGGCTTAAGCTACGTTTCCGACCGGCGGCGGACCGATCCGAGCCCGGAACCCGCCCGCTCATGCCGAACGTTCTCGCCAACGTCATCCTCGCCGTCCTGGTCTGGGCGGGGTCATCGCTGTGGTCGCCGGGTCATTGCCGCGAGCCCGCCGCACGGCAGGCGCCGTTCACTCTCGACGTGACCCGCGACGAGGACCTCTCGCTTCGCCTGAAATGGATCATCGCCCCCGGCACCTACCTCTACCGAGACAAAATCGGCGCCTCGGACGGTAGCGGTCGGGAGCTTCCCGTGACGACCGCTGCGGGCGAAACCAAGGACGACCCGAACTTCGGGGCGACCGAGGTCTACCACGGCGCGGCCGAGGCCGTCGTGCCGGGCGCCGCGCTCGCGGGGGTGCGCGACGTGCGCGTCACCTACCAGGGCTGTGCCGAGAAGGGCATCTGCTACCCGCCGGTCACCCGGGTCGTCGAGGTGCCTGCGCCGGGTCCGCAAGCGGCGGCCGTTCCGGCGAACCCAGCGGTGTCCGCGAGTGCGCCCCCGGCCGACACGAAGCCTGAGACCGGAAGAGCCCTGCTCTCCGGCAATCTCGCGGGCGTCCTGGCGACGTTCCTCGGGCTCGGCCTGCTCCTGGCCTTCACCCCGTGCGTGCTCCCGATGGTCCCGGTGTTGGCCGGTATGCTGACGCGCTCCGGGGGGCGCCTCTCGGCCGCGCGCGGTTTCGTCCTGTCCGGCACCTACGCGCTCGCGATGGCGCTGGCCTACGGCACGCTCGGCGTGGCCGCGGCATGGTCCGGACGCAACCTCCAGGTCGCGCTCCAGACTCCCGTCGCGCTGGGACTGCTCGCCGTGACTTTCGCCGCCCTGGCGCTGTCGATGTTCGGTGCGTTCGACATCGCGCTGCCGGCCGGCGCCGCCACCCGCCTGTCCCGCCTGAGCGGGCGCAGGCTCGGCGCGCTCGGCGGCGCTGCCGTCATGGGCTTCACCTCTGCCCTGATCGTGGGGCCCTGCGTGACGCCGCCGCTCGCCGCGGCCCTGCTCTACGTCGCCCAAACCGGGGACGTGGCACGCGGCGCCTCCGCCCTGTTCGCGCTCGGCCTCGGCATGGGTCTGCCGCTGGTCGCGTTCGGGACGTTCGGGGCGGGGATCCTGCCGGAGTCCGGCCCTTGGCTCGTTTCCGCCAAGCAGGCCTTCGGTGTCGTGTTTCTCGGGTTGGCCATCACGATGGTCTCCCGCCTCATGCCACCCGAGGTTACGCTCGCGCTCTGGGGCCTGTTGGCCGTCGGCGTCGGCGTGTTCGTCGGTGCCTTCGACGCCCTCCCGGCCGGTGCCGGAGGCCGGCTGGGCAAGAGCGTCGGCATCGTCGCGGTGACCTATGGCTGCGCCCTCGTCGTCGGCGCCTCGGCGGGTGGGACCGACCCGCTCCGGCCGCTCGCCGGCTTCGGCCAGGCCCAAGCCGTGCACGCCTCCAACACCCGCGTCGTGGCCTCGCTGCCTGCCTTCGAGACCGCCCTTCAGGCCGCCCGCGCCGCGGGCAAGCCGGTACTCGTCGAGTTCGCCGC
The DNA here is from genome assembly GCF_001043975.1 of Methylobacterium variabile. GTDB lineage: Bacteria > Pseudomonadota > Alphaproteobacteria > Rhizobiales > Beijerinckiaceae > Methylobacterium > Methylobacterium variabile. The sequence continues at coordinate 13,720 of NZ_LABY01000183.1, forward strand.
CGACTGGTGCACCGTCTGCAAGACCAACGAGCGGACGGTCCTGGCGGACGCCGGCATCCGGGAGCGCCTGAAGGCCGTCTCCGTCATCAGGGCCGACGTCACCCGCGACGACGCCGACACCCGGGCTCTGATGCAGCGGTTTGAGGTCGTCGGTCCGCCGACCCTCATCCTGATGCGCCCCGACGGTGACGAGGTCCGGGAGGCCCGCACCGAGGGAGAGCTCACGGTTGAGGACCTGACGCGCCGCCTCGCCCTGGTCGGCGCCTGAGCCCCCACTTTCGATAACCCCACGGAGATCGTCATGGACCGCAGGACCCTGCTCGCCCTTCTGCCCGCCGTCGCGCTCGCGCCCGCCCTGCTCTCGCTGGCGCCGCATACGGAGGAGGCCTTCGCTCAAGGCATTGATGCGAACGCCATCCTCAACGACTCGGAAGCGCCGGTCTCGGGCAACCCGAAGGGCGACCTGACCATCGTCGCCTTCCTCGATTACAACTGCCCCTTCTGCAAGAAGGCCGAGCCCGACCTCACCCGCCTGGTGAAGGCGGACGGGCGCATCCGCCTCGTCCACAAGGACTGGCCGATCCTCGGCGACGCTTCCGTCTACGGCGCCCAGCTCGCCCTCGCGGCGAAGTACCAGGGCCGCTACGACGCCGTGCACAGGGCCCTCATGGCCATCCCAGGCCGCAAGATCCCGAAGGAGCGAATGCTGGAGGCAGTGGCCGCCTCGGGCGTCGACATGGCCCGCCTGGAGGAGGACCGGCGGGCTCACCAAGCCGAGATCGGCGCCTTGCTCCAGCGCAACCTCGACCAGGCCGATGCCCTCGGCCTGCAGGGCACGCCGGTCTTCCTGATCGGCCCGCTGAAGGTCGCTGCGGCGCTCGACTACGACGGCTTCAAGCAGGCTGTGGCCCAGGCGCGCGCCAAGGGTCGCTCGTGATGCGGCGGGTCTCACGTCTATCGGCGCTGATGGCGCTCGCCTCGGCGCTTGGCGCCTGCACGGCCTCGATGGGTGCGCCGGCCCCGGTCGCGGAGGCCCGGCCGCAGATCGCCCCGGATGCCCTGCGCCGATACGCGGCCATCACGGACGAGCCCTTCACCGTCGAGGCGGTCGATCCACGTGAGCTCAAGGCCCGCAATGTCCGCCAGGTCGTCGATTACCCCACGAAGGAGCCACCCGGCACCCTCGTCGTCGATCCCTACAGACGCTTCCTCTACCTCGTCTTGGAGGGCGGCAAGGCGATGCGCTACGGCGTCGGGGTCGGCAAGGCCGGCTTCGAGTTCACCGGCGAGGCGACGGTCGCCCGCAAGGCATCCTGGCCGCGCTGGACGCCGACGCCCGACATGATCCGGCGTGACCCGGCCCGCAACGGGCGCTGGGCCAGCGGCATGCCCGGCGGCGACAGGAACCCGCTCGGGGCGCGTGCGCTCTACCTGTTCAAGGACGGCAAGGACACGCTTTACCGGATCCACGGCACCACGGAGCCCTGGAGCATCGGCGAGGCGGTCTCCTCGGGGTGCATCCGCATGCTGAACCAGGACGTGATCGACCTGCACCGGCGCGTGCCCACCGGCACCAAGGTCGTGGTGCTCGGGTCACGAGGCACCAGCCACGCCACGCGGCAAGTCGCGCCCAAGACGACCGGCAGCCTCGGGAGCGGCGCGTCGGCCGGACCGGAGCCGGACGACGGCCTCGACCATGCGCGGCTCGATAGCCTGTCCGCCCGCGCCTCGGAGGCGCCGGAGCCATTCACCGACGACGGAGAGCCGGATGACGACGGTCTTTAGGAGCCTGGCGCTCGCGGTCCTTCTCGCAACCCTCGGCATGGGGGCCGCCCACGCCGGCTCGGAAGCTCCGGCCGGGTACTACGCCAACCAGAAGGTGGTCTATCATAACGGCGGCGGCCCCGACGGAGTCGCCTACTTCAAGCGCCTGCTCGGCAACCTGCGGAACCACGTCGACGCCGTGGGCAAGGATCACGTCGAGATCCGCGTGGTCAGCCTCGGCGACGGGTTGGCTCTGTTCCAGGCCGCCGCCGAGGACAAGGAACTCGCCGGACGCATCGACGCCCTCAAGGCTGCAGGCGTCAGATTCCTGGTCTGCGCCAATACCCTGAGGGAGCGGAAGATCGACCGCGGCGCTCTCTATGCGGTGGGCGAGGACGACATCGTGCCGAGCGGCGTTGCCGAGTTGGCGCGCCTGCAGGGCATGGGGTTCGCCTACATCCACCCGTAGCGCGGGGAACGGGAAGCCGTTCCGGCGCTCTCTCGTCAGAGCCTAGCTGCCATGAGGGCGTGGCTTGCCCGGCTGTCGTGGTCACCCGGACCCGGTCCGATAGGGCCGAAATCACCTCTGAGCGCCTTCAAGGCGTTGCGCTCGACCTCGATCTCGCGAGCCGTACGGAAGCCGAGGCGCCGAAGGACCGGCAAGGGCGGGCACCAGCCCTGCACGGCGTGCTGCAGCAGGAAAGCGGTCACCGCCAGGGGCAGGGCGAGCCACCGTCGGTCCGTGGCCAAGCCCAACACCGTTCCGGTGAGCGCCAGCGTCGCGGCGTTGGCTTCCAGCGTCCGCTCGATGTCCCACTCCGCGTCGAGCTCGCGCAGCCGGCGACCGATGTCTTGCGGGTGCTCGGCATGCCAGCGGACGCTCGCGTCGAGGTCTGCAGCGATCCGCCGGTTGTCGCGCGTGCCTGTGTGAAGCGAAACCCGCTCCGCTGTTCCAGGAATCATCGACCGCCTCGCTCTTGACATTATATTAGATATCACTAATTAAGCATCGTCTAATTCTAGCGTGGTTCGGGGATGGACCCCGTCCATGACAACCCCGGTGGCGGCGTGTGGATCATGCATTGCCCACGGGTGTGCCCCTTGCCGCGCGTCGGGAGTGACTGACCATGGACAGCTTCAAGCCATTGAGCGCCCTCCTCGGCGGCAGCCTGATCGGCGCTTCCGCGGCCCTGCTCCTGCTCCTCAACGGACGCATCGCCGGCATCAGCGGTATCCTCGGCGGCCTGCTCGCCTCGCCTTCGCGCGAGACCGGCTGGCGAGCCGCCTTCCTGGCCGGCCTGGTTCTGGCACCGTTGGTCTACGCCGGCTCGGGCGGGAGCCTGCCGGCGGTGGCGGTCGACGCCTCGTTTCCGCTCCTCGTGGTCGCGGGTCTGCTCGTCGGGTTCGGTGCACGCCTCGGGGCCGGCTGTACCAGCGGTCACGGCGTCTGCGGCATCGGTCGCGGCTCCCGCCGCTCGCTGATCGCGACCGGCACGTTCATGGCCGTCGCCATCCTGACCGTCCTCGTCACCCGTCACCTGCTCGGAGCCTGAGCCATGGCCAAGACCGTCTCCGCCTTCGCCGTCGGCCTGCTGTTCGGGATCGGGCTGCTCGTTTCCGGCATGGCCAACCCGGCGAAAGTCCTCGCCTTCCTCGACGTGACCGGACGCTGGGATCCGAGCCTTGCCTTTGTCATGGCGGGCGCCGTCGCTGTCTCGGCCGCCGGCTACCGCGTCGCGCGACGGCGCGGCCGGCCGGTGCTCGCCCCCCGATTGGAGATCCCGACCCGGCGCGACCTCGACCCAAGCCTGCTCGTCGGCGCCGCGCTCTTCGGCGTCGGCTGGGGTCTGGTCGGCCTCTGCCCCGGACCCGCCCTGACCATCCTCTCGGTGGTGCCGGCCCCCGCCGCGACCTTCGTGGCCGCCATGGCCGTGGGCATGCTGATGTTCCGCCTCGTGCCCCCGGCGACCTCGAACCCGAAGGCAGGCCGGGGAGCCGACGCGTGATGCCCGGCTTGCTCACATCCGGTCTCGCGACCGGCTCGGGCGGGGTCGTCGGCCTGATCCTCGGCCTCGTCGGCGGGGGCGGTTCGATCCTGGCGGTCCCGCTCCTGACCTACGTGGTCGGGGTGAGCTCGCCCCATGTGGCGATCGGCACCAGTGCCCTGGCGGTCTCGGTCAGCGCGGCCGGCAATCTCGTTCCGCAATGGCGGGCCGGAAACGTGAAGTGGCGCTGCGCGGTGGCGTTCTCGCTCGCAGGCATTCTTGGCGCGCTCGCCGGCTCGGCGGCAGCCAAGGCGGTCGATGGGCAGAGCCTGCTGGCGCTGTTCGGGGTGGTCATGCTCGTGGTCGGGGGGCTGATGCTGCGCAAGCGGCGCGGCGAGGGCGATCCGGAGGTGCGCCTTACCAAGGCCAGCGCCCCGGTGCTCCTGCCCTGGCTGCTCGGCATCGGCTTCGCGGTGGGCCTGTTCTCCGGTTTCTTCGGCATCGGCGGGGGATTCCTGATCGTGCCGGGCCTGATGCTGGCGACCTCGATGCCGCTGCCGATGGCCATCGGCACCTCGCTGGTCGCGGTCAGCGCCTTCGGGGCCGCCACCGCGGCAAGCTACGCCGTCTCAGGCCTGATCGACTGGCCGTTGGCTGGCCTATTCATCCTGGGCGGCGTGCTCGGCGGCCTCGTCGGTGCCGGCCTCGGCCGACGGCTCAGCCAGCACAAGCGCGCCCTGGCCCTCACCTTCGCCGGCCTCGTGATCCTGGTCGGCCTCTACGTGGTCGCCCGCGGGGCCCTGCCGCTCCTCGGAGCCACAACCTGAACTCGGAAGGAGGAGATCCATGTCCGACCAGACCATCCCGTCGTTGCGCGGTCGACCCATCGTGACCGGCTTCCACGACGAGACGACCGGCAGCATCCAGTACGTCGTTGCCGATCCCGAGACGAAGCGCTGCGCCATTATCGACCCGGTGCTCGACTTCGACCCGAAGTCTGGGGCGACCGCCACCCGCTCCGCCGACGCCCTGCTCGCCCATATCGAGCGCGAGGGCTACGAGTTGGAGTGGATCCTCGACACCCACCCGCACGCCGACCACTTCTCGGCCGCCGGCTACCTGCACGACAAGACTGGCATCCCGACCGCCATCGGCGAGACGGTCATCGAGGTGCAGCGGCTCTGGAAGGGGCTCTACAACCTGCCCGACGCGTTCCGGACGGACGGCTCGCAGTGGGACCGGCTCTTCGCCGAGGGCGAGCGCTTCCGGATTGGCAACCTCGACGTCGAGGTGATGTTCACGCCGGGCCACACGCTGGCCTCCATCGCCTACCGGGTCGGCGACGCCGCCTTCATTCACGACACCCTATTCATGCCCGACAGCGGGTCGGCGCGGGCCGACTTCCCGGGCGGCGACGCCCACGCGCTCTGGCGCAGCATCCAGCGCATCATGGCGCTGCCGGACGAGACGCGGCTGTTCACCGGGCACGATTACCGCCCGGATGGGCGCGAGGCGGCGTGGGAGAGCACGGTCGCCCGGCAGCGGGCCGAGAACCCGCACCTGGTCGAGACCCCGAGCGAGGAGGCATTCGTCCGCATGCGCAAGGCCCGCGACCGCGAGCTTCCGATGCCCAAGCTCATCCTGCATTCCCTGCAGGTGAACATCCGTGGCGGCCGCCTGCCCGAGCCCGAGGCGAACGGCAGGCGTTACCTGAAGATCCCGCTGGACGCCCTCGACGGCGCGGCCTAGGGCGCGTGATGGGGAAGCTATGATTATGAAGAACGCGAAGGACCTGGTGGCGGAAGCCAACCGCGAGGTGGAGACCCTGTCGGCCGAGGAGGCGCTGGCTTGCCTCGGTGAGCCGGGCACGGTGCTCGTTGACGTTAGGGAAGGCGAGGAACTGGCCAAGACCGGCAGGATCGCCGGCGCGGTCCATGTGCCGCGCGGCTTCCTAGAGTTCCAGGCCGACCCGGCGAGCCCGACGCACAAGGCCGAGCTTCGGGATGATCGGAGGCTGGTTCTCTACTGCGGCTCGGGCAACCGATCGGCCCTGGCCGCCAAGACCCTCAAGGACATGGGGCTCAGGTCAGTCGCCCACGTCGCTGGGGGCTTCTCCGCGCTGGAGAAAGCGGGAGCACCGGTTGAGCGGGTGTGAACAAGGCCGTCATGTTCCACTCCTGATCTACCGAACGGATCATCTAGAGCCGAGGTAGTAATAGGGGACGAAGGCCGACCCTTGACCTTCCCATCATGGGAAGCCCCATCTCGACGTGACGCCACTGAAGGGAGAGCGTCATGTATCGCTACAAGGTCGAGAAAATGGGCTGCGGCGGCTGCGCCAAGTCGGTTACCCGCGCCGTGCAGACCGTCGAGCCGAATGCCCGGGTCGAGGTCGACCTGGGGGCCAAGCTTGTATCCGTTTCGGATACAGTCGGTCCGGCGGACCGGATCGCCCAGGCCATCGCCGCCGCTGGCTACCCCGCCGAGCCGCTGCTCGCGGCAGCTTGAAACCCGAAGACGGCAACCAAACTTGCATTCGGGCATTCACGTCCCACCCGCGGACATAGTCCCGCCATCCGAAAAGGTGTAACCCAGACCCATGAGCCTCGACCGGCAAATCGTGCGCCTGATGGCGGCGATGATCCTCGCGATCATCGCCTACGTCGCGCCGTCCGCCGTCCAGGCCCATGAGGGGCACGTGCACCACGGCCACCACATGGCCGCGACGCAGCCGAAGGTCGCCCCGCCGGCGGCCCAGGCGTCGGTCACCGCGCCCGCCAAGCCGGCGGCTCGGTCCGAGGCGCCGACCTGGTCCAAGGTCGCGCTCGCCCCGGTCGCCGAAGCGGCGCGCATCGAGCCGGTCGGGGACGATTGCTGCCGGCCCGGTTGCGGGACCCGCTGCTGCGGGATGATGGCCTGCTGCGCCACCGGCGTCCTCCCGGGCCCTTCCGTCCTGTCGCCCACGTTGTTCGGGACCGTCACGCTGATCCCGGATGACGTGACCGGCCGTGCCGGCCCCGGCCCCGAGGCCCTGCCCAAGCCCCCACGAACCCTCGCGTGACGTAGGGCGCGCCTGAGGCGCGCGACGCCCGGAGTGCGCCCGCGAACGGCGCCGTCCGGACTTCCCGACGCGAGGATTCCTGTTCATGTCGACCCGTTTTGCCGCCGCCCTGCGCGCGGTGGCGCTGCTTGCCGCCGTCCTGGCGGGGCCCGCGCTCGCCCATGAGGGCCACGACCATGGCGCCGCGCCGCCGCCCGTCTCGAAGACCATCGCCCCGCGCGGCGAGGCGCTCTCGAACGCCTTCGAACTCGTCGCCATCCCGCGCGACGGCACCCTGACGCTGTTCCTCGACCGCTTCCGGACGAACGAGCCGGTGACCGGCGCGACCATCGAGGTCGAGACGTCCGACGGTCCCAAGGTCGCGACCGCCACGGACGAGGGCGGCTACGCGCTGCCCGCCCCGTGGCTGGCGAAGCCAAGTCGCCATGAGCTCGTGGCGACCGTCACCGCGGGCGACGCCGTCGACGTGCTCACCGTCGCCGTCACCGTGCCCGACCCGAAGGCCGCCGCGGCACCGGCACCCGCCAAGGCGGCTCCGGCGCAAGCGGCGCTGGCGCGCGTGTCCGAGGTCGCCCACGGCGTCCGGGAGCGGCTGACCGCCAAGGACCCGACCCTGGTGGCCGCGGTCGCCGCAGCCTTCCTGCTCGGCGTGCTCGTGACGGCGCTCGCGCGCGGCCGCCGCGGCGCTCCGGCGGTGGCGCTCGTCGCCATCGGCATCACCATCGTCCTCGGCACCGCTGCCTTCGCCCACGGCGACGAGGACCATGGCGCACCGGTGCAGGGGGCGGCCCTGATCGAGCCGCGGCAAGGAGCGCCCGCGACCTCAGACCTCGCGCAACGCCTGCCCGACGGATCGGTCTTCGTGCCGAAGCCCACTCAGCGCCTGCTGGTCCTGCGCACCGCCATGACCGAGCAGGGTAGCTTCCACCGCTCGGTCGAGCTGCCCGGCCGCATCATCCCGGACCCGAACGCCAGCGGCGTGGTGCAGTCCTCGGTGGGCGGTCGGCTCGCGCCCCCGGCCTCGGGCATCTTCCCGCGCCTCGGCACCAAAGTGCGCAAGGGCGACGTGCTCGCCACCGTGACGCCGCCCGTGCAGGCCGTCGACGTCTCCGACATGCGCCAGCGCCAGGGTGAGCTCGACCAGCAGATCGCCATCGTCGAGCGCCGGGTCGACCGCTACAGGAAGCTCGCCACGACCGGGGCCGTCGCCACGACCCAGCTCGATGACGCGGTCGCCGAGCTCAACGGCCTGCACGACCGCCGCGCCGCCCTCGACAGGATCCGGCAGCAGCCCGAGACCCTGGTCGCGCCGGTCGACGGCGTGGTGGCGCAGGCGACGGCGGTGGCCGGCCAGATGGCGGCCCCCGGCGCCATGGTCTTCCAGATCGTCGACCCGAACCGGCTCTGGGTCGAGGCCCTCAGCTTCGACGCGCTCACCGCAGCGCAGAATGCTACCGCCCGGCTCGCGGACGGCCGAACCCTGAAGCTCGCCTACCAGGGGACGGGGCTCGCCGACCGCAACCAGGCCATCCCGGTCCAGTTCGCGGTGCAGGGCGACGCCGCCGGCCTGCGCGTCGGCCAGTTCGTCACCGTGCTCGCCGGGACGGACACGGAGCAGTCCGGCCTGGCGCTGCCACGCTCGGCCGTCGTGCGCACCGGCAACGGGCAGGACGTCGTCTACGAGCACACCACCGCCGAGCGCTTCGAGGCGCGGCCCGTGCGGGTCGAGCCGCTCGATGGCGGCCGCGTGCTGGTCGCCGAGGGGATCGGGCCGGGCAAGCGCGTCGTGACCCAGGGCGCCGAACTCCTCGACCAGGTCCGCTGAGGAGGCCGCCCGATGTTCACCTTCCTCGTCAGCCGGTCGGTCCGCAACCGCCTGCTCGTCCTCGCCATGGCCGCGGTGCTGGTGCTCTACGGCGCCTTCACCGCCACCAAGCTTCCGGTCGACGTCTTCCCCGACCTCAACAAGCCCACCGTCACCATCATGACGGAAGCCGAGGGCTACGCCCCCCAGGAGGTCGAGCAGCTCGTCACCTACCCCATCGAGACCCGGATGAACGGGCTACCCGGGGTCACCCGGGTGCGCTCGGTCTCGGGCGTGGGCTTGTCCATCACCTACGTCGAGTTCGACTGGGGCACCGACATCTACCGGAATCGCCAGCAGGTCGCCGAGCGGCTGGCCCTGGTGCAGGACCAGCTCCCGCGGGGCGTCACCCCGGTCATGGGGCCGATCTCCAGCATCATGGGCCAGATCCTGCTGGTGGCGGTGACCAGCGAGACGGCGTCCCCGATGCAGGTGCGCGAGGTCGCCGACTTCACCATCCGGCCCCGGCTCCTCACCATCCCGGGGGTGGCGCAGGTCATCCCCATCGGGGGCGAGGTGCGCCAGTTCCGGGTCAGCCCGAACCCGGCCGCCATGCGCTCGCTCGGGGTGACGAACGCCCAGCTTGAAACGGCGCTGGCGCAGTTCGGGACCAACGCCGGCGGCGGCTTCACCGACCAGCATTCCCGCGAATACCTGATCCGAAGCATCGGCCGGACCATGAGCCTCGACGACCTGCGCAACCTCGTGGTCGCGACGGTCGCCGACACGCCGGTCCACCTGCGCCAGGTGGCCGAGGTGTCGTTCGGGGCCAGGACCAAGCGGGGCGACGCCGGCTACATGGCCAAGCCCGCGGTCATCGTCTCGGTCGAGAAGCAGCCCGACGTCGACACGGTGCGGCTGACCCGCAGCATCGAGACGGCGCTGAAGGAGCTGTCGCCGAACCTGCCCGGCGGCATCAAGGCCGACCAGGTCCTGTTCCGGCAGGCCGACTTCATCGAGACCTCGATCCGGAACGTCGAGCGCGTCCTCGTCGAGGCCGTGCTGGTGGTGGCGGTGGTGCTGTTCGCCTTCCTCCTGAACGTGCGCACCACGGCCATCTCGCTGCTCGCCATCCCGGTCTCGGTGCTGACGACCGCGGTGGTGTTCCACCTGTTCGGGCTGTCCATCAACACGATGACCCTGGGCGGGCTCGCCATCGCCATCGGCGAGCTCGTCGACGACGCGGTGGTCGACGTCGAGAACATCTACCGCCGGCTCGGCGAGAACCGACGGGCCGGCAACCCGAAGAGCGTGTTCCAGGTGGTGGTGGAGGCCTCGAACGAGGTGCGCTCCGGCATCGTCTACGCGACGCTGATCATCATCCTCGTCTTCGTGCCGCTCTTCGCGCTGTCAGGCATCGAGGGCCGGCTCTTCGCTCCGCTGGGGCAGGCCTACATCATCTCCATCTTGGCAAGCCTGCTCACCTCTATCACCCTGACGCCAGTGCTTGCCTCGCTCCTGCTGCCGGGCCTGAAGAACCTGGAGGAGCACGACAGCCGCTTCCTGACGCTGCTCAAGCGGGGCAACGCCGCCCTGCTGCGGGTCGCCTTCCGCCACAAGGGCCTTCTGGTCGGCAGCGTCGCCGTGGCCGTCGTCGCCGCGGGCGTGGCGGCCTGGAACCTGCCGCGGGCCTTCCTGCCGCCGTTCAACGAGGGCTCGTTCACCGTCAACATGACCTTCAACCCGGGCATCTCGCTGGCCGAGAGCAACCGGGTCGGGCTCATCGCCGAGAAGCTGCTGCTGGACATCCCGGGCGTGAAGGCGGTCGGCCGCCGGACCGGCCGGGCCGAGCTCGACGAGCATGCCGAGGGCGTCCACTCGTCCGAGATCGAGGTGGCGCTGGACGAGGGGACCAAGCGTCCCAAGGAGGCGCTCGTCGCCGACATCCGCGGGCGCCTCGCGGCCCTGCCGGTGGCGGTCAACGTCGGCCAGCCCATCTCGCACCGGCTCGACCACATGCTCTCGGGCGTGCGGGCCGAGATCGCGCTGAAGGTGTTCGGCGAGGACCTCGACGCCTTGCGGCGGGTGGCCAACTCCCTGCGTGAGCGGATGGCCGCGATTCCGGGCCTCGTCGACCTGCAGGTCGAGCGGCAGGTGCGCATCCCGCAGCTGGAGGTGCGCGTCGACTACACCCGGGCGGCCCTCTACGGCGTGCAGCCGGCCGCCGTCGTCGAGCAGATCAGCCGCCTCTCGAACGGGCGGGTAGTCTCGACCGTGGTCGACGGCGTGCGCCGCTTCGACGTGGTGCTGCGCCTGTCGGAGAACCGCCGGACCACGACCGGCCTCGGCGACCTGCTGCTGGAGACGCCCTCGGGCTGGGTGCCGGCCCGCCAGGTCGCCGACATCCGCGAAACCGACGGACCGAACCAGATCCTGCGCGAGAACGCTCGGCGCCGCATCGTGGTGCAGGCCAACACCAACGGCGAGAGCGACATGGCCACCGTCGTGGCGGCCATCCGCGAGGCCGTGGCAAAGGAGCCGCTCCCGCCCGGCTTCTTCACCAGCCTGGAGGGCACCTTCCAGGCGCAGGAGGAGGCGAGCCGGACCATCGGGGCGCTCTCCGCGCTGTCCTTGGCGCTGGTCTTCGCCATCCTCTACAGCCGTTACCGCTCGGCCGCGCTCGCCCTCATCATCATGGGCAACGTGCCCCTGGCGCTGATCGGCTCGGTGGCCGCGCTGTGGCTGGTCGGGCAGCCGCTCTCGGTGGCCTCGATGATCGGCTTCATCACGCTGACCGGCATCGCCGCGCGCAACGGCATCCTCAAGATCAGCCACTACCTGAACCTGTCGCTGCACGAGGGCGTGCCGTTCGGTCCCGATCTCGTGGTTCGCGGCAGCCTGGAGCGGCTCACCCCGGTGCTGATGACGGCGCTGTCGGCCGGCGTGGCGCTGGTGCCGCTGCTCTACGACGCGGCGAGCCCGGGCAAGGAGATCCTGCACCCGGTGGCGGTGACGATCTTCGGCGGCCTGATCAGCGCCACGCTGCTCGACACCTTCCTGACCCCCGTCCTGTTCCTGCGCTTCGGACGCAAGCCGCTGGAGCGGCTGCGGGCCCTCCACGCCGAGGCGCCGGCTCACCCATCCCCGGACGGTGCGCGCCCGCGCCCGGCCGAGGCCTACTGACCCCAAGAGGAGACGAGACGTGATCCTACCGAGAGTGACCCTGGTCGCCGGCCTGCTCGCCGCGACCGCCGTGTGCGCCCACGAGACCTCCGGCCAGCACGGCGGCCGGGTGACGGACGCCGGCAAGTTCCACGTCGAGCTCGTCGCCAAGGGCGAGACCGTCGACGTGTTCCTGTCCGACGAGGGGCAGAAGCCGGTGCCGGCCTCCGGCTTCAAGGGCACGGCCATCCTCGTCGTCGGCGGCAAGCCGGCCCGCGTGCCGCTGGAGCCCGCCGACGGCAACCGCCTGACCGGCAAGGCCGCGACCGCCCTCGGCGACAGCCCCAAGGGCGCCGTGCAGCTCACCGGGCCCGACGGCGCGACCGCCAGCGGCAAGTTCAACTAACCCCCTCACAGGAAGACGCCTCGATGAAGACCCTGACCAAGACCGTCGTCGCCGGCACCCTGGCCCTCGCGCTCGCGGGCGCCGCCCCCGCCCACGAGATGCATGGCAAGGAGCACATGGACCATGCCGGTCGCCATCCCGTGCCGGCGACCACGGCCCAGACGGACACGCCGGCGACCAAGGCGTTCCGGGACGTCGGCGCCGAGATGCACCGGGACATGGACATCCGCTACACGAACGACGTCGACGTCGACTTCGTGCGCGGCATGATCCCCCACCACAAGGGGGCCGTCGCCATAGCCAAGGTCGCCCTCCAGCATTCCAAGGACCCCGAGATCCGGAAGCTGGCCGAGGAGATCATCAGGGCCCAGGACGTCGAGATCGCCCAGATGGAGGCTTTCCTGAAGAGGAAGGGCACCCAGTGATGGCCAGCGTCCAGGGCGAGAGACGGCTCCCATTTTCGCGAGCGTCCTGAGTATCATTTTCTGAACGCATCAGTAGTTCTGGCGTTTATATCTCGAGGTAAGACTGAGTGACTCGGTTAAAACTGAGTCATATTTCCAGTCGTGCTTCTCATCTAAACGCAATACAGCGGAGTACATCAATGCATCAGATGAGCTCGGATATGCAGACCTGTATCGACGAGTGCCTGCGCTGCTACCAGACCTGCCTCGGCATGGCCTCGAACCACTGCCTGCCGGCCGGCGGAAAGCACGTCGAGCCGGGGCACTTCCGGCTGATGATGGCCTGCGCAGAGATCTGCCGGACCTCGGCGCACCTCATGCTGATCGGCACCCCCGAGCACAAGCACACCTGCCGGGCCTGCGCGGAGGTCTGCGAGGCCTGCGCCAGGAGTTGCGAGCAGGTCGGCGACATGGACGACTGCGTCCGGCAGTGCCGGGCTTGCGCCGAGAGCTGCCGGAAGATGGCCGCCTGAACCCAGACCGGGAGGGGACGTCCCCTCCCTCCGAACGACGAGGACGAACGATGGCGACCGCCGCCCGCAAGGCCACCCTCTATCGGATGGTCACCCCCGAGCACACCTGCCCCTACGGCCTGAAGGCCAAGGACCTCCTCGAACGCCAGGGCTTCGAGGTCGAGGACCACCTCCTGACCGACCGGGCAGAGACCGACCGCTTCAAGGCCGAGCATCAGGTCAAGTCGACGCCGCAGACCTTCATCAACGGCGAGCGCGTCGGCGGCTACGACGACCTGCGCCAGCGCTTCGGCAAGGCAGCCAACGACCCGAACGCGACGACCTACACGCCCGTCGTGGCGGTCTTTGCCATGACCGCGCTGATGGCGCTGGCGGCCAGCTACGCCGCCTACGGCACGCCCCTGACCCTGCGCGCAGCGGAGTGGTTCATCGCCTTCAGCATGTGCGTCCTGGCGCTGCTGAAGCTCCAGGACGTCGAGAGCTTCTCGTCGATGTTCCTGGGCTATGACCTGCTCGGGCAGCGCTGGGTGCGCTACGCCTACGCCTACCCGTTCCTGGAGGGCATCGCCGGCGTCCTGATGGTGGCGGGAGCCCTGAACTGGCTCTCCATCCCTGTGGCCCTGTTCATCGGCACGGTCGGGGCAGCCTCGGTGTTCAAGGCGGTCTACGTCGACAAGCGTGAGATCAAGTGCGCTTGCGTCGGCGGGTCCAGTAAGGTGCCGCTCGGCTTCGTCTCGCTCACCGAGAACCTGATGATGGTCGCCATGGCCGTCTGGATGCTGGCGA